>JAYEND010000122.1:0-12321 GCA_034721895.1 Campylobacterota bacterium | reverse complement strand
CTTCTTCCTCAGCCATCTGTCCTGATAATTCTTTTTGAAGTTCACTAAATCTCTCTTTAAAGTCAAACGCATCATCTACTTCTTCAAGCCCTACATATCGCCAAGGGGTTAGCATATAGTTTAGCTCTTTTACTTCATCTTGTGAAGCTGATTTACAAAAACCTTTTATATCATCATAAGACGGGACTAAAGTCCCTACTCCATGATCCTTCGGAGCAGGGACTTTAGTCCCGTTTTTGACTTTCCAATCATGGTAAACCTTAGCTATATAGTCTGTATCATCATGGCTAAATTCTTTAGTTCGTCTGTTGATAAGTGCTCCCATATTTCGAGAGTCTATAAAAAGTATATCTTTAGTAGTTCTTCCTCTTTTCATAAACCATATAGTCGCTGGGATTTGAGTATTTAAAAACAGTTTTGCGGGTAGGTTCACTATACAGTCAACTAGATTAGCTTCAATTAAAGCTTTTCGTATCTCTCCCTCATTTGAAGTATTGGAAGTAAGGCTTCCTTTTGCCAGTACAAACCCTGCTGTTCCAGTAGGTGCTAAGTGATAAAGAAAGTGTTGTATCCATCCATAGTTTGCATTTCCCTCTGGTGGAGTTCCATATTTCCATCTTCCATCATTTCGTAATAAATCACCACTCCAGTCACTTACATTAAAAGGTGGATTTGCGATTATGAAGTCTGCTTTTAAATCTTTATGGGCATCATTTAAAAATGAGCCCTCGTTGTTCCATTTTACTTGAGAACTATCTATACCACGAATGGCAAGGTTCATTTTCGCTAGTCGCCATGTAGTTTGGTTTGACTCTTGACCGTAGATAGATATATCGTTTATCTTTCCTTGATGTTCAGTTACAAACTTTTCAGACTGTACAAACATACCACCACTACCACAACAAGGGTCAAATACTCTCCCTTTATATGGCTCTAACATTTTTACAAGAAGTTCAACTACACTTTTTGGAGTATAGAACTGCCCACCTTGTTTACCCTCAGCAAGTGCAAACTCACCTAAAAAGTATTCAAATACATGACCAAGTACATCAGCAGATCTAGCTTTTGCATCTCCAAAAGCTATGTTTCCTATCAGGTCGATAAGCCCACCAAGAGATTTACTATCAAGGTTATCTCGTGCAAACACTTTAGGAAGCACACCTTTTAAAGAGTTGTTCTCTTTCTCTATGGCATCCATAGCCTCATCAACAATCTTTCCGATGTTTGGGAGTTTCGCATTTGAAAGAAGAAATGACCATCTGGCAGTAGGTGGTACAAAAAACACATTTTCAGCTTTATACTCATCTCTATCTTCAGGATCAGCACCAACATACTCACCCTCTCCAGCTTCAAGTTGATTATAAAGTTCTTCGAAACTATCAGAGATATACTTTAAAAACACAAGCCCCATTACCACATGCTTATACTCTGCGGCATCTATATTTTTTCGTAGTTTATCAGCGGCTTTCCATAATTGCTTTTCTATAGACTCTTCTTGTTTTGCTTTTGCCATCTATGCCATACCTTTTTACTTTGATCCTGCTCTGCCCTTATGAAACTCTATTATATCGTAACCTCAGCACTCCATCCAGCGACGTGCCGGACATCAAACCAATGTAAAGCTCTTTAGTCATCTTCACTGCTCACTGCTATTTGCTCACTGCCAAGCATCATGATCCCAAACGAAACCGCTGTCCCCAATACAAGCTGCCATGAAAAGCCCAGTTTCAATTCTATCCCAAAAAAAGCAAGCACATAGGTCTGCAAAACCAGAACCGTCATAAAGCCGCCGATCAATGCCCAGAGTACTGTCTTTTCATTGCCTCTCTTTGTAAAGATCGCAGCGAAATAGACCCCCAGTAAACCGGCATAGGCAAAGGCCATCACTCCCAGGGCAAAAGTCAGGAGATGGGAGTTGGTGGCGTGTTGCCAATAGTAGCTCAGCATTGCCATCAGACTCAATGATACGGCAAAGAAGAGTACCCCTATTTTTCCTGCTTTGAGAAAGTGGGCTTCAGATGCTTCTCCTCTGGCAAGTTTCCAGGGGCGGTAGAGATCCTCAATAGCTACGGAGCTCATCGCGCCCAAAACAGAGTTGGTGCTTGAGAGTGCGGCGGCGATCGCTCCGACTGTCACCAAGCCCCGCAGTCCTTCCGGCATCTCGTTGAGGATATAGTACATCATGATGGTGACTTTATCCCCCTGAAAATTCTTATCCACTGTGCCCTCAAAACCGGAGAGTTCAGGATGCTGGTAGTAGAGATAGAGTAACAGGCCGATCACCAGAAAGAGCAGTGCAACAGGAATGGTAAATATAATAGAGTAGATCAGCGACTTTGCTCCCTCTGCCTTGTTTTTACAGCTCAGTACCCGCTGTGTCATATCCTGATCCAGTCCGTAGGCAGCGATATTGAGCAATAGCCAACCGGCAAGGACAGTGTAAAAATTAAATCCTCCCTTGAAATCGTTGAAAGAAAAATTCATGACCTGAAGTTTATTCTCTCTAGAGAGGATATCGATCATTGTAGAGAGATCTGTATTGAGTGAATAGAAGAGAAAGATCAACACTGCAATCGCCGCTCCGATATAGGTAATCGCCTGGATGATATCACTCAGGATGATAGACTTGATCCCACCATAGTAGACATAAGCCAGCGCACCCAGCATCAAAATAACGATAGAGATCGCAATATGGGTCGGGGCAATATCCATAAAAAGGATCATCGAGATCGCCAATGCTCCGATATAGAGCCTCGCTCCGGAAGCAAAGAGCCGCCCGATCAAAAACATCACTCCTGCCTGCTTCTTGGCACTCGGGCCATAACGCTTTTCAAGCAGTTCATAAACCGTCACTGCCTTGATGGCATAAAATCTCGGGATCAAAAAATAGGCGACGAAAAAGACTGCAATAAACGCAGAGAAATAAAAGCCCAAAAAGGTCAGATCCTTGCCATAAGAGTACTCCGGCCCCCCCAGAAAAGTAGCAGCAGACTGGGAAGTGGCCAAAACAGAGATCGCCACCGCCAGCATCGGCATCGCATTGGAGCCGACAAAATAGTCACGGGTCGTCTCCACTTTCACACGACTCAACACAACAGAGGTCAGTATAAGGATTAAAAAATAAGACCCAAATATCATCCAATCTATCGGGGTAAAAGCACTGTTCATTCATTCCTCTCTTTTAAAAAATAAAAGCATTGCAACGTAATGCAAACCTCAATTGTTAATTGTTAATTGTTAATTGTTAATTATCTCGGTGGTTCTTTCAAGTGCAGGGGCTTCACCGCAGCCCGGACATTTTTCATAAAGATCGGTCCAGGATCGTTTTTGACTGTCCGATATCCTTTATCCTTCTCCAGCCAGAGAGAGGTCTTCTCCATCCGGCGGTACTCATGATGGCCGATCAGATAGGTGATCCCCGGATACTTTTGCTTGAGATATTTTACCAGTGCGATATTGGCCTTGAGTTGAGCCTGGGTCAGATCTTCTGCCTTGTTTCCCTTTCCTCCAACATTTTCGATACCGATAGTGCTGTAGTTGAGGCCGATCACATGGCGAGCCATCCAGTTATCGGGCATCAGACGATAGACCGTTCCGTCACGATCAACCAGGAAATGCGATGAGACATTAAGGGCTCCCGCTTTGACGATATCCGTGCGATCACTCAAAAGCATTTCAGGTTTGAGACGTTTGAACGATCGATCAAAATTCATCTCAGCCGTCCAATGCAATACAATGATCCTGGGATCGATAGTGATATCTTTGACACTCTTGCCATAATGTTGTTTGATATAGGCCTTGGTCATCTCAACACGTTTGGGACCAAAATCGATCGGTTTATCAATGATTTTCAGAGTTTCAGCGCTGAGTGTCAGCGAGAGCAACAAGGTAAATAAAACAGCAATTTTTTTCATACGATTCCTTTTGATTCTATTTTAGCAAAACTCAGGGGTAGAGAAGATACTTTTTTCGTATCCGTTTGAAATGATCGAGATCTTTTCGCCAACTTTTTCTGATCTGGGCTTCGGAAGCACCGGAGACCACCTGTTTTCGCAACTTGTCAGATCCTGCCAACTTATCTATAAAACGATTTTTCAGAAAGAATTTTTGTTGATTGGGGGACTTATGATAAGCATCCAGAAAATAGTTCAGATTGAGTCGTTTCTCAGTACGAATTTTCCTGACACTTCTTCCACTCAGATCAACACCATAACAACGCTTCCCTTTGAATTTTGGATATTTAGCCCCTTCCCGTGATTCGGGAATGAAGGAGAATTGATGCCCGCTGTAACCGGGGTGTCCATAGAGCTGAAAAGGCTTCTTCGTGCCTCTGCCGGCAGAAAATACGGTCCCCTCAAAAAATGCCAGAGAGGGATAGAGCGCTATCGACCGGTCATTGGGAAGATTGGGCGAAGGCTTGACCGGAAGCGAATAAGAGACGGCATGCGTATAGTTGGCAAGCGGAACCACAGTCAGCTTCGCATGGACACCTCTCCTGAGCCATCTCTCGCCATTGAGCATCTTTGCATACTCCCCAATCGTCATCCCGTAGACAACCGGTACAGGATCCAATCCGACAAAAGAACGGTATTTGGATTTGAGAACCGGGCCATCGATATAGTGGCCATTGGGATTGGGCCGGTCGAGTACCACTACCGGGATATGTTGTTCTGCACCCGCCTCCATTACATAATGAAGCGTTGAGAGATAGGTGTAAAACCGCACTCCCACATCCTGGATATCAAAGAGGATCAGGTCGATCCCGGAGAGATCTCCTTTTGTCGGTTTTTTGTGTTTGCCATAGAGAGAAATGATCGGGAGTCCGGTTCGCGTATCACGACTGTTTTTGAGGTGCTCCCCCGCATCCGATTTGCCTCTGAATCCATGCTCAGGTGCAAATATCTTTTTAACCTGAACTCCTTCTCTCAACAGAAAATCAACCAAATGAGTTCTTCCCGCCAGAGAGGAATGATTCACCACCAATGCAACCCGTTTTCCTTTTAAAAGATGCAAGTAGGCCTTAGGTTGTTCTGCAGCGGTGATGACCTTGCCCCCAAAGAGTGCAGAGAGAAAAAAAGACAATAGCAGAATTGCTTTAAAAAGCGCCATTACCCGCCTCATCATACCTTCACCCTTGCTTCCATCGCACGGGAGAGAGAAACCATATCGATATTTTCCAGTTCCACACCCGTCGGTACTCCCTGAGCAATTTTTGTAAAGGAAAGCCCCATCCCTTCCAGTTTGTCCTCAATGTAGAGGATCATCGTATCCGTTGCAATACTCGGCGGAAAAGCAAAGATCACCTCTTCGGCATCCTTCACAGCTACCTTGAGGTGATATTCATCAAGGTCCTCAATTTTGGAGATAACATAATAGACTCCCTCAAACTGCCTGCTCTCTTCAATTGTCAGGATATCCCGGGCGCTTTGAACGATACAGAGTTTACTTGTATCTCTGTGCTCATCCGAGCAGATAGCACAGAGTTCATCTTCGCTCATGTTATGGCACTGTGAACATTTCTGGATTTCATTGACCCCTGTTTCGATCGCATGAGCCAGTTTCATCGCCCCAAAACCATCCTCCATCACCAGATGATATGCCAGACGAATCGCCGACTTCTTGCCGATACTTGGCAGAGCCTGAAATGCCTCCACAAGATTTTCAAACGCTTCAATCCTATACCGTTTCATATTGTTACTTTCTCCTTGAAGCAAGGCAAAGCTTTTGTTTACACGGCTTCACGTTCGTTCTGACTGTCATCGAAAAATCATTATCTATCATTATCTACATTCCAGCCTTCAAATAAAAGCACTTCAACGAAGTGCCTGCAATAATTATTAATTATTAATTCTTCTCATAGTCCACTACTTTTGACACCACCGCAACACTCTTGATGAATTCTACAACCTTTAAATGCTCCGGATGCACAGCATAGGCTTCCAACCCTGCCTTATCATCAAATATTGTGATAATACTCAAATCCATCGCACGCTCTTCAGGTGAGAAATTGATTCCTGTTTCCATACTTCTAAGTGTCGGCACAAAACCGGGCAAACTATCAAGCATCCCTTTGGCAGTGTTTATATTTTGCTTTCTGCCCTCTTCTTTGAATTGAAACATGACAATATGTACAACCATTCTTTACTCCGAATCTTTATGATGTAATATTATATCCAGCCTATCCAAAAAAGAGGAAAATTATGTTAGAATTCGCAAAAATTTTCCCTATTCCACTTATAGATACAACAAGGAGAAACGGTGACAGAATTTGACTATTATGAAATTCTTGAGGTCAGCAGAGATTGCAACGGTACTGAACTAAAAAAATCATATAGAAAATTGGCAATGAAGTATCATCCGGACCGCAATCCTGATGATAAAGAGGCTGAAGAGAAATTTAAAGCGATCAACGAAGCCTACCAGGCGCTCAGCAACGAAGAGAAGCGATCTATTTATGACCGTTATGGCAAAGAGGGTCTCAGTCGACAGGGAGGCGGTGGATTTGGCGGCGGAAGCATGGATGATATGATGGATATCTTCAACTCCATGTTTGGCGGTGCAGGCGGATTTGGCGGAGGATTCGGGCAAGCCAGACGCAATCCAGGCCAAAAGTATGCACTCGATTTTGAGATCGAACTGCCTCTGGAGTTTCACGAAGCAGTCTTTGGCTGCGAAAAAGAGATCGATATCACTTATAAAATACCATGTGGTGATTGCAAAGGTACCGGTGCCAAGGATGGCAAGCTAGAAACCTGCGAGTACTGTGGAGGTCAGGGACAAGTCGTCATGAGGCAGGGGCCCATGACTTTCGCACAAACCTGCCCAAAGTGTCATGGTGAAGGCAAAAGCATCAAAGAGAAGTGCGTATCCTGTCACGGTAAAGGCTACAAGACCAAAGATGACACGATCACCATCAATATCCCTGCCGGTGTCGACAGCGGCAACAGGCTCAGGGCTCAGGGGTACGGAAACGAAGACCGCCACGGCCGAAGAGGCGATCTCTATCTCACCTTCTATGTCGAAGAAGATGAGAATTTTGTGAGAAACGGAAATGATATTTATATAGAAGTCCCTGTCTTCTTCACTCAAGCGATACTCGGGGAAGAGATCACCATCCCTTCACTTGATGGAGAATTACAGCTCAACCTCAAACCGGGCACCAAAGATAAAGAACAGTTTATCTTTGATGGTGAAGGTGTCGTCGATGTTCATAGCGGCAGAAAAGGCCGTCTCATCGCTCAGGTTCAACTGAAGCTTCCCAAAAAGCTGACCAACGAGCAGGAAGAGCTCCTTCTCAAACTCCAGGAGAGCTTTGGCGTAGAGAGTCACCCTTACAAAAGCTCACTCGACAATGCATTCGATCGTGTTAAGGGATGGTTTAAAGGAGAGTAGCTTTAGAATACTGCTTTACTCCTTTTTCTCATCATCCTGTTCATAAGTGATCAGGTATTGATCCCGACTTTGTTCCTTGAGGATATCTACAAGCTCTTTTTTTACATTTTCATCAGCACCCTCATCAGCGATGATCTCCAGCATCTTGCCCATCTTTTCATGATGCTGTGCACTTGCCTGCATATATGCCTCATGTTTGAGCTTTTCTTCCTGCAATTTCACTTCTATGGCTCTGTTTTTGCGATGGATCAGGTAAAATACCAGCAAAATGATCAGGATCAGTGCAGAAACGACAACAGTGATGATCTTATACAGATAAATATCTTTCTCCTGGGTCTGCACTGTTGTCTTCTCCCTGGAGTCCGCAATCTCTTTCTTTATTTTCTGCTCAAGGAGCTGCACCTCTTTCTCTGCAAATACTTTAACCCTTAGAGCTTCTGTTTCGATCTTCTTTACTTCTTCCTGGGCCTTTGCCTCAATCCTGGCAATCTTTAGATTCTCTTCGCTTTTGAGTTTTGCCAGTTGCACCTCTTTTTCGGCAGCTACTTCCCTGGCTTCTCTTGACTCTTTTATCTTGGCAGATGAAGCGGTATATCCTGTCGGTATCTTGTGGTAAGTGTCATTTATCATTTTGACCGATTTCTGTTCTCCCTGATTACAACCAATAAATGCAAAAGCGATCAAAAAAATAAGTATGGATTTTTTCATATTACTGCACTTTCTGGCGGAGGATTACTTTATTTGCGCCACTCTCTAAATCTCCTCTTTCACTTCGGGCATCATAAGTGATCACAAAGACTTCATCCCCGCCCTGAAGGTAGTTTTTCTCTCCAAAATCAGCATAGGCAGTCGCTCCGATTGTGATAAGTGCCTGCTCAGGGTAAGCACAGGCTTCCAGATGCGCACTGATATCTTCAAGTGGGCCAAAGTCCTCTTGAAAATTCATCTTCTCTATCAGCCAATCCACCAGTTTGGTATAAAAATAGCTGTATCCGGACAGGGGTGCATCTACACCATAGGCATGCAACACCCCATCCCGCCTTACAAAAGAACAGAGATGATAGTGGTCCATAATGCCGCCTTCCGAAAAATGGTCGATCGGAATCCACTTGTCTCCTATACCTTTGGAGTCTGCAGACCAGCTCTTCTTTTCTGATATCTTTTTGGCACCCTCTTTTCGTATCGTACAGTCATTAAATGCAGTAAATGCTTTGGCATCGAGTCCCACAACTTTGTGTGCTTCATCATAATGGATATCAAAAAGTACTGCAATCTCCGGCTCTACCTGCGCATTGGCTTCATAGGATGGCAACGTCAGCCCCTCGGTACAAACCGGATAAACCCCAAGAAAACTTTCACTTCCGGGAAGATAAAAAGGAAATATCCCTTTGGGTGCGCCGGGCTCCTTGGTCACAACATTTTCAAAATCTTTAAGTTCCCCTGCCTGTTCCAAATGATGCGCAAAATTCCCTGCTACCCCCAGACCAATGACATTTTGAAGTTCCATAGCAATTCCTTATTGGATCTCTGACTAAAGATTGATTTGATACTACTGTTGAAATACTTTTATTAATCAGAAGTCTCTATTTAGCCAGTGGTGTTAATAATAGATAGTATAACCCAGTGAAGTTTATAGCAAGGTGTGGTAATAAAAGATTTTATTATGATAGAAGAAGACGATGAGCAGAGAGCTCATCGAAAGGGGAAAGATTACTTCGCTACTGCGTCTTTAAGTGTCTTGCCGATCTTAAACTTAGGTGCAGTGTGCGCTGCTTTTGTATAAGTTTTATCAGTACCAGGTACCTTACCGCTCTTTTCAGCAACTTCTACAGTTGAGAATGTACCGAAACCTACCAGAGAAACACTCTTTTTTGCGACAAGTGCTGCAGTTACTGCTCCAGTAAATGCTTTGACAGCTCTTTCAGCTGCTGCTTTTGTGTCATAACCGCCTGTTTCCTGTACCAACTCAACAAATTCTGCTTTTGTCATCTTTATTCCTTTTATGAATTTACGGAGTTAGTATAGCATAAAATCATCTTATAGGACAAAAAAAGCCCTTGCAGCCGGGCATTTCAGAGCTTTTTAAATTTTTTTACCTATATCTATCAATTAATTTTATGATTTTTAAATATAATATAAAATATTTTGAATGATCCTCCCGAAGGTGCTATGGACCGTTATTTGGGTATTTCTTAATGTTGTTTTTGGTGCGTGGTTACATACCCTACAAATATTGTATATCTGCATTCCTCCAAATACCGAATGCAATGCGTAGGGTGCGTATTCACGCACCGTTTGGCATATTGGGTTCCATCTATATAAAATTCATTATGTTATTTGCATATTTCTATAAAATTGATGCTCCTGATCCCATCGAAGCTATAAAGTTTAGAATGGAGCAAGATAGCTTAAGACAGAAAGATTTAATTGAAATCATTGGAAGTAAATCAAGAGCTTCAGAAGTCTTAAATAGAAAAAGAAAATTAACAATTGGTATGATGAGAAACTTACATAAACAATTAAAAATACCAGTTGAAAGCTTATTCTTGGATTACAAAATAAACTGTGCTTATCAATATGCTTTACTCAGCTGAAAACTAATACCGTCTTTTTCAACTTGATAGAGAAGTTCATAGTGAGAGGTTAAATATTATGAGAACTATAGAGCCCCAAAGTTTAGGCTCTATAGTATAGATCTTATCTAAGATTAGCAGAGACTTTCTCTTTCTTATTTTTGGAGGTATCCAAAGCCAGATTGGTTAGGAGTGATTCCAACTGCACCACTTTTTGCTGCATCACTTTGAGTTTTTCAATTTCAGCTTCCATTGTTGCTATTTTCTGATCTCTAGCTCTCATCTCAACATCTTTTGCTACAAGCATCTCCTCCTGCTCCAAAGTATAAAGCGTCAACTCTTCCACCTTCTCAAGCAAAGTCATCTGAAGGCCGGAGAGATTGATTACGCCTGCTTTGCCGACTTCCTCTGCTGAAATGACACCCGGAAGATGATTGTTCTTTTTGATGAATGCTTTCAGTTCATTGAGTGGCATCAGTTTATAGTTGTCTTTAAAGACATAGTCTGGAACATTCATCTTTGTTCCTTTGACATAAAGATTGCCATTGGGAATGTAGACATCTGCTTCTCCTTTGATCTGCAGGGCTGCTGTTAATGTGTCTGAACCATTTGGGGTATGACTGATCGTGATCAGGTTACCGTTCTGGGTCTCTGACCAATCCTCTGTCGCTGTAACAGAAATGCCGGCCTTTGTTCCAGTATAAGCTGCACCATTGAAGCCACGGAAACTGAAGAATCCGATGACGTCACTGTTTTCAACTGCTGCAGGATCACCACTATTAGAGCGTGCACGCTGCTGGACGAACTGTGCAGCTTCATTGCCTGTGTTGGTGATGCTGGTCAGTTTGAAACGGGCTGCTGCATCTGTGCCTTTGACTTCAACCAGTTCGGTTGGTGACTGGGTATTGACTCCGAGTTTGCCGTCTATGGCTACCAGGCGTGTGTCGAATTCTCCGTAGATGAGGGGGGTGGAGGTGCCGGAGTTAGCGATGTAGAGTTTGTTGCTTCCGGTTTCGCTGTAGCCGGCCTGAAAACCCAGAAAAACGTTGTTGTTGCCGGTCGTGCCGAAGCCGCTGTAAACGCCGATGAAGGTGTTTTGATAGCCAGTTTTGTTGGCCCGACCACTCTGATGACCGATAAAAGTGTTTTCATTGCCGGTCGTGTTACCGTAGCCGCTTAGAACACCGCTGAAGGTGTTGTAAGATCCGGTTGTATTGCTGCTGCCGCTGGTTAATCCAATGAAAGTGTTTTCATTGCCGGTCGTGTTGGAGCGGCCGCTGAAATAGCCGTTGAAAGTGTTGTTATAGCCAGTCGTGTTACCGAAGCCGCTGTAAACGCCGATGAAGGTGTTGTGATGACCGGTCGTGTTGTAGCGGCCGCTGTTATAGCCGTTGAAAGTGTTGTAAGACCCGGTATTAATAAGTCCAGCTCTCCTTCCGAAAAAGGAGTTATTTTCTCCTGCATTGCCGGCATCCAGGCCGTAGTAGGTATTGCTAGTGCCTTCCGTTCCTTCGGGCATAATTCCATCAATCTCATGAGGCAATACCTCTTCATGGTGTATGAAAGGTTCGGGTTCATTGAACATCTCCTCGATCTCCGGACTGGTTTCGGCCATCATAACCGTTGTGCCTATTAGCAGCAGTGCTGCGATACTACTGATTTTCATAATCTCTCCTTTTGTTGTGGTCTTGCTCATGTTTCTTATTTGAAATAACTTACTGCCGTCTATTATTATTGTAGGACTGGAAGACTTAAAGGGTAATGAATGTTATTGCAGAGTGTTGAGAGGTTGAGAAGTGTTTGGGATTCTATGATAAATGCAGGGCAGTAACTTATAATGGCCTTTGCATCCCCATTATCTCACGATACTGTTTTTCTAACTGATTGAATTGATAATTACTACTACTGGCATTCATACTGGATATTCTTTTCCCTTATGAAGTTCGTGGGCCAGTGGATCTACTCTAGGGTTTTGTTGCCAATATCCGATCACGCTGCATCTGCCTAAATACAGTAGAACTCTTTTTCATTTTATCTTATCCTTTCAAAGTTAGCTAACTGTTTACCCGCATCACCCATTAAATTACTGGCTACTCTGCCATTAAATAACTGCAGTTGCATAATATTTGTAGTGAGTATGGCTATAAGGGGCTTAATGTTTCTTTCGGTAACCCTGGTTGATGCTTTTTCTCATAAAACAGCATCAACTCTCTTATGCATCTCTAAGCCAGTACCCAGGAACAAGAAAACCAAGAAAGATAACCAAAGGGTTGAGGAATATCCCAAAAAACAGAGGGGAAGATCATTGGGATGCTAGTGGATGTTGCCTGACCGACCCCTTACATTGCATATTGTA
>JAYEND010000121.1:8236-12383 GCA_034721895.1 Campylobacterota bacterium | reverse complement strand
GCTGCAAATGATGAACTAAAATTTCAAGATCCATATTAGGAAGATCCAGTGTTAAACCAGTAGGGAACAGTTCTTTATGCAATACAGACACCTTTCTCAAATTCGTTATTAGGAAATCTTTTTAATTATAATATGCATCATCAAAAAACTTTTCTTCTACAGCAATACTAAAAGTTTCACTCTCCCCATTACATAAAAAGTCTACCTCATCTCCAGATCTAAGTATCTTGATTTCAAGTTTATCTGCAACTCTATTTTGAAATACAACATCTGCTTTTGTGACTACAGCAGCAATAAACACAGTACCTTTAGGGAAGTCACCTTGTAACAATACACCATGAGAATAAGGTGACCGCATGAGTTGCATACGTTGAGTATGTGCGCCAATCAGAGCCCCAATAAATGATCCTTATTGCATCTGTATACGCTGAAGGTTCCATGCACATGCATAAAACCCAATCTCTTCAATATTCAGATCATGGAAGTCTATCGTCAAACCGGCAGGGAAAAGTACAGGCTTTCATCATCATCCTCCCTTTTTGACTACAATGATTATATACAAACTAAACTTATGTATAAATCAAGGAATACCCCTGAAAACAGTCGGTTACTACTGGCAGTTTTGGCAAATACCGTAAAGGTTGATTTGAGATCGTGAAAGTAAAAAAGAGTCTTTTGCAGCCAAGGCAGAGAGAGCCTCTTCCGGCATATTGTCCAATATCTCATCTTCTACACTGCCGCATTTTTCACAGATCAGATGGATATGTTCATGTTTTTTGAGTTCATACTTGGATTTTGCGCCTGAGAGAGGTACTTCTACCAATACATCTTTATCAACCATCATAAGGATATTTTTATAAACCGTTGCCAGTGAAAGTATGGGGTTTGTCTCTCGAATTTCACTATAAATCGCATCGATTGAGATGTGTCCGGCCCTGTCGATCACTTCCAATATACCTATTCGCTGCAAAGTAGTCTTTAACCCGGATGCTTTCAGCACCCCTGCATACTCATTCATCACTCTTTTCCTTCACTTCTCAAAACAGATAAAAAAACATTACTCAAAATACTCATTTATCTATTTTATTATTATGCTATGGAAGTGAAGGCTTCAGCCTCACCTTAAGCGGGAGTCAACTCTTCACTTCCTTTGTAACTATTATTCTATATGAAAGTTATATTACAGTTCGTCAGCGTGCTTACCAAGATAATCAGCAACACCCTCAGTGTCAGCTTTCATACCTTCGTCACCTTTTTGCCAACCCGCAGGACATACTTCACCATATTCGTTGGTAAAGATCATCGCATCGATCATTCTGATCATCTCATCGATATTTCTACCGAGTGGGAGGTCATTGACTACTGCGTGTCTTACTGTACCGTCTGCATCGATCAGGAAAGATCCTCTAAGGGCAACTGAGTCACCAAGAAGAACATCATAGTCTCTGGCGATCTGCTTGGTAAGGTCTGCTACCAAAGGATACCTGACTTGTCCAATACCACCTTCATTGATAGGTGTATTTTTCCATGCAAAGTGAGAAAATTGTGAATCGATAGAACATCCGATCACATTGATTCCTCTATCATGGAACTCTTGGAGTCTATGGTCAAAGGCGATCAACTCTGATGGGCATACAAATGTAAAATCAAGCGGGTAGAAGAAAAGTACGGCACCTTTTTCACCAAGATTTTCATAGAGGTTGAAGTCTTCAACGATTTGGTTGTCACCGAGTACAGCAGTTGCTGTAAAGTCTGGAGCTTTATTGGTTACGATCATATTATATTCCTTTAAGGATAATTTTTATTAACAAGGAAATTTTATCATATTAACTTTAAAGAAAACTAAAATTACCCAAAATCCTTAAATACTTTTAAAATGGCAATAGGCCGAATTTTTTAACAAATGTTTCGTCTATCTCTATCAAACCTTTTTCCTGTAGCCTGTCAAGCACCTCTTTCGTACAGAAAGTATCACCCGGCCACTCTCTCTCATAGCCATCAAGTTCACCTTTATTGGTGGCATCGATGACGATAAAAGGGTCAAGTGTTATATCTCTTTGTGCATCAATGTTGTTAACCACACGCCAAACGAGCATATACGGATCATCCAGATCATTGTTTGCCTTATCGACGATAACCAGGAGTTTGATATGTTCTTTCAGGATGTCTATTTTTTCTCTATCGCTTTTTACAGATTTTGTTTTATTGACGGAGATGACACAAATAGGATTTTTGGTATGCGTGAAGTACTGCTTGAGTTCCAGTATATCGCTATCAATCTCTTGCATCTTTTTAAGAAGTTCACTATCGCTCAGTAATGACTCTACGCCCTCCTCTACTTCTTCCCCTGTAGCATCGACACCCAGTTTTCCACCTACGAACTGCTCAGGAGAAGAGTGATCCAAATGATCAACGATACCCTGTGTGATCAGTATCCTGCTCCCGTCCAACCTGTTAAGGATGTGCTCTGTCAGCACTTCAGACTCCTCCAGTTCCGGTGCATCCTCTCCTACAAAGATCGCATGTTTCACAAAGCTCATCTGCCCAACACCCCAAAATGCATGCATGAACTGTTGTGCATGCCCTTTGTAAAGTGTTTTCATCTTAGCCAGAATCAGGTTATGAAAGACACCATTTTCAGGCATGTTGTAATCTATAAGGTCTGGAGCCATAGGCTTGAGCATCGGCAGAAAAATACGCTCTGTTGCCCAACCCATATATTTATCTTCCAGTGGCGGCTTTCCGACAACAGTCGCTTGAAATACAGGATTTTTTTTCATCGTGATCGTTTCTACTTCCATGACGGGGAAAGGCTCTTTAAGTGTATAGTATCCCGTATGGTCACCAAAAGGACCTTCTATCTCTGTCAGTTCAGGATCAACAAACCCTTCTATGACGACATCGACATCACGAGGTATGTAAATATCATTGGTGACAGACTTCACCAACTCTGCATTTTTGCCTCGCACAAAACCATAAAGCAGCATTTCGAACATTCCATGAGGCATCGGTGCCTGCCCACACCATATATAGAGTGGATCACCGCCGATGGCTACTGTCACAGGCATCTTTTTGCCGGCTCTTTGGTACTGATCAAAAAAGTGGGAAGCATCTTTGTGGATTTGCCAGTGCATACCCAGTCTATTTTTATCATACTGCTGCAGGCGGTACATCCCCAGGTTTTGCATAGTTCCATCCAGACTCTGCGTATAAACCTGCCCCATTGTGATAAATGGGCCGCCATCCCCTTCCCAGGTTTTCAGTATAGGTAAAATATCCAGATCCGCCTCTTCTTTAGGGATGATGACCTCTTGACACTCTCCTCTGAATTTCAAACGTTTTGGAAAAACATTTTTAAGTGCAAAAAGTTTGGGGATCATCGCCAGTTTGGCTTTGAATCCTTTGGGCGGCTTGAGCTTAAGCAGTTCATCGATCCCCTCTGCAACATCATCAGGATGACGGCCAAATATTTTATGGGTAACTTCTTTATTGGCAAAGATATTCATCAGTACAGGCATTGTGTACTCTATGCCTTTGGCCTTGTTGACGGGATGTGTAAAAAGCAGCGGCTTGGAATCCTCTTTTTTTACTTCAATATAAGCAACATGCGGGATCTCAAGCTCTACATCCAGTGGCTCATCGATCACCTTCAGCCCACCATTCTCTTTCAACCATCCGATCACATCTTCCATCGATTACCCCTCTTTGAAACTATTTTTTAACCCGAATAAATCCATGGAATTATTTGGGTTTATTACCCCACCAACTAAATACCCAAATTTTTGATGCTGTGATTTCGTTCATAATCAAGGCAGATTTTTGAAAACCTAGCCGCAGCTAAGTTGAAAAAATCTAACGCAGAGTATGGGCGAAAGCACAGCACCCTCCGGGAAGAACGAGAGAAGGCAATCTGCAAGTAAAAAAATCTTTGAATTAACCAGTTAGTCCTACAGCTTTTTTCACTCACATCTTACCTCCTCTCGTTCTTTCAAAAGTTTGGGTATTTAATTGGTGGGGTAATAATATCCAGCTGATAGAATGGCAGGACCTTGGCACGATATTGTTTGTTGGTCACTTTAACCAGTTTGTTGTAACTATTCATCATCTTTTTCATATCTTTGTACATGGCTTTGTATCGTTTGTCTAG
>JAYEND010000121.1:0-8136 GCA_034721895.1 Campylobacterota bacterium | reverse complement strand
TAATATCCAGCTGATAGAATGGCAGGACCTTGGCACGATATTGTTTGTTGGTCACTTTAACCAGTTTGTTGTAACTATTCATCATCTTTTTCATATCTTTGTACATGGCTTTGTATCGTTTGTCTAGACTGCCATCCTTGGTTCCATCAATCACACTGGCATATTCAAAGAGTGAGCGATATGTCCTGTTGATACTTTCCTGAAAGTTATCAAGTGCTTTGATCATTTTTTTGGTATCTATTGCTGTATTCATAGAGTATGTCTTGTTCATTAGCATCTGCTTGGGCCGTTTCGGCGCATTACTAAGATACTTAAAGATCAGCATTAGATCACCAATCTGAAGTGACGGCTTTGCATAGTCCAGATTCCACACATAAACCACCTTCTTGACATTCCCGGAGATATTGACCTCCATATCTTCAAGCATCACCATTTTGGGTACAGCACCACGATTGGGCACAAATGTTTGAGGACTTGGCGGCGCAGCAGTGATAGCAGTTGTTGATAGCATTAAAAAAGTGATGACAGTAAATAAAGTTTTGAACACAATGTTTCCTTGCAAAAGAGTAGGTAGATTTTAACATAAATAAAAGCTTTACCAAGTAAAGCACACCAAAATTTTTAATTTTTAATTGCTAATTACTAATTTTTCCCTACCATCCTTCAGCCAGGTCGATCAGAGCAAATCCTTCATCCTGCCGTTTTTTCATTGCCTTGTTAAAGGCAGCGAGTGTAGGTTCAGCTTCATAGCCCTGCGTACTATAGCCAGTCCCTTTGGCAAAGACTCCGATCCATTTACCCACACCAAATGATATATTGGTAATGCGGTAATCATCGCTCCATTGTTTATCGATCGCATAGGTAAATTTTTTCCAGTTGGTTCTGAGACTCATGGCATGATTGGTATAATGTGGACCTTTGACAAAAACTCCAAGCCAGTGCCCCTCGCCATACTCTACATCGACGAGTTCAAATCCCTCTTTCCAGCGCTCCAGTATCCTCTCCTGGAACGCTACCAGCTTCTTTCTTCGATCAAAGGATTGATTGGTATAACCGGTATTTTTAGCAAAGATACCGACCCATTCACCTAAACCGTGTTCCACATTGACAAGGAAATATCCCTTTTTCCATTGTTTCTGAATGGCATAATTCATCCCCTGCCATCGATCAGTCACTATATAAGCCTGGTTGGTAAATGTGGCACCTTTGGAAAAGACACCCACCCACTTGCCATTGCCATATTTCAGCTCTGTCAGATTGTAGCCTTCTTTCCACTTCTTCTTGATCACATCAGAAAAACCGCTCCACATCATAGCACTGGCAACAACCTGATCAGTATAGGGACTTCCTTTAACAAAGGTGCCTACCCATTTGTATCGGTATGCATCATTGTTTTCCGCCTGTAAAAAAGTATGGCCGACTAACAAAAAGAGGGTCGCAAGAAATAGTGTTCGTATGATTGTGCGCATCATGATCTCCAAAAAAAGTAATCTTAGAAATCATTATAGCAGAAGATAAGTTTTGGTTAGCTCTAAATTCTCTCCGGCATCTCATCCTTAAAGGCAATCTCTTCAGCTTTGGAAAGGATATCCAGTGCTCCCTCAGCGATCATCATTTCTGCCAATTGGTTCCCCAGATCATCTGAAATTTCAACAGGTGAATTTAGAGATTCTTCCATGATGTGTGTGCCGTCAGGGTACCCCAGCATCGCTTTGATCGTCATCACACCACCCTCGATCACAGCATTGACAGCTACAGGTGCAGAACAGCCTGCTCCGATCTTGGAGACAAAATCCCTCTCGAGCTTGGTACAAAGAAATGAACGCTCATCATTGAGGATCATTACGATCTCTCTGATCTTTGCATTGTCACTCACGATCTCTATACCCAGGGCAGCCTGTCCCATGGGAGGGATCATGAAGGAGAGATTCTCGACAAAAGGAATATTTTTAAGAAGATCCAAACGTGCCAGGCCGATATAGGCAAGGATGATCGCATCGTATTGTCCCTCTGAAAGCTTTCGCAGACGGGTATTGACATTTCCGCGAAGATCTTTTACTCTCAGATCAGGTCGTTGCCGCAAAAGCTGCATCCGTCTTCGCAGACTTGTCGTTCCCACTACAGCGCTCGGAGGAAGCGCATCCAGACTCTCATACTTATGAGAGAGAAATACATCACTCTGATCCTGTCGCTCTGTAATGGCTGCAAGTTCCAGTCCTTCAGGGATATAGGTAGGAACATCTTTGAGAGAGTGGACAGCGAGATCAGCATTGCCTGCCAGTATTTCATCCTCGAGCTCTTTGGTGAAGTGCCCTTTTCCGCCGACGAGCGCCAGAGGCTTGTCAAGGATTTTGTCACCTCTGCTGGTGATCTCGTTGAGTTCCACATTTACTTCAGGAAAACTCTTTTCAATCCGATCTTTGATATGGTAAGCCTGCCAGAGTGCAAGTTGACTTGCTCTGGTAGCGATAATTATTTTTTTCACGATACTGCTTTACTTTTTCTTGGGAATCAAAGATTCGTATTTGTTTCTTGCCTTATCCCACTCACCATCAACATAGACTGTCGGAGTACCTGAAACCATCATTTTGGCAGCAGCGTTCTCATCCGATTTCATCGCATCTTTCACTGCCTTTTTTTCAATCTCAGTTTTGGTTACGACAAAACCACTCTGCTTTTTGACTGCTGCCAATACTTTGTCCACGTTGGTCTCTCGAGGATCTATCTTCAGAGAATAGAGTTTGATAACCTCATCACTGTTACCTTTGTGCTGAGCGACATACATCACGCGTGTCAGTATGCCTGAAACCGGATGAATCCGCATCAATGGAAGATGATAATAATAGAGCGCGAAAGTCTCTGGATATTTTTTGGCAGCTTTCATCATCTCGGGAACCACTTCCATACAGAAAGGGCACTGCGGATCGGAAAAGATGAGGATCTTATGCTTTGCATCCTTGTTTCCAAAGAGCAGATGCGCATCATTATAGAGTGCCGCCGGAACCTTTGGCTTCATATCTTTGGCATAGTTTGTTCCTGTTTTTATATTTACCAGCATAGAGGTCGCCAAACCATCCTTGACAAAGACTGTCTGTGGTGCAGAGGCGGCTTTGCCATTATGCTTAAGCTTCATATTGGTCAGGTAGACTTCCCATCCCGGATGCCCCTCTATGGTTCTCTTGTCGAGAATCTCTACACCTGTCACTTTGACAGAGGGGTTGTTCACAATAAACTTTTTGAAATACTTGATCAGTTCAGCATCGCTGACCCCTGCATTAAGAAAGGCTGTCGCTGCGATCGTGCTCATCAATAACTTCGACATCAATGACATCATCATCTCCTTTTTTATGGTTAAAATTGGTTTTTTCTGGCGTTATTTTAGCCACAAATCGTAAATAAACTGTATACAGGAGTGAGATCGCCCCAAGAACATCACTCAGAATACCCGGAATGATCAAAAGCAGTGCCCCCATCATATAAGCCATGCTGGCATTCTGAAAACTTTGGAGATCCAGTTTGCCTCTGGAAACGGCATCAATACTCCCGAAGATTGCATAATGGGAATTTTTCAGCAATGCCGAACCTGCAAAGATCGTACCGATGATCCAAACGACACTCCAACCTGCACCGATCATCTCAATCACTTTCAATGAGAGAAAAAGTTCAATGAATAAAAATGGGATCAAAAGAAAAATCATAACCGTTTCTCCACCTCTTCGATAATCCTGTCAACCGGAACAGCGATCTTTTCCAAACCCTCTCTTTGTATCAGTTCGACTGAACCTTCCGCAAGATTTTTACCGATTACCACCGCCAAAGGAATACCGATCAGTTCAAAATCCTTCATCTTAAAGCCAAATCGCTCTTTTCTGTCATCGAGCAGGACTTCGATGTCTTTGGAACAAAGCGCCTCATAAGTCTCTTCAGCCAGAGCGAGCTGTGCTTCATCTTTGATATTCGAGACGATGATGGTCACAGTAAACGGAGTGCTCTCTTTGGTCCAGATACACCCCTTGTCATCGTGGTGCTGTTCGATAATGGCTGCAAGCAGACGGCTGACTCCGATCCCATACGTTCCCATCTCAAAAGGCTTGGACCTCCCGTTTTCATCCAGAAATTCTGCCTTCAAAGATTTAGAGTATTGCGTCCCAAGCTGGAAGATGTGCCCGACTTCAGTCCCTTTGGTATAGCGCAGTTTGCCGCCGCAGTGAGCACAACTGTCTCCCTCCTGTACTGCGATAATATCTTTATAAACCGCTTCGTACCCTTTTAGATCTATACCGACTAAATGATAATCCTTCTCATTGGCACCGCAGATAAGATGGGCTGCATCTTTCAGCATGAGATCAAAGACCACACTAACCCCTTCAGGAACTTTAGTCGGCCCCATATATCCAGCCACCAATCCTGCCTGCACCAACTCTTCTTCGGAAACATCAACCAGCTCATTGGCACCTATAGCATTACAGGCTTTAACCTCCTGCAATTCATCAGAGCCTCTCAAGGCAAAGAGTACGATTTGGCTCTCTCCCTCATTAAAAAGTGCTCTTTTGGCTACCATTTTTATCAAATAATAGGGATCGACTTTGAAAAAGTCGCTCAATGCATCGATCGTTGCAGTATCAGGTGTACGAAAACGTGCATAAACCGCTTCAGGGGGCTCTACGTTGCAACGCTTCTCCGCTCTGATAGCCGCCTCGATATTGGCACCATACTCACAGTCATCACAGACAACGATCGTATCTTCACCACTGTCAGCCAAAACCATGAACTCTTTACTCCCGCTTCCGCCGATCGCACCGCTGTCTGCTTCTACCACACGAAACTCCAGTCCCAGTCTGGTGAATATCTTTTTATACGTCTCTTCCATATGTGCGAATTCACGCTTCATATCTTCCTCTGAAGCATGAAAACTGTAACCATCCTTCATCCAAAACTCACGTCCACGCATCAAACCAAATCGAGGTCTGATTTCATCACGGAACTTCAAATTGATCTGATAGAGATTCAACGGCAGAGCTTTATAACTTTTGACACTCTGCTTAACCATATTGACCATCATCTCTTCGTGTGTCGGCCCCAGGACAAAATCATTCTCTTTTCTGTCCCTGAAACGCAGGAGTTCTTTGCCATACTTTTCGAAACGTCCACTCTCGATCCAGAAACTGGCCGGTGTCACAAAACCAAGACTTACTTCCTGACAATCAGCTTTGTCAAGCTCCTCTTTGACAACCGATCGAACTTTGTCAAGCACACGCTTCCCAAGTGGCAGAAAATTATAAAGTCCGCTTCCAACCCCCTGTATGAAACCGCCACGGATCAGGTAAATATGGCTGGCAAGCGTCGCATCATTAGGCGTTTCTTTGGTTGTCGGGATCAGCATTTGTGTGAATCTCACGATTGATATCCTTTGGCATGTTGTTCTTTTTTGTACTTCTTGAAATTAATATTCTCTGTATCAACGCTAAAAATGTTCTTCATGGCATCAATACTGCAGATACCCTCTTTTTGTATTGAACTCAGCCTCATCTGCTGCGTCGGAAGATGCAGAAAACGGTTGAACATCTGTTCTGCCATTTTCCTCATGTTGGCTTCTGCTTCAGCAGGCACAAACCCTTTTTTTATCGCTCTGTGAAGCTCAATATCTATCGCCTCTTTGACCTGCTCACGTACACCCTTGATCACCGGTTCGACCGAGAGTGCCCGCAACCATTGATAAAACTCATCCTTGTAGCGCTCAACGATCTCACTTGCCTTGAGCGCCTGTTCCTGGCGCATGGCATGGTTATCAGCTGAGATGTTTCTGAGGTCATCGATACGAAAGATCCGAAGCTGATCCATTTCTATATCTTCGATATCACGCGGTATCGCCATGTCGAACCAGAGACGCTTCAGATCACGATCCTCCACTATCTCTTTGGTAATAACGGGATCGGAGGAAGAGGTTGCAGTAAAAAGAAGTCGGTAACGATTGAGGTATTTAGGGAGTTTGCTCAAATCAGCTGCTTTAACATTCTCACCAAGCTCATCCGCCACTTTCTGTACCTTCTCTACATCCCGCCCCAAAAGAATAACATCACAGCCTGCCCTGAGAAGGTGCTTCGCAGCCAGTTTTCCCATATCACCAGTTCCGACGACCACCCCGGTCATCCCTGCCAGATTATCACCCATGATCTCGGCAGCCTGTGCTACAGCAACTGATGCAATAGAGATAGGATTTTTGGAGATTTGCGTAGCATTACGCACCTCAGCTGCACACTTCACGGCATAAGAGATGATACGGTTGAGCTTCCTGCCTGCTGTGCCATTCTCATAAGAAAATCTAAATGCTTCCTTCACCTGCCCAGTGATCTGTGATTCGCCTATGACCAGAGAGTCCAGGGAAGAGACAACCGAGAAGAGGTGCATAATCGCCTCTTCGTCATCAATACGATGCGCCATCGCTTCCAATTCATAGAAGTTCACACCACTGCTCTGAGCAAAAAGCCCGAGAATAGTATGATAAGTTGCAAAATTGTCACGTGTTGCAGCAACCACTTCAATACGGTTGCAGGTCGTAACAATAAAGACTTCATGAATAAAATCAAAATCGGCCAAACGATCAAGCATGACTTTTTTTTCATTTTCATCTTTAAAAGCCAACTTTTCTCTGCCGGAAAGGTCACACTGTTTATAGTTGAAACTTACTACTTCATAATACATTAAAAATTCCTATCTATCATCTCTCTGGCAATCTCTGAGAGTTCTGTCTCACCCGCCTCATTCATCAACGCTATCGCTTCATCGATCAGTATTTTGGCTTCAAGGTAACACTTTTGAATAATCTGATGTTCTTCCATTCCTGCCATAATCCACTTCTGCTCCTCTTTGCTGAGTTTTTTTGCATGCAAGGCACGCAGCCTGACCTGATCTTCATCAGCAAGACTTTCATAGAGGTAAATATAAGGAAGAGTGGTTTTCCCTTCGACAAAATCATGCAGTGCCGGCTTCCCAAGAGTTTCAGCATCTGAAGTGATATCCAAAAGATCATCGATCATTTGAAATGCCAGTCCAAGATTTTTACCGTAGGTTCTGTAGGATGCTGTCGGTTTTCCTGCCAACAGTGCTGCGGCTTCTGCACTGGCTTCGATCAGTGACGCAGTTTTCTGGTAGATCATCTCAAGATAGACTTCTTTATCCAGATTAAAACACTTTGAAAGAGAGACATCTTCCAGCTCTCCAAGACTGAGCTGAGTAACAGCATTGGAGATGGTTTGGGAAACACGTCTGTCGATATCATTCAATTCAAAAAAACCTTTCGAATAGAGGATATCTCCGAACATGATCGCCGTCTTGTTTCCGTAAAGTGCATTGATAGAGGGCTGTTTTCTCCTGGTAAAGGCATCATCGATCACATCATCATGCAAGAGGCTTGCCGCGTGGATCATTTCGACGATCGCCGCCGTTTTGATCACACGCAGATCACTTCCCGCAATTCTAAGGATGAGTTTGGCGCGCAGCCTTTTCCCATGGGGAAGTTTCTCGTAAAGCCGAAGGACTTCAGGCTCCCCCAGTTCAGCAACATACTGTTCTATCTTTCTCTCTACTGCACTTAACAAATCAGTTCCTATCTATTGACAATTATTCACACTGGGTTACAATGTTGCCCACAAGCTCTATAAAAATACTATTGGTTCTATTTTCCAACTCCGGGT
The DNA here is from genome assembly GCA_034721895.1 of Campylobacterota bacterium. Classification (GTDB taxonomy): domain Bacteria; phylum Campylobacterota; class Campylobacteria; order Campylobacterales; family Sulfurovaceae; genus SZUA-451. The sequence continues at coordinate 442 of JAYEND010000121.1, read as the reverse complement.
CGATCACCATTGACTTTAAAAGGTTTTCATGCTCCTCTTCAAGTCCTCTCTCTTCCATGATCTTCTCAGCAATGGCAAGGCGCTGAAACATCTTCTCTACTTCCATCTCTACGATATTTTGGTTGGCTGTTTTCGCAATACTGAAATAGTTACTCTTCGGTGTGCTCACCAAATAATCATCTTCTTCATCAAATATATTCATAATTTCTCCATTTTTGAAACCCAAAAGGTTTATTGTTTTATAAAAGGGAAGTATTATAGCAGACTTTTTTATTTATTACCCCACCAACTAAATACCCAAACTTTTGAAAGAACGAGAGGAGGTAAGATGTGAGTGAAAAAAGCTGTAGGACTAACTGGTTAATTCAAAGATTTTTTTGCTTGCAGATTGCCTTCTCTCGTTCTTCCCGAAGGGTGCAGTGCTTTCGCCCATACTCTGCGT
>JAYEND010000120.1:0-12410 GCA_034721895.1 Campylobacterota bacterium | reverse complement strand
ATATGAGCGTATTGCCCAATTTCTCTCCAATGCAGACGTCGGGATCATCCCTTTTGATACCACCGATCATTTAGAACTTGTTGAAAGTATCAACCCACTGAAACTCTATGAATATTTTGCCTGTGGTCTGCCTGTTGTTTCGATGACGTGGCATCAGCTGGAAGAGTTGAAATCCCCTGCATTTTTATGCGGTAACAGGGACGAATTTATCAATGCCATCAAACAGGCAGACAGATCCGATAACACGGCTGCAATCAAGGAGTTTGCGGAGAGTGCAGATTGGGGAAATCGTATCAAAGAAATTCTGGAGATAGCAGACAGGACTACAACAACATGAAAATACTGATAGACGGGCGTGTCCTCGCCCATGACCATACCAGCGGGGTACAGAGGCATGCACAGGAAATATCCAAAGCTTTGCAAAAAGCTGATAATAATGTTGAGATTGCTATACCGAAATATAAAAACAGATATTATCAGCAGATCTGGGAACATACCCTGTTGCCTTTTTATGCAAGAAAGTATGATATTCTCTATTGCCCCTCCAATATTGCACCGCTCTGGCTTCCCAAAAAAACAAAACTTGACATCACCCTGCATGATTTGGCTTTTCTTGACTTTCCCAGGCAGTATTCTTCACTGTTTCAAAAATATTATGCTTTTCTGGTTCCCAAAAATCTCCGAAGAGCGCAGCATATATTCACTATCTCAAACTTCAGCAGAAAACGCATCATCCGGGAATATCCCTGGACAGAGAGCAAGATCAGTGTCATACATCATGGCATCTCATCTCATTTCCTGCCATCAGAAGAACAAAAATCAGATTATGTTCTCTATGTCGGCTCGATGAATGAGATCAAAAACTTTCAGGCGCTTCTGGAAATATTTCTAACACCTGAATTTGAAAAAATTCCTTTGAAAATGATCCTTCCCGGTTCCTCTACCTTTTCAGAGGATGAGCGGATCACTGCAATGATCCAAAGAGCCAAGCCGGCTGACAATATAGATATCATAGACCGGGTAAACCAGGATGAACTGAAAATCTATTATCAGAAAGCAAAACTCTTTGTTTTTCCCTCTTTTCACGAAAGTTTCGGCTTTCCTCCACTGGAAGCAATGGCTTGCGGCACGCCAATCATTGTCTCCAATACAACTGCCTTGCCTGAGGTTTGCGGCGATGCAGCCATTTATGTAGATCCTGACACTATCAAAGACATCGCAGAAAAAATACAGATGGTTCTGGAAGATGAATCCTTGCAAAAGGCGCTAATTGCCAAAGGACTGGTACATGTGAAACAATTTACCTGGGAAAAAGCTGCAGAGGAACATTTGAAGGTTTTTAAGAGTCTCGTTTGATTTTTCTTAATTTTTATGGTAGTATTATGTACATGATTATGTAAGGAAATAATATGGAAGTAGTAAGTTTGACAGAAGCCAGAAACAACCTGAAAGCCCTGTTTGATGCAGTGTATCTCAATCATGAAGAAGTGATCATTCATAGAAAAGGTAAGGAAAATGTAGTAGTCATACCTTTTGATGAATACAATTCAATGAAAGAGACACAGTATCTTCTGAGTTCACCAAAAAACAGGGAAAGATTACTGAAATCTTTAAAGCATGCAAGAGAAGGTAGCGTTCAAGAGAGAGACTTGATAGAATGAACCTGGCCTGGACGGATGAAGCCTGGGAGGAGTATCTCTATTGGCAAAGTCATGATAAAAAAAATCTAAAAAAAATCAATGCTTTGATCAAGGATATCAAGAGAGAGCCTTTTGACGGACTTGGCAAACCGGAGTCATTGAAGTATGAATTGTCAGGGTGTTGGTCCAGAAGGATAACGGATGAACATCGACTGGTTTACGAGATAGATGAGAATTCTATCATCATAATTTCCTGCAGATATCATTATTGAGCAGATACATGAAAATAGCAATCATTCATGACTGGCTTGTAACCAATGCGGGAGCTGAAAAAGTATTGCGGGCCATACTTGAAGTCTATCCGGATGCAGATATCTTTTCCATCGTTGATTTTTTATCTGGCAAAGAGCGTAATGAAGTACTTATAGGAAAACAGACAACAACATCTTTTATCCAGCACCTTCCCTCCGCCCGTAAACACTTTCGCAATTACCTTCCACTGTTTCCCAAAGCAATCGAATCGTTTGATCTCTCTGCCTATGATCTTATCATCAGCAGCTCCTGGGCATTCGCCAAAGGGGTGAAAACAGGCAAACACCAAATACATATCTGCTATTGCCATACACCGATCCGTTATGCCTGGGATCTGTATGATGAGTATACTTCTGACCTGAAACAGCCTAAAAAGTTTTTGGTACAGCAGGTACTCAAGTCTATACGAAAGTGGGATTTGGAAACTTCAAAAAACGTGACAAACTATATCGCGAACTCTACCCTGGTGCAAGATAGAATTCGAAAGACATATGGCAGAAACTCGACTGTGGTCCATCCGCCTGTTGATACCTCTGCTTTCACTCTGAATGACCAAAAGGAAAACTTCTACTTCACGGCTTCACGCCTGGTGCCTTACAAAAAGATCAAATTGATCGTTGAGGCATTCAATCTCAGCGGCAAACCTCTGGTCGTTGCCGGAAGTGGAGAGGAACTGAAAGAGATCAAATCAATTGCCAAATCCAATATTACGGTTTTGGGATATGTGGATGATGAAACCATGCGTTCCCATATGCAGCGTGCCCGTGCATTTGTCTTTGCAGCTTTGGAAGATTTCGGTATTATCCCCGTAGAAGCGATGGCATGCGGAACACCGGTGATCGCTTACGGAAAAGGGGGTATTCTGGATACGGTGATCGATGAAAAAACAGGTGTTTTTTTTGATCAGCAAAATACAGAGAGTATCAATAAGGCAGTTGAAAAGTTTGAAACACTTTCCTTTGACCATCAGGCAATTTCCCGACATGCGCAAAAATTTTCCACACAAGTTTTCAAGACGAAGCTAAAAAAATATATCGATGAGTGCCTAACTCATACCGGAATTTAGTATAATACGCTAAAGATATTTCAAGGCAAACAGTGAAAGACCTCTACAGCAAGATCATCATTTTTATTCTCGATCTTTTAGCCATTGCTTTGTCTATTATTATTGGATATAAACTGCGTATTTTTTTTGATGCATCATTCTATCAAACTTTTGGACACACTCTAAGTCTTTACTTGGGATTTTGGCTCCTCTATGCTGTGCCTCTCATACTGATGGCTTATGAGGGGATCTATACCAGACGTTATGACTTCTGGCATGAGAGCAGACAGGTTCTCAAAGCACTCTTTATGGCATTTGTCTTCATTCTCGCTATTTTGGCAATGACCAGGACAATCGAAAATTACTCTAGAGCGACAGTACTCTTCATTTTTCTCAGTATGGCATTTATGATTCCTCTTTTAAAAAATTTGGGTAAAAAATATCTCTTTCATATCGGACTCTGGCAGAGAAAGGTCAAGATCTACAGTCATGACCCTTTTCTCTCCAAAGAGATCAGGGAAAATCATTATCTTGGATATATAGAGGTGGACAATGAAGAGCCAAAAACCGTCTTTATCAATTCGCATGAGTTGGGGATCGAGACCACACAGAAAATTCTTGATGAAGAGATCAAAAAGCGCCATGAAGTCATCTTTATCCCCCTGATCAACGAATACAACCTGACACACTCTTTCATTTATGAACTCTCCAATACCCGTACCAACCTGATCGTCTTTCAAAATCGTCTAAAAAGCAAATACAGACTCTGGACCAAGCGTATCAGCGATATGCTTCTTTCAATCCTGATGTTTCCTTTTTTGATACCACCAATGATCTATATCGTCTATAAAATACACAGGGAAGAACCCGGCAGCCCTATTCTTTTCAAACAGGAACGACTGGGAAAACGCGGCAGGGTCTTTATCTGTTACAAATTCCGGACAATGTATGAAAACGGTGACGAGATCCTGAAAGAGTATCTGAAGGAAAACCCTCAAGAGGTAGCATACTACGCCAAATACCACAAGTATCGAAATGATCCGCGCGTCACATCGACAGGCCGTCTTCTCCGACGTACCTCCCTGGATGAATTGCCGCAGATCTTCAACGTTTTCAAAACCGAAATGAGTTTCATCGGCCCCCGCCCCTACATGCTGGACGAAAAGAAAAAGATCGGTAAGTATCATGATACGATCCTCTCGGTTCGCCCAGGTATCACCGGCCTGTGGCAAGTAAGCGGACGCAGCGAAGTCGATTTCAGGAACCGCGTTGATCTGGATGTCTGGTATATTCGAAACTGGAACCTCTGGATGGACCTTGTGATCCTGATCAAGACGATCAGGACCGTATTGTTCAGGGAAGGAGCGCAATAGGCATGCCTCATAAAGCCCTCTTCATCGATAGAGATGGTATTGTCAATGTTGACCATGGCTATGTCTGGAAAATCGAAGACTTTGAATTTTCAAATGGTATTCTTAGTTTACTGAAACTCTTTCAGGATGAGGGATATCTACTCTTCATCATCACCAATCAGTCGGGGATCGGCCGGGGATACTACAGCGAAGATGATTTTCAGATATTGACCAAATGGATGCTTGAAACACTAAAGAAAGAGGGGATAGCGATCCAGGGAGTCTACCACTGCCCCCATACGCCTGATGATAAGTGCCAATGCAGGAAACCGGAAACAGGGTTGATCGAACAGGCTTCGGAAGCCTACCCGATCAACCTGAAGGACTCCTGGATGATCGGAGACAAAGAGAGCGATATCCAACTGGCACACAATGCAGGAGTTGAGAATACCATCTATATCGGGGATAAAAATATTTCGGATGCTACACTTTCCTTTCACTCTGTGAGGGAATGCAAAAACTACTTTCAAGATAATCAGGATAGAATACTCTCAAAGGTGACAGACAAATGAAATACAGTGGACAGAATTTTAATAATAAATGCATATTGATCACAGGTGGGGCCGGCTTCATCGGAGCCAATCTTGCTTTCTATTTTCAGGAGAATCATCCGGAATGCAAAGTCGTTGTTCTTGATGCTTTTCGGTCAGGAGATACATTCTCAAACGGCAATCTTAAAAGTTTTGGGCACTTTAGGAACCTGATAGGTTTCAGGGGTGAGGTCATCAGCGGAGATATTAACGATCCGGATGTACTGTCAAAACTGGAGAATGACTACAACTTCGACTATATCTTTCATGGAGCTGCCATCTCCGATACAACCGTTCTGGAACAGGACCTGATGATCAAAACCAATGTCAATGCTTTCAAGGATCTTCTTGATCTGGCACTGAAGCACCACGCCAATATGATCTACGCCTCTTCTGCTGCTACCTATGGAGATGCGCCCAGTCCACAAAGGGTTGGGAGAGAGGCGCCTAGCAATGCCTATGGCTTCTCCAAACTGATGATGGACAATATCGCCCGGGAGTATATGGTAAAACAGGATAGCATCTCGATCGTCGGATTGCGCTATTTCAATGTCTATGGCCCACGGGAGTTTTTCAAAAATACAACTGCCTCAACGGTTATTCAATTCGGACATCAGGTGCTGGCAGGAAAAACGCCTAAACTCTTTGAAGACTCAGACAGGATCCTGCGCGATTTTATCTATATCGAAGATGTGATCCAAGCCAATATCAAAGCGATGCATCCGGGGGAAAACGGTGTCTACAATGTCGGTACGGGAAAAGCGCGCTCCTTCCAGGATATCTGCGATATCATTCAAAAAGAACTGGGAGTCAACCTGGGCACTGAGTATATTCCCAATCCCTATATAGGACGCTATCAATTCCATACGGAGGCTGATATCTCGGAAACGGTGGCAAAGCTGGGCTATCAGCCACGTTTTGAACTCGAAGAGGGGATCAAAGCCTATATGCCCGAGATCAAACGTATCTATGAGACAGAAGTGGCCAATGGATAAAATCAGGGCAAAAAAAGCCAAAATTGCCGTCATCGGTGACCTGATGATCGACCACTATATCTGGGGAAAGTGTGAACGTATCTCACCCGAAGCTCCTGTACAGGTTTTGGAAGTCCAAAAAGAGAGTAGTGTCCTCGGAGGAGCGGGCAATGTTATCAACAACCTTATCTCGCTCGACAGTACAGTCTCTGTCTTTACTGTACTTGGTGATGATGAGAATGCCCATTTTGCAGAAAAACTTCTGAATGAAGTCGGAGCAGACTGCCGTGCGGTCATTCGTCAAAATGAACGTGTAACAACAAAGAAAAGCCGTGTCATCGCCTCTAATCAGCAGATCATCCGTTTTGATGATGAGAGCCGGGAAAATATCTCTCTGCGATCACAGCATACCCTCCTCTCTGCACTTTCTGAAAATCTTTTCGGATATGATGCTATTCTCCTTTCCGATTACGGCAAAGGAGTACTTACCCCTACTCTCACCCGGGATATTATCGCTCTGGCCAAAGCATACAATAAACCAATACTGGTCGATCCAAAAGGGGAGGATTACAGCAAATATCAGGGTGCCACCCTCCTCACTCCCAATAGAAAAGAGGCATCATTGGCCACCCGTATCGATATTAATGATCATACAGCACTTGAAGAGGCTGGCTTCAAACTCAAAGATGAACTGGACCTTGACTACGGTATCGTCACGCTCAGCGAAGAAGGTATTGCCATCTTTGATCAGGCTATGAGCATCATTCCTACCGTTGCACGAGAAGTTTATGATGTAACCGGTGCGGGCGATACGGTATTGGCATCACTCGGTATCGCACTGGCAAGCGGTCTGGAGATCAAAGAAGCCTGTGAATTTGCCAACAAAGCCGCGGCTATCGTTGTTGCAAAAGTAGGATCAGCTACTGCAACCCTGAATGAAATCGAAGAGTACGAACACTCTCTCAATAAAGGTCAGATCGAGAGCAAGATCAAAGACTTTACACAGATTGAACGTATCGCCAAACGCCTGAAAAGTCAGGGCAGAAAAGTCGTCTTTACGAATGGCTGTTTCGATATTCTTCATCGCGGCCATGCAAGCTATCTGCAGAAAGCCAAAGAGTTGGGGGATTTCCTGATCGTAGGCCTTAACAGTGATGAAAGCATCCGGCGCCTGAAGGGAGAGGACCGTCCTGTCAATTTCCTTGATGACCGTGCCTTTCTCCTTGCCGCTCTGGAGAGTGTCGACTATGTTGTTCCTTTCAGTGAAGACACCCCCTATGAACTGATCAAAAAAGTGCTTCCCGATATCCTGGTCAAAGGTGCCGATTATAAAGGGAAAGAAGTGGTCGGCAGTGATCTTTCCGGGGAAGTCAGGCTCATTGAGTTTGTGGAGGGGAAAAGCACGAGTGGGATTATTGATAAAATTAGAAATTAACAATTAAAAATTCTGGTATGCTTTCCTTATTACCAACCCGACAAATAGTCTGAACTTTTATTTTAATAGGATTGAAGAATAATGATAAAAACAATGATAAAGGCCGAGTTTGAGGCACACAGAAAAACGATTGAGGCAACTATAGAGAAACTTGTTCCAAGTGTGGAAAAGGCTTCAGCGGTAGCCATAGAAACATTGAAAAATGGAAACAAGATCCTTTTGTGCGGAAATGGCGGATCGGCAGCTGATGCACAGCATATCGCTGCAGAGTTGACAGGTCGCTACAAGAGTGAACGCAGAGGGTTGCCGGGGATCGCTTTAACAACTGATACTTCCGCCCTCACTGCCATTTCCAATGACTACGGTTATGGTAGAGTTTTTGATCGCCAGGTAGAGGCGCTGGCCAATGAGGGGGATTTGCTGATCGGTATCTCCACCAGCGGAAACAGTGCCAATATCCTCTCGGCATTGGAAACAGCGAAAGCCCTAGGATGTCGAACAATAGGGTTAAGCGGCAGGGATGGGGGAGCGATGAATGAAGTCTGCGACCTCAATATCATCGTTCCTTCAGACGACACTCCCCGTATTCAGGAGATGCATATTCTCATCGGGCATACTATTTGTCAAGCCATTGATAACACATTCTGATTACTTCTCTTCATTTTTATTCGCAAGCTTTCTAAAGGCAGGTGAACTTTCCAGAAGTTCCACATAACTTCCACGATCAATAATTTTCCCTGACTCAAAAAGCAGTATCGTATCAGCCTTCTCCACTGTACTGAGACGATGCGCTACTACAAAGGTGATCATCTCTTTCCTGATCTCTTCCAAAGCCTTTTGAATCGCTTTTTCACTTTTATTATCCAGTGCGGAGGTCGCTTCGTCAAGAATTAAAATATCGGGTGCTTTGTAGAGTGCGCGGGCAAGAGAAATCCGCTGACGCTGCCCTCCGCTGAGATTGACACCGAACTCATCGAGGGCAGTATCGATCCCTTTCTCCATCTTTTCGACAAACTCCCAGGCATGTGCCTTCTTCAAAGCTTCAATCGCCCTTTTCTCATCTATCTCACTACCGTAAGCGACATTTGCCAAAACTGTATCCTGGAAAATATAGACACGCTGTGTCACATAAGCAATTTTCTGATGAAGCGATTGAAATGTATAGCTTCGGATATCCCTGCCGTTGATCAGAATCTCTCCTGCACTGGCGTCATAAAAACGCACCAACAGGTTGACAAAACTGCTCTTTCCTGCACCACTGTCACCCACCAGCGCATAAACTTTTCCTTTCTCTGCCTCGATATCAATATTGATCAGTGCATCCATGTCACCATAACGGAGCGAAACGGAGCGAAACACTACACTGTCAATCTTTTGAAGCGCATGGTTTCCCGAAATAATTGTCGGTACACTCTCAAAAAGTTCATTCATCCGTTCTGTTGCTGCGACAGCATCTTGTAAGCGGTTATGAATACTGGAGAGTACCTTTATGGGATCATAGAGCATAAAAAGTGCTGTTATAAAAGCAAAAAAGGTCCCTACCGTTATCTCATCGTTGATCACCTGCAGCGCTCCTACATAGATTGCGACAGCAATCGCAATAGAGCCAAATACCTCCATTGTCGGTCCCACCAGGGCATTAATTAAATTTTGCTTGATTGCCAATCTGAAAAAATTCATATTTTCTTTAGAAAAACGTTGATGTTCATACTCCTGAGAAGAGTTGGCTTTGATCACTTCGATGTTGTTGAATATCTCTGTTAAACGAGAGGTGAGATCAGAATTGCTCTCCTGGGAACGTTTCGAATAGCGCTTCATTCGTTTGGCAAGCATCTGCAGTGGTAATAGAGCCAATGGCATAATGACCAGGAAATAAAAAGCCAGCTTCGGGCTTTGGTAGATCACATAAGCCGTGAGTGTGACAATCAGCAGAGACTTAACCATCAAGGTCGGGATCATCGAAGAGACAACCATTTGAATACGATTAAGATCATTAGTCACCCGGCTGAGAAGTTCACCGCTGCGCATCTTGTTGAGATAGGCCATATCCTGATACATCAGGTGAAGGGCAAGCCTATCGCGTAATTTACGCACAATATCATCACCGATATAGACTGTATAGTAAGTCTGGACAAACCTGCCTGCTGACTTGAGAAGAAAAACACCGATGATGGCAAACGGAACCAGCTTGAGCATCTCCCTGTCTTTGTTGATAAAAAGATCATCCAGTACCGGTTTGAGCAGATGCGCAGAGAGAGTTGTACCGACTGCCACGGCGATCATCCCCAGAATCGTAAAGAGAAACTCTTTTTTATATGACATCATATAGGGAAGAAAATATTTTAATACCTGTTTCATTTCTGCCTATCACCCTTATTTATCAAATCGATCATCATATTATGCCTGAATTATCTCTATGACTTCCTCTGCAGTGATCAACTTCATGCAGTCATGGTGGCCCAGCGGACAAGTTCGTTTCATACAGGGGGCACACGCCATCTCTTTTCGTATAAGATGCTCATAAGGATTGTGCCACTGATGTGTTTCTTTGTGCTTTGTCGGACCAAAAAGCGCCACTGTCGGAATCTGATAGGCTGCAGCCACATGCATCGGCCCGCTATCGTTGGTCACAAACCAGGAAAGACCGCCGATACGGGAAATCAGTTCCGGAATCGTCATTTTGCCGGCAAGATTCTCAATATTACTCACTCCGGCCTTCCTGATCTCTGCTTCAATGTCAGCCGCAATCTCTTTCTCGCCAGGCCCGCCGAAAATCACAATATCAAACGCTTCTGCAAGTGCAATGGCAACTTTTGCAAATTCTTTGGGATACCAGCGTTTGGCAGAGCCGTAAGTCGCCCCCGGATTGATTCCCAATGTCGGATGTATATAGTTGTAGGGGTCCTCATACAATCTCAACGCTTCAGGCTTCAACGATATTTCCAGACATTCATGAAGAAAAAATGCATACTTCTCTACCTGGTGCATTCCGCTGTAATGCTTTGGAAATTGACATTTTTTATCTGCTCTGACGGCAAGAAGAAAGAGTGCCGATCGAAATGAACTACGGAAAGAGAGAGCCAAATCAAATCTTCCTAAGGTTTTTGCCGTCCCATAGAGAGAAAAGAGTTTTTTCTCCAAAACAACATGTTTCACAACTCGGGGATGATGTTTTAATGCCTCCACAGAAAGATGCGATCCGACCAATGTCAACTCAGCATCCGGATACACTGACAAAAGATTTTCAATGGTAGGCGTCGCCATGACCGCATCACCCAGCCATGTCGGAAGTTCAATCAATATCTTCATCATTTTTTATTTTACCAATTTATAATGTTTTTTACTGAGTTCCAACCCAAAAAGTTTTTCAAGTTCAAGCATATACTGATGTTTTTTCTCTTTTTGATTCAATGAATAATCCGGATCTGCCTGAAATATTCCCTCTGCAGGCGGTAACCATTTTTGCACTATTTCGGGATGCACTCCTTTAAACTCACAGATAATTGATTGGGGAATCTGACTGTAATCTATCTGTGTATGCTTTTTGTCCCAATACTGCTGCACCTGTGCACTCTTGAGATTCATCTGTTCTTCACTTCTGATCCAGCCATAGTGGTACATCGTTGCACCTGTATGCGCTGCTTTCGGATAGCGTCCTATTTTGTTTTTTTCCAGGACCAGCCAAAAGAGTCCGTCGGGAGCATAAGAACGTATAGAATTTTTGATAATACGCGGCGCACGCCGATACCACCCCGGTGACCAGAGATAACTGTTTTGATTGCCATAAAAGTGGATATAGTCGAAAAGCAGCGCCTCCACCTCATCGTCATCCCTGTAGCGCTTCATGGCATCGACAATTCTCTCCAGATCATCTTCATGTACCACTTCATCCGCTTCGAGATAAAATGCCCAATCGCCTGTACAATTGAACTGGGCGATCATTTTTTGCTGACCGTAGACATAACCCCGATCTTTCATCTTTTCATTCCATTGGGTATGAATGATTTTGAGTTTTGGCTCCTGCAGGGAGACAAGCATCTCTTCAGTATCATCATCACAGGGACCCAATGCCACAATAAACTCATCAACAATCGGCAGGATCGATTGGATCGACTGAATAAAAGGGTATCCCAACATTTGCCCATTCTTTAAAAATGTAAATCCGCTCACCCTCAAACCATCCGCCTTTCTCATGCCAATCCTTTGTCACACCAAATCTTTTTTTGCGCAATAGCCTCTTGCAGCCTCTCATCATTTTCAGGCAAAGATGTACGTGTGTTTTCCCTGTGATAGAGGTGATAAGCAATAGCATGAAACCTGATATCTCTTCGCTTGATCCCGGCATTCATCAATCGTACTGCCAGTTCACTATCTTCCCTGCCCCATCCGATGAAATCTTCATTGAAGCCATTCACGCGGTCGATATCTTCCCTAAATAGTGCAAAATTACAACTCTTAATACCTTTTAAGGAAGAATTATCTTTAGAAAAAAGCGAATAGAGCATGTTTGAATGAAAGGCATTTTTACGGTTATGGATCCCTGCTTCAAAAAGAGAAAAACCGTATTGTCTCTTTTGTAATACTTCTTCTGATTTTTTTTCATCAAGCAATACTCTTGATCCCTGAACAAAAGTACCTCTTTTTGCATAAGAGAGATGATCTTCAATAAATCGGGGATGGAGTATCATGTCTCCGTCAATCAGTATCAGGTACTCACCGGATGCTCTTCGTATCGCGCCATTCCTTGCGCTTGCAGCACGAAAACCCTCATCAGGCTGCCAGGCATGATAGATCGGCACCATACTCTCTTTTGCTATATTCCGGATCAACTCCGCAGTTTCAGAGATGCTGCCATCATCTGCCATCACGATCTCATCAGGCAATACTGTCTGATCCATGGCACTGATCAGCACCAAAGCCAGAGCCTGCGGCCAGTTATAGGTGGTGACGATCAGAGAAACCGTCATTTTTTGTTTTCTTCCAAAAGTTTTATATATTTGTAAAAGACACCATTTGCATTGGAGACAGAAATCAACAAACCTTCATACCCATACAAAAAACC
>JAYEND010000119.1:0-12414 GCA_034721895.1 Campylobacterota bacterium | reverse complement strand
GGAAAAGTATAAAAATGAACATAGCAACAATTCCAATACTGACCATACTGTTCATCAATACGAATTTTGATCTTATCTCAGCCTCTTCATCAGTAAAATCAAATCCGCTTTGTAGAAAATTATTGAGTGTCATCTTGGAGATCTCCTTGTGATCCATCTCTTTTGTCAACACCTTTTCTTCTGTCACATAACACTATGTCGCCATGGCTATCGGTAAATGGAAAAGAGACGTCCTCTTCATCGAATCTTCGATCTTGTCTGGTACGCACCTTATGTGTCTTATCTATATTTTTAAGATTTTGTGCTTCAACAAGTTTTAACATCAATTTCATATCTTTTTTACTGAGTTTCAAGGCTGTATCTGCCCATATCTTGGTAATATCTATCAGTTCACCATAGTCTATCGGTGAATATCTTTGCCTTGCTGCATAAATTGCCTGCATACCGTTAAACTGACGGCTATTTTTTCTCATTAATTCATCAATATCTTTTTTGCCTTCTCCCTTTTTTGCCAAAGTTGTAATCACCCCCATATCATGCAAGGTTGCTGCATCATAAATTTTTCCACTCGATATGATCTCTTCCGCTTTTCTTATGCCTACTGATCTTGCCAGAAAACTATACGCTCCCATACCGGGTATCAGGTTGAACCTGATTTCAGGTAGACCCATTTGGCTCTGCTCCTCAGCGATGCAGACATTACAGGAAAGGGCAGCTTCAAAACCGCCGCCGAGAGCGGTTCCCTCTATTAACGATATCGTCGTAATCGGAAGATTCAGGTTTCGTCTATTTAAATATACGAAATCTATGCATAATTTTGCATATTCATAGAGTGAATCATAGTCTTTTTTTGCAATTAACTCCGCAAAAAGATTGAGATCGCCACCATAGTTGTAGACACCAGGCGTCTGTGACGCAACAACAAAATATTTAACAGGAGTTTTCGGCTTCATATTGCTTCTTCTGTAATAATCTATGATGTCCAGCTGAAGCTCGTGAACTTCTTTAACCAATGCCAAACTGTAGCAAGGTCGAATACTTGGATTTGAATATAGCCAGATTGCCTCTCTTTTTGGGTCGTATCGTACCGATATCTCTTTTCTTTGACGAAATATTTTATGAAATTCTTTTTTCATGTTATACTCTTAATTGTAAATTTATTTGCAGACAATCGTGAAGGTCTGCAATGTACTGTATTTTTCTCTTCCATACAAGTATTTCACCTCTTCTCTTTTAGCATCTCGGTTATCTCATCAGCCGGCATAGGCTCTGCATAGAAATATCCCTGAATAATATTACAGCCGACTTGCTGTAAAAACGCTTTCTGCACATCTCTTTCAACGCCTTCTGCTACGACACCAAGGCTCATACTCTCAGCCATCGAGACAATGGCACCGACGATCGCTTCATCTTCTTTGCTGCCGGGAATATCATCTATGAAAGATTTATCGATCTTCAGTTTGCTGATAGGCAGACGCTTAAGATACGAAAGCGAAGAGTACCCTGTACCAAAATCATCAATAGCCAGGCTAATCCCGATCTTTCTGATACGCTTCAGAAGTTCTATCGACTGATTTGGGTTTTGCATCGTATAACTTTCTGTTATTTCCAGTTCCAGCCAATTGGGCTTGCACTTCGTCTCCTGAAGGATATTTTCAATCATGGAAACAACACCCTTGTGCCGCAGCTGTTTGACAGAAAGGTTGACAGAGACACAAGTCGGGGTAAATCCGTCTTCTTTCCATGCAACTATCTGGAGGGCAGCTGTACGCATCACCCACTCCCCCAGGGGAACGATCAGCTCCGTTGCTTCTGCCAGTGCTATAAACTTCTCCGGAGGTACTAGGCCCATTTCCGGGTGATTCCATCGGACCAATGCTTCCAGACCGTTCAATTCACCTGTTTTGCTGTTTATCTGCGGTTGATAATAGAGAACAAACTCCTCTTCTTCCAATGCACGTCGCATACTTGCTTCGATCATCACTCGTTCAAACGCCTGATCCGTCATCTCTTTGCTAAAGTAATGGTACGCATTTCGACCACTACGTTTAGCACTGTACATAGCAGCATCTGCATTCTTAAGCAAAGTTTCCGCATCTTCACCATCATCAGGATAGATACTGATACCGATACTGACTGTCAGGTAAAGCTTATGGCTTTTTACTATGATAGGTTCTTTGACTGCCTGGATCAATTTTTGTGCGACTTTTCCAATTTCAGAGTCATCTTTTAGATCTTCGATCAGGACCGTAAACTCATCTCCGCCAAGCCTGGCAATACTGTCCGATCCACGTAACTCTTTCCGAAGTCTCTCGGCAATAATTTGAAGGACCTCATCACCCAGTTGATGCCCCAGTGAGTCATTGATCTCCTTAAAATGGTCAAGATCCATAAACAGTACAGCCAACTTTTTGCTATGTCGTTTTGCTATATTGATGGCATGTTCCAGCCTGTCTCGAAAAAGTATACGGTTTGGCAGACTGGTGAGGGTGTCGTGATGGGCCAAATGTTCAAAGACAGCTTTCTGCTCTTCAAGCATTTCAGCACTTTCAATCAACTTTTGATTGTTTTTTTTATACAGTCTGACACGCTTATGGGTCTCTTCTTTGATCTTCTTTTCCAGACCTTGATTGATTCCAAGGAGAATCTCTCGTGCCTTTTTACTTCTTCTTTCATATTGATCGATAAAAATTGCCCCAAGAAAAACAATTGCTGTTGCGAGCAGGGTGGTATACTCATCCATATCTGTATCTATCAAATATCCGACTGCAACTATAGTAATCATGCTAAGCACAGTTGCAATCATGCCAAGCATGCTTCCTCCAAGAAAGAATGAAAGGATAATTAAGACAAGAAACCAGGCAATACGGACCTGCTCTTCGGGATATATCACCAAAACAATTGCAAGTAAAACGAGAGCAGACAAAGAGATAACAGGAATAATATATTTATAGGCATTCCTGGATAGACGCAATGCGTAAACCAGATAAACATTCACCAATACATAGATACTATTGAAAATAACAAAAGCTATTTTCCCATCCAGGAAAAGAAAAAATGTCAAAATGGAAATGAGTAAAAGTCCCACAGTGAACATAGTGTTCATCAGTTTAAATTTTGATTTCAGCTCATACTCGTCATCGGAAAATTCATATCCGCTTTGTAGAAAATTTTTGAGTGTCATCTCGGCAACACTCCTGCTGTGGATGATGGACATAATTGGTATTTTTTCATAAACATTAGTATATCAAAAAGTTATTATAATCACGATATAAGGAAATAGATAATCAACAGACTTTCCGTTCCCCAGGAGGAATCAAATCTGCTTTACTCAGTTGAATGACATGTTTCTTGCCCATGACAGCAAGCAGTGAACGAACACCATGGATCAGCTCACGGTGATAATTGGCGACATTTTTGGACTTTTGGATGACGAGGTATTTGCTTCGTTTGCCTTCATCCATCGTAGCAAGCCCTACAGGACAGTGTCGACCGTTGGCTCCGCTGCACTCTCTGGCACGGATACACCCCGCTGCGATCATAAAGCCTCTGGCGATATTGACAAAATCTGCACCATAACAGAGTATCTCGACCACATCATCAGGTGTCAGGACTTTTTCACTGGCGATAATGCGGATATGTTCGCGCAATCCATAGCGTTTTAGGAGATCATTGACGATATTCAGCGATTCACGGATAGGCAAACCGATTTTACTCATCATCTCAAGCGGTGCAGTCGCCGAACCGCCATCTCCGCCATCGATGGTGATGAAATCCGGAATAGGCAAACCTTTACCCAGACGTTCTTTGATAGCTATGGCATAATCTTCAAAGGATTCTTCTGATGAGATGACGATCTTAAATCCGACCGGTTTTTCAGAGATTTTTTGGAGCCTTGCCACAAAGTCAAGCAGTGTATCCGTATCTTTGGCAAAAGGAAAGCGGTTGGGACTGAAGAGATCTTTGTGCGCTTCAACACCGCGATAATAGGCGATATCATCACTGACCTTGTTAGCAAGGAGCTTACCGCCGGTCTGCTTGGCTCCCTGCGCCAGTTTGATCTCTGTCATACGACAGAAACGTATCACTTTGGCATAGCGATCCTCATCGAAGTTACCTCCTTTATCCCGAACACCATAAAGACCGCTTCCCATCTGGAAAATGATATCAGGCACACCGTGAGGCAGCTCTTCAGGAAAAAGATCCAGAGGCTTGCTCCAGTCGATACGGAAAAAAGCCAGGGTATCAGGACCAAAGATGAAGGTACCCCGATCCTTCTGCCGAACTACCATCTTTCGATAGACACGCAGGGCAATTTCCCGGTTGGTTACCCAACACATCAACCGATAAACTCCTCTGGCAAAGATCGTCCCCCTTTTAACCTCAAGGTAATCATGACTGCAATCCATGAGATGAAGTGTAGAGAGAAAGTTGGAAGTGAGGCCGCCCTCACCCGTGTTGATCGGGAAATTACCCAAATAGGCACCTTTGGTAAAGGCACGGGTTCCCTCCGGAGAAATTGCCCCATCACTCATCGCCGATCTGCCTATGATGCTTTTGGATTCAAAGGGATATTTTCTCTTACTACCAAAACATACCGAGAAATTCTCCTGAACCTCATCGTATTCATTGACAAAATTGGCATGCCTGAAGAGGATCTTCTGATTAGCATAGGGTTTACTGGTCGAAAACGAGAGATAGGGGTTTTTTCTGCGTGCTACTTTGTCGATCCATTGGAGCTTTTCAAATGAGTCATAATAGGACTCATCGCCAAAATACTGACGCATGGGGCCGCGAAGAAGATAGAAGAGATAACGCATTCTTCCAACCAGAGGATAGTTGATCAACAGTTGATTTTTTCGCTGGACATAGCGGTCATAGATAGCGACAGAAACCAATACAATCAACAAAATTATAAAGAAAATCTTACCGATCATTCCCCAGTCATAACTGATCAATGCAAAATTGTTAAAAAAATTATCATTATTCATCTGATTCAGTTCTCACTGTGCCCGAAAAACAGATGATCCAGGCTAAAATTCCCGGCACCAAACGTCATAAAAATCATAAAAAAGAGCAGATAATACAATGGGATCTCAAATCCATTATTCGCTACACTGAATCCATAGGGCAAATGCACTGCGAAAATCGCCACGATCATCACAATTGCAAGAGTAAAAGAGATAAACCGGGTCATGAGTCCCAATGTCAGCATCAAGATTCCGATTGCCTCCACACCTGAGACAAAATAGGAAAAAAAGAATGGAAAAGGTATCCCAAGCCCTTCGAACCACAACCCTGTTTCCGGAAGATGCTTGATCTTCATTTGCAATGGCTTCAAAAAACCATATGCTACCACCAACCGTGCCAAAAAGATCGATAAACTCTGTCCATAACTCAGCAATACACTGCTCTCAGCGAAAAATTCTCTCATAATAGCCCCTTCTTACTGCACGAATAAGCCTTTTACAAGAAGAAGAATACTCTACCTTCTGTGTACTCTCTGTGTAATCCCCTTGTATGAAATGTAGACCAACCTGCTATCTGCTCACAAAAAACAGTATCATTCCCGCCTGCACTGCCACAATCGCCCAATAGATAATCTGAAAAGACCTTTTGGAAGTTTTGTGATTGAAGATTTTCTGAGCAAGCAAGGCTGCGGGAGAACCTCCGGAAAATGCAAGAACATGGAGAAGATTTTCCGGTGCACGCTGCCAACCATGAATGGCGGCATATTTATCCAGCCCATAGATCAAAAAAGTAACAAGGTTGATCATGACGAGATAAATGATCAGAAGATCAAGCTGGAAACAGTAGAGAAGTAGAAATACGACAAGAGCCGAAATTATCAGTACGATCAGTACGATCAGATGATATTTCATCAGACAGTTTTTGGCAGTTCAAAAATAATCGGATCGATTCTGTAAAAGGATTGTAACTCTTTATAGAGGTCGGGGAAGTATCGCTTGAAGACAGAGGGTGCCTCATAAAATCTCTCTGTAATAACAGCAAAGAACTCCGCTTCATTCGTCGCAGCGTAACTGCCTATCATTTTATATTTGCCCCAATCCTCCTTCCCCACTGCCGCATTGGTCAGCTTGCTAAACTCGTCGTACATCACCTCTGACCACTCATAATAGTGCGAAAGCATCATGGGAGGTGTACCGTCAATCTCACCATCCATATAATCGATCTCATGGGCAAACTCATGGATGATCACATTTTCATAACGCAAATGATAGGCTTCCCTTTTGGCATCATGCCAGGAGATGACCACCGTATCATTGGCAGATTGCCCAGAGAGCACCATCTCTTCTTTGCTATAAATACCGCTACTTCCCCTTACCTGTTCTGTCACCATGGCATTGGGATAGACAATAATCCTTTTGAGATTTCCGTAACTGTTCAGATGATCGAGATGAAGCAGGAGCAGACAGGCATAAAAAGCTATCGTCACCCGTATTTCATCGCTGATCTCCATATGGTTGCCGATAAACTCTTTGCTTTCCAGAAAATAGAGGATATTACGTTCTATTTTCTTTTGGTCATTTTCGGGAAGTCTCCCGTAATGCGGTATCTTATGCAGGGTATCCCGATAAGGATCAGGGAAAGGCATCACATTGATTTTTTCAATCAGTTGTTTTCTTTTCCTTGACTGATAAAACAGCCATAAGATCCAAAGGATGAGGATCGAACCAAATAATTTAAACAGAACAATATAAACATCGTCCATAAAAAGCTACTCCGTCAAATCAATCCAAGTTCTGCAAGCAGTACCTTTATCTTTGGAGAGATTTCGCTCAGTTCTTCGATGAAGGTACCCCAAGCCTGATCTTCCCGGTACCACTCTTCGATACGCTTCACCGAATCGCTTTTTTCTTCTTCACTGAGGTCATTGGATCTATCGATCGTATCTTTGATCTTTTCGAGGTGACTTTGATTGCTTTTGCTCATGATTTATCCTTTTTGAAAATTATAGCGTAGTTGATTGAATAGCACCCCTAGAAGCCTGTCGGACTCATGCTTAATTGGCTGCAAAATCCACTCTTTTGTCCTATTTTTCGCTTCAATCAGATGAGTCCGACAGGCTCCTAGTAGTTATCAAACTTACCGGCAGCTACTTCGTCTTTGAGATCATCCATCGCCCTCTGCATCACGCTGAGGATCAACCCTGCCGATATCTTGTCATCATTCTCAGGGATATCCCAGTCAAAAACTTTCATATTTTTTTTGAAAATGGCACGTACCTCTCTGGTGATTTCACTATTCATTTTCGCGATCTCTTTTTCCTGCACATTCATGATCTCTCCTTTTTTATTAATATAATTATAGCACTATTATAGCTTATTGATGATATAAAACTTAATATTTATAAATATCTATTTTCTTTCCGGCATCATCATTCTATCTCGTGGATATCTCTAAGAAAAAGTATGGAATAATCCCTTATTACGGCGGCAGGAAGTTGGATGGAGTACCTCAAAGATTTTTTCAAACGCTATTATATTGACACGCTTGTGCGCAGATATGCTGAGTTTTCAGGACGGGCAAGCCGGAGTGAATTTTGGTATTATGTACTGTTCAATATGATGATCATCACAGTCTTCAGCCTGTTTATGCTTTTGATAAAAGCGGAATGGCTCATTTTGCTCTACCTCTTCTATGCAATGATGATATTTCCGGCTACACTCTCGTTACTGGCCAGAAGACTGCATGATACTGGAAGGACCGGATGGTGGTATCTGCTGATTTTCCTGCCTGCACTCCCTATCACTATCGATGAGTATGGCCTGATGCATATTCCCTATCTCATTATTATGATCCTGCTTGTCTTGCACTACGTCGGTTTATTGATACTTCTTTACTTTCTAACACAAAAGAGTCAACCCGGGTCCAATAGATATGGCCCCGATCCGCATGAACAAATTTCTGGAGATAATCGAAAAAACAGGGAAGCCCTTAAGAATATCTTGGGGATAATGACAAACAAAAATAAAAAGGATTAATAGATGGAACAGTTCAATCAATACTACCTTGATACCCTCAAGAGCAGATATGCGCAATTTAGCGGCAGAGCATCACGAAGCGAGTTTTGGTATTTTATACTTTTCTACTTTATTATAAGTATTCTTTTCTCGGTTCTCGATACTGTTTTAGGAACAAATTATACCTATGAAGTTGCGGCAAATACACTTGTGACAGCTGGTGGGGAGATGGCTTCAGCCACGGTGACACAAACCATAGGATATCTCAGCTCACTCTTTGGACTATTGATGTTCATCCCAAGTATTGCGATTTCGATTCGCCGTCTCCATGATATAGGCAAAAGCGGCTGGTGGCTTCTTATCAGTCTGATCCCGATCATCGGCTTCTTTGTTCTGATTTACTTTTATGTTCAAGACAGCCAGCCGGGAGAGAATGAGTACGGTCCCAATCCAAAAGGGTTTAGCCAGAGGACAGCATGAATCAAAAACTATCAGAATTTCTCAAAACAGAGTCTGCGGGGGGTATTCTTCTCATTATAGCTACTCTGCTGGCACTTATCCTGGTCAATTCTCCTCTCTCACACGCTTACGAAGCATTTCTTCATATGCCTATGGAGATTCGTGTAGGTCCCCTCCATATCGATAAGACACTGCACCACTGGATAAATGATGGTCTGATGGCGATCTTCTTTCTGATGGTTGGCCTGGAGGTCAAGCGTGAAATTCTCGATGGACACCTCTCTTCCATCGGGAAAGTGGCACTGCCGGCTATTGCTGCTGTCGGAGGAATGCTCTTCCCTGCACTCGTTTATATCTATTTCAACCATGGTGATCCTGTTGCCATGCGTGGCTGGGCAATCCCGACGGCAACCGACATCGCTTTCGCTCTGGGTATCCTTTCGCTCCTGGGCAATCGTGTTCCAGTCTCTCTCAAAGTCTTCCTGATGGCACTGGCGATCATCGATGACCTGGGAGCCATCATCGTCATTGCCCTCTTCTACACTGTCGATCTCTCTATGCTCTCGATCTACACCGCTTCGATCGCTCTGATAGTACTCATCATCTTCAATCGGATGGGTTTCTCCAGAAAATCACTCTACCTGACTGTGGGACTTGTCCTCTGGATCTCTGTACTCAAGTCCGGTGTACACGCGACGCTTGCCGGAGTTGCTCTGGCCTTTACCATCCCACTTAAAGCCAAAGATGAACAGGGCAGAGTATTTTCACCTCTCAAAGAGATCGAGCACGGCCTCCACTCCTGGATCATTTTCTTTATCCTGCCGCTCTTTGCTTTTGTCAATGCCGGTGTCGATATGCGCGAAATTTCGATCGATCAGGTAACCGGGCCTGTACCCATGGGAATTATACTCGGACTTTTTCTCGGCAAGCAGATCGGCGTCTTCGGCCTCAGCTGGCTTGCGATCAAACTCAAGATCGCCCCGCTGCCGCAGGATAGCAACTGGCTGATGCTCTATGGCGTGAGCATACTCACCGGTATCGGATTTACAATGAGTCTCTTTATCGATTCTCTCGCCTTTACCGATGATCGTCTCTTTGACTATACCGATAAGCTGGGAATCCTCATCGGTACCTTCTTATCAGCTGTGATCGGTTATCTGATTCTCAGAGTCGCCATAAAAGAGAAAAGGAAATAATCCCTATCTCAACAAAGGCTTTTCAAAAGAAAAGCCTACCGAAATTTCTAACTTCTAACTCAACTTTCGCACATACATCATCCTCGTGCTTAACACGGGGATCTAAGATCAAATATAGTGCAAAATGTTGCAAGTCAAGTAGGTAAAAAACTTCTAGATTCCCAGTCAAGCTGGGAATGACGATGAAGATGCATGTGCGAAAGTTATGTTTCTAATTTCAAAAGTTATTCCTGCGCATCGGCAAGGGTCAAGGCAAAGAGCACATTGACATTGGATGCCAGTAAAGTTTGCTGTGCCTCCTGGAGTGTAATACCGGTCGTAATAATATCGTCGACAAGTATC
The DNA here is from genome assembly GCA_034721895.1 of Campylobacterota bacterium. Taxonomy (GTDB): domain Bacteria; phylum Campylobacterota; class Campylobacteria; order Campylobacterales; family Sulfurovaceae; genus SZUA-451. Next base: position 2,432 of record JAYEND010000119.1, on the reverse strand, counting down.
ACATCGATCTTTTCATTTCCGCTGTATTTAAAGTTTCTCGGGTTATTTAAGCGATATTGCAGTGTTTTACCGGCATACCTGACGCTGTTTTGCGAGAGGAGTGAGGCATGAAGGGGTTTGGAATAAGCTGTTTTCATCTTCTCTGTCATGCAGGCAACATGAGAATAGCCGTTTTTGATCTGTTCGTCGATACCCACTATAGAGACGGATGAGGGGTCGTTTTCCACAAAATTACGGATGAATGGTTTTATCGTCATCTCTGCAAGATCCCTGAAAACCCGATAGCCCTCCGGCTTATGTTTGAGCAGTAAAAGAGACTCGATCGTACTGTACCTGTAGAAGCTGATCACGTCCAGTGTCCCTATTTTCCGCTTTTTGATCGTTGGAACGAACAACCTGTCCCGACAAGCAGGGCAAATGGCCTTGATACTCAAGCGATGGCAGGAAAAACAGCGCAATTTTATCCTTATATTATCTGCGATAAGGCATCAACTGTACCCGTCGGAATACTGATCTCTGCCCCTTCGCTCTCTCTGGGGTTGATACGGATCAGAGGGGTATCGAAACGTCTGGCGATCTGTTCGCTGCTGTTTCTCACTGTTGGGACTGCTGTACCTGCACCCATTTCGATGATAGCCAGCTTTGCCCCTTCTGTTTCCAACATCTCGATCCAACGGGTCAATCTATCCCGCTGCGCATTCGTGCGGCTGTAGTTCCATCCGAAATCACCGAACATCAGGATATTGGGTCTGGCGATCCTGCCGCAGTGAGGGCAGGCAGGCAGAGGATCTTTGGCCCTGAAGCCCTTGCCTATCTCAACCACTGTATCATTTGCACTCCATAGCTTGCCCTCGCAATCATCACTGCACTGAAGATGATGGATCGAACCATGACACTCCATCACCCTCTCCTCTGAGAAACCGGATTTTTGAAACTGCCCATCAACATTGGAGGTAAAGACAAACGATTGATATTTTTTACTATTAGAGAGGTCAAGGAGCTTTTTGAAACCCTCATGGGGGACAGTATCACGATATAAATGAAGACGATGACCGTAAAATGCCCATGCCAGATGCGGGTCGGACTCAAACCACTCCGGATTTGCCATCTCTTCAAAATGCAGACCAAGCTCTTTCGCTTTGGGGTAAGCATGCCAAAAGCCCTCTACCCCTCTAAAGTCAGGCAAACCGCTGTCTACCCCCATCCCTGCCCCGGCGGTAATAAAGAGTGCGTCTGCCTCTTCCAGCAATACTTTGGCTTTTTGTAGATTTTCTGTAAAGTTCATGAATGAGATTATATCATATGGTTTAACCCATTCTGTTTTACACTATTTCGAGATTTGGGTTTTTTGCAGGACAAAACTATTTAGGGAGTTTTTTGATATACTTGTATAAATAGCTCAAAAGAGAGTTACCCTCTATCTTTAACAAAAAAGGAGAAGAGCGATGAGAACAAAAATATTTCTAAAATGGGCTGTGGCCTTGCTGTTTGCAGCCTTTATGTTGCAAAGTGCATATGCTGACATCTATATTAAGCAAAAGCAACACACTGATGCCATGACTATTATGGGCATGACCCAGCCTGCTCAGGATTTGATCAGTGAGTCCTGGATCACATCCGACAAAATAGTTTCAATGAACGAAAAGCAAAAAAGTATTATTGATATGGGCAAGAAAGTCATTACAATAGTCAATCATGAGAAAAAGACAATTGTAGAGATGCCAATGGATATTTCCAGGGTTATGGGAAAGACAGGGGATATGTCAGCAGAAGAAAAGGTAAAATATCAGCAGTTCATGGGCAAGATGATGCAAATGGATGTGAAGGTGGAAGAGACGAAAGAGAAAAAGAAAATCGGTAAATGGAAGTGCCGGAAATACCTTCAAACGATTACAATGTCAATGGGTACGACAAGTTCGGAAATTTGGGCTACAGAGGATATCAAGGTCGATGAAGGCCTCTATTCAAAATATGCGATTGGCATGCTGGCTCAGATGCCCGGTATGAGCCAAAATATGGACGCTATAAAACAGGAGATGAGAAAGATAAAAGGCGTTCATGTCTATTCAAAGCAAACCACTATGATGATGGGACAACCATTGAAATCTTCAATTGAGCTCATAGAATTCAAAGAAGCCAAAGCACCAAGTAAGGTATTTGATCTACCGGCTGGATATAAAAAAGAAGGTGCTTTCAGATAAAGGGCACCTTTAACAACCCCAGATACCCATAAAATAGAAAAAGGATTACAGTGAAAGAATTATCAATTGCATTCAAAAATATTGCTGTTATTACCCCGCCAACTAAATACCCAAATTTTTGATGCTGTGATTTCGTTCATAATCAAGGCAGATTTTTGAAAACCTAGCCGTAGCTAAGTTGAAAAAATCTAACGCAGAGTATGGGCGAAAGCACCGCACCCTCCGGGAAGA
>JAYEND010000118.1:0-2967 GCA_034721895.1 Campylobacterota bacterium | reverse complement strand
CATATACTTTTTGGTACTTTCGGTTCGGATATGATCCTATATGATCAGGCGGAGGGGTATCAAGTCTATCGCAGTCATATCTCGGAGAGTACCCTGGGTGATATCGTACTGAGTGATGATAAAAAGAAGATGGTGATGTCTGATGAGAGCGGAACAGTCAGGGTTATCGACGTTGGGAGTTCACAGGTGGAACACACCTTCTCTTCGGAAAACCTTGATAATGTCTATCGAGTCGCCTATAGCAAAGGTGTCATTATTACGGCAGGACAAGACAGGCGGGTCGGAGTCTATCCGATCGGCGGCAAAGCCTATCATCTCAGGAGTGATTTTCTCGTTTACAGTGTGGCACTGAGTCCAGATGCCAGTGTGGGTATCTACTCCAGCGGTGTCAACCATGATCTGCAGCTTTTTGATATAATAAGCAGAGAGAAAATCGATCGTTTGGTCGGCCATCATGCAGTCGTTAATAAAATCACTTTCCTGAATGAGCATATTCTTATCAGTTCCGGTGATGAGAAAGATATCTATATTTGGCAGCTTGATTAACTAATAAAGGAAAAAAATGTTTAAATCTATTATTCTATCCATACTCTTATTGGCCGGCAGTACCCTACTTGCCGATACGCAGCAGGAGATCAATCATCTGCTTGATTTTGTCGGAAAAACATCATGCACCTATGAGAGGAATGGAAGTATGCATGCGGGACCTGATGCTAAAGAGCATATTACCAAGAAGTATGATTACTATAAGGAGAAGATCAAAACTTCCGAGGATTTCATCCGATATTCTGCTACCAAGAGTGAATTGTCCGGCAAAAAGTATCAGGTGCACTGTCCCGGAAAAGCCACGCAATACAGCAGTGACTGGCTGCTTACAGAGTTGAAAGCGTATAGAAAAGCCCATCCGTAACAGTGATAATTGATGAATCGGATGTGGTCAAAGAAGATTTTGCTAATAACATTGAGTCTGTTTTTTGCCTCTACTGCAACTTTCAGTGCAGAGGAATCTTTCACTGTCGATACTCTGGAGCGTATGCTGGAGATGGATCGCCATAAGCAACTGATAACCCAAAAGAAAAATTCCAAAAGTACCCTATCGGCATTCACTACAGATGGTTGCAGTGGTGGACTCTCTGTAGGTTGGGAATATCTGGCTGGAAAGATCCAGGGCTTTCAAGTAAACCATGGAGCAATTCCACCCTGGCAAGCATGCTGCATCAAGCATGATCAGGCATACCATACAGGTGGGGAACGTGATAACAATGCGACAAAAAGTTTCGAAGATCGCAAAAAAGCAGATCTTGCATTGAGAGCATGCGTCTTTGACACTGGTGATACGCGAGCTGCTGAGTTGCAAAAAGAGTACCAACTCTCCCGGGAGGAGGTTCATAGACTCTATATAGTTATAGCAGATCTGATGTATAGGGCAGTCCGTGTTGGTGGTATGCCCTGTACCGGCCTACCCTGGCGCTGGGGATATGGCTGGCCGAAGTGTGAGTGAATCTCCTGAGTGAATCTTTCTGACGTAATGAACTCAAAAAATGGTATACTTGTATTATCTGAATTATAAGGAGACATATTATGGAAAAAGAGTTGAAAGAGATTATTGAAAAATCTAAAAAAGCAGTTGATGAGTCCGGGGAGAAGATAGAAGAACTCAGTGAAGATTTTGGTGAAGAAGCCGGTAAGTTCTGGGCTGATCTGAAAAAAAGTTTTGCAGACGTGAGTGCTAAGCTCAGTGATGCATATGATGATCTTGATTTGGAAGACAAAGTGGATGATCTCAAGGCAAATCTCAATGTCATCGAAGCACGTGATAAGTTGGACAAAATAAAAGTTGCTGCAGAAGAGTTTGCACAAAAAGCTTCTGAAAAAGGTCAAGAAGGGCTGGATGTAGCGGCTCTCAAGGCACATCTTGCCAAAATGGAGAGTGAAGATTTATGGGAAGAGAAACAAAAAGAACTTACGCACCAATATCATGTATCCAAAACGGATGTACAGAAGTTGGCACAAAGATCCGGTGAAGAGATCAAAGAGATTTTTGACAAACTTGCCGCCAAAGTATAGATTACTAAAGATAAAAATGGATCGAAGAAATTTTTTACTTTATACCGCAATTGTGCTAGCTTCTGCTTCTGCTTATAGTTTCGGCAATAGTATCAAGCCATTGGTAGAGGGGAAGTCTGATAAAGTTGCCTTGATCTACGGTACGCGATATGGTGCGACGGAAGATACTGCCAAGTGGATCGCCGAAGGGATTGGCAGCGGTGTAGATATCATTAATATCGAAACGATGGATTTTGATGAAGGCATCAAAAAATATGATAAATTTATCATCGGTTCAGGTATCTGGATCGATGGAGCACACAAGCGGTTAATGGAACTACTCTCAACACACAAAGAGCAGATAGAGTCAAAGATAATTGCTTCATTTATCGTCTGTGGCACAACAGGAGAAGATGAAGCAGGCAAAGTGAGAATAGAGGGCTATTTTGACCGGTTTCTTAAACCCTTGGATACCAAACCTGCCCTACAGGCACATTTCGGCGGCAGAATGATCATCGAAAAGTTGACCGACAAAGACAGGAAGCTCCTAGACAACTTTTATCAAAATATCCTGAAAAAAGAGTTTGTCAGTTGGGACAGAACAGATCCTGAAAAAGCAGAGAAATTTGGTTTACTCGTAAAACCCTCACAGCCTAACTCTTCCATTTAGGCTTAAAAAATCTTATAATACTTGTTAGAGATACCTTATAAAAGGGATCAAAAATGAGTAAATTAATCTATATTCCCAAATCACAACAACAAATTTAGAGAAATTTTAATTTTTTTTGCCTGACCTTATTGTAAAATCAGAAAAAACAGATATAATACATTCGATGAAAGATGAGGTTCGAGTGCATCTTTAGTGTGTAACGTAAGTGTTCTGCTAGACCGAAAAACTCTCCGATTTTGATTCCGCTTCAA
>JAYEND010000117.1:0-12546 GCA_034721895.1 Campylobacterota bacterium | reverse complement strand
GTCATGTGACCCCGGATTTAAATCCGGGCGACTGATTAAGAGTTTTTGCTCTTAATCAGTCTCTTCTTAATCTTACCCTATAATTCTCTCAAATTTTTAATAGACAGGTATATATAGTATGATCGATCTGAAATATCTCCAGAATAACGTTGATGAAGCAGCAAAAAAACTTCAGAAAAAAGGTGTGGATAATAGCACACTTGAAAAGCTGGAAACACTCTTTGCATCCCTGAAAGCAGCGAATGCCGCATTTGAATCTGCGCGAGCAGAGCAAAATCAGATGTCAAAGCTTTTTGGTGAATATAAACGCGAGGGCAAAGATATCGCTGAGTTAAAAGCAAAAGTGGATGCCAAGAAAGAGGAGATAGCCGTTCTGCAGGATAAAGCCAGGGAAGCAGATGCAGCACTGTATGAAGTGGCATTGGCTATTCCGAATTTTCCGAATGATACGGTACCTGAAGGTATTGACGAAGAGGAGAATGTGGAGTTGCAAAAAGTGCTTGAGCCTCGAACTTTTGATTTTGAACCCAAAGAACACTGGGCACTGGCAGAGATCAATGACTGGATAGATTTCGAGAGAGGCGTGAAGCTTGCCAGGAGCAGATTCTCTGTGCTTCGAGGGGATGCTGCCAGACTGGAGAGGGCGTTGATAAACTTTTTCCTTGATACAAACAGAGAAAAAGGTTTTGAAGAATTTTGTGTACCGTTTATGAATAATTCGACGATGCTGCAAGGTACCGGGCAACTGCCAAAATTTGGTGATGACCTTTTTAAGATAGAAGATGAAGATCTTTATTTGATCCCAACAGCTGAAGTGCCGTTGACCAATCTGTATAATGATGAGATTCTAAATGAAAAGGAACTGCCTCTTCTTATGACCGGGTATACTCCCTGTTTCAGAAAAGAGGCAGGAAGTGCAGGGCGTGATACACGTGGAATGATCAGGCAACACCAGTTTGACAAGGTTGAGATGGTTGCCATCTCCCATCCGGATAAAAGTGATGAAATTTTCGAAATGATGGTACAAAATGCCTCCGATATTCTTAGTGCTTTGGGTTTGCCGCACAGAGTAGTAGAGCTTTGTGGCGGAGACCTGGGGTTCTCTGCTGCCAAGACGATTGATCTGGAAGTGTGGCTTCCGGGTCAAAATAGGTACCGTGAAATCTCTTCAATATCAAACACAAGGGATTTTCAAGCCAGACGTGCAAAGATACGCTTCAAAGAGGGGAAGAAAAACAGACTGGTGCATACTCTCAATGGATCCGCACTCGCCGTAGGGCGGACATTGATCGCGATTATGGAAAATTATCAAAATGAAGACGGAAGTATTGAGATTCCGGAGATTTTGAAGAGATATATGTAGGGTGCGTAATCACGTACCGCTTATGTCAGATTTTATACATATCATGATTGTGTTGTTTGCATGTTTGAAGGTGCGTGATTACGCACCCTACGGTTATATCGTCTCCGTACTATCCGTATGTCGCAGTTTCAGCATCCCCTCCATACTCAAATAGCTATTTAAAGCGCCAATGTAGGCTCTAGCTGAGGCGAGCATGGTATCGAGGCTCAGACCGTGGCCGATGATCGCAGGCTCATTCTCATTAAATGTGACTTTGACGGTGACATTGGCAAGGGCATCTTTGCCTTTGGAGACAGATTTGACTTTGTAATCCATGAGCTGTCCCTGGTGACCTGAAATGCGGTCGATGGTTTTGAAGATTGCATCGATGGTGCCATCACCGATGCCGGCATCGGTGATCTCCTCATCCTTATGTCTGATCGTGACAGCAGCACTCGGTACACCGTTGCTGCAATCCATCAATTGCAGGCTGACCAATTCATATGTTTTGGGAACATTGGCCATCTGACTGGTGACCAATGCTCTCAGATCATCATCATATATCTCTTTTTTCTTGTCGGCCAACTCTTTGAATCGATCAAAGGCAGCGTTCAGCTCACTATCTTCAAGCCTGAAGCCCAACTTGGCCAATTTGTCCTTGAAAGCCGCCCGCCCGGAGTGTTTACCCAGTACCAGCGTATCTTCCATATCCAATCCGATGTCTTCGGGCCGGATGATTTCATAGGTGGATTTGTTTTTCAATACCCCGTCCTGATGAATACCGCTCTCATGAGCAAAGGCATTTTTCCCTACGATCGCTTTGTTGGGCTGCGGCTCGATCCCCGTAATGGTCGCGATCAAACGGCTGCTGGGATAGATCTCTCTGGTATTGATATTGGTTTCAAACGCTCCGAACACATCGGACCTGATCTTTAACGCCATGACGATCTCTTCCAGTGCGGCATTGCCGGCACGCTCACCTAAACCATTGATAGTGCACTCTACCTGTCGGGCACCGCTGTTGATACTCTCCAGTGAGTTGGCAACGGCAAGGCCAAGATCATTGTGGTTGTGGACTGAAATGATGGCACGATCTCTGATGTAGTCACTCATCTCTTTAACCATTGCACCGATCTCATGCGGAAGCCTGAATCCGACTGTATCAGGCAGATTGATAGTACTGGCCCCTGCTTCAATAACCGCATCGGTGATCTCTTTCAGGAAGATGATATCCGAGCGGCCGGCATCTTCACAGCTGAACTCAACATCATCTGCATAGGTTCGGGCATATTCAACTGCCCTGACGGCTCTTCTGATCACTTCATCAGGAGTCATTTTCAGTTTGTATTCCATATGGATGGGACTGGTGGCGATAAAGGTATGGATACGCTTCATCTTTGCTTTTGATACAGCCTCTCCAGCTGTCTTGACATCAGAATCAATGGCTCTGGCCAAAGAGCAGACAGTTGAGTTGGTAATGCGTTGTGCGATCCTGCTGATCGCATCGAAATCTCCTGGACTGGCAGCTGCAAATCCCGCCTCGATGATATCCACACCCAATCGCTCCAGCTGTATGGCGATCTGAATTTTCTCTTCTGTGTTCATCGATGCACCGGGACTCTGCTCGCCATCTCTCAATGTGGTATCAAATATTTTAATAATCTCTTTATTCATGGTATTGCCTTTTAGTCACTACACTCCAAACTAATGCATGGAGCTGAAGCTTTTGTCTCTCCAAAAGCTTGAAAAATTGTCTAATTTTACCGAAATTATGGTTATTAGAAACTAAGGGATTAAACCCAAATAAATCCATGGAATTCAGAACTAGCTACAACCATTGCATCCAAGGGCACTTCAGAAAATCATCACCGAACCTACGGGTGCGATTCAAATTTTCTAAAGCACCCTTGAATACAAGCATTGCAGCTATTTCAAGAATTCCATGGATTTATTTGGGTTAAATTTGTAAAATGTGGATCGTCAGACGATTAGAGTGAAAGGAGCAGAAGGAGAGCAGATGCAACTTTGGTGAACTGCTTGTCGCTATGATTGATGATATAAGTCATTTTCTCTCCTTCTTAATTTTTTTGCATTATACTGGAAATTTTTTTTTAAAGCAAGAGACATGCATATTGCCCTTAAGTCAGCCTCCCTGCCCTTTTCATACTCTTTAGTGCTCTGATCGGTCCATAAAGTACATAAACGAGGATTACCAGAGCAAAGCCCTCTGTGGAGAAGAGGTAGATCAGGGAAGCGATAAGAGTAAGGGCGATCAGGGTTTTAAAGACAAGCGGCTTTTTCATATCGATCTTCTTGAAGGAGGGGTAGCGAAAATTACTGACCATCAGAATGGCTACTGCCAGTATCATGATTAAAAGGACCATACCCATTGTTTTTGGAGCATACTCCTGAAAAAGCAACACCCATGTGGCAACAAAAATTGCAGCTGTCGGGATAGGCAGTCCAATAAAAACGGATGGATCAATATGCGCTGTTGTCACATTAAAGCGGGCCAATCGGATAGCGCCGAAGATCACGTAGAGGGCTGAAACCAAAATACCGAATCTGCCGTATTCTCCTCCTATATAGAAATAGAGCAGCATGGCCGGTGCAATTCCAAAGGAGATGATGTCTGCCAAGGAGTCGAATTCGATACCGAATTTGCTGGTAGTGTTGGTTAAACGGGCTATCCTGCCGTCTAGTCCGTCAAAGATCAATGCGAGTAGAATCAGCCATGCGGCTGTTTCAAACTCACCTTTGCTTGCCTTGACGATACTGATCACCCCGACAAAGATACTTGAAGCAGTGAAAAGGTTGGGGAGGATATAGATCAGATTGGGTTTGATCATCTCAGGCTTCGGAGTCCGAAGCTTTCGTATCAGTTTCTTTGTTTTCCGGACCTGCTTTCTCTTTCTGTTGCTCTTCGGCAACTTTGTCACTGTGTGCGAGACGGCTTTCCATGCCTTTTGCTTTTTCATAATCTGCAATGATTTTGCGAACTTTAGAGCCCTCGATCACTTCAACATCGAGCAGGACCTCTGTCATCTCTTCGATCGCACCGCTGTATTCTCTGAGTGTATTTTTTGTATGGATATAATGTTCATCAAGTTGTGATTTGACTTCTTCGTCGATCTTCTCTGCCATCTTTTCGCTGTAATCTTTCTGTGCCATTCCTCCGCCAATGAAGCTGTTCTGGGATTTTTCCAAAACCATTAAACCGGCTACATCACTCATTCCGTAAACAGAGATCATATCTTTGATGATATCCGTGGCTCGCTGCAGGTCATTTCCTGCACCTGTGGAGATTTCACCGAGGAAAACCTCTTCGGCAGCTCTACCGCCAAGCAGAACATCGATCTCTGCCAGGAGTTCATGCTTCTGCTTGAGGAATCGGTTCTCTTCATCAGGCAGGTGAAGTGTATAGCCCAATGCACCCAATCCACGCGGGATGATCGAGACTTTGGTGACACGTGTTGCCCCCTTGGTGAGTTCCGCCATCAGGGCATGGCCGCTTTCGTGGTAAGAGACGATCTTCTTTTCGAGCTCATTGATCTTTCTATTCTTCTTTTCTAAACCGACAAAGGCTCTTTCGATCGCTTCCATCAGGTCTGATTGTTCAATCTCCTTTTTGTTCTGACGGCCGGCAAGGAGGGCGCCCTCGTTGATGATATTTGCAAGGTCTGCCCCCGCAAGTCCGGCAGTTGATTTGGCGATAATCGCCATATCGACTTTGCTTGAGAGTTTGACATCTTTGCTGTGGACTTTGAGGATTTCGAGTCTTCCTTCATAATCGGGCTTGTCAACAAGTACCTGACGGTCAAATCTACCGGCTCTGAGAAGTGCTGCATCGAGGACTTCGGGTCTGTTGGTTGCGGCGAGGACGATGACAGGTGTATTGGTTCCGAAGCCGTCCATTTCGGCAAGAAGCTGATTGAGTGTCTGTTCCCTCTCATCATTTCCGCCCATCTGTGCACCGGCGGCGCGGCTCTTGCCGATAGCATCGATCTCATCGATAAAGATGATCGCAGGTGCCTCTTTTTTGGCTTGTTCGAAGAGGTCTCTGACACGGCTCGCACCGACACCGACAAACATTTCGATAAAGCTTGATCCGCTTACCGAGAAGAAGGGAACAGAGGCTTCCCCTGCAACTGCCTTGGCGAGGAGTGTTTTACCAGTACCCGGAGGCCCCACGAGAAGTACACCTTTTGGAATTTTGGCTCCTAACTCCATGTAACGCTCAGGATACTTGAGAAAATCAACGATCTCTTTGACTTCGTCTTTCGCCTCTTCGACACCCGCCACATCATCAAAACGGGTCTCCGGTTTTTCTGAATTGATCAGTTTTCCCGCTTTTCCGACACCGAGGATACCGCCACCCATGCCTTTCTGCATACGCTTGGCAAGGAAGATCCAAATCGCAAAGAAGATAAGGATCGGGAGCATCATGCTGATCAGGTCAGAGAGCCATCCTCCGCCCATAACCCCCTCATATTTTATTTTTTTCTCTTCAAGAAGAGGGATCAGGTCTTCGTCGAGTGCGGGAACATTCTGTGCGATATATCGTATCTTTTTCCCATTGTCGCTACCGATTGCTTCGATGGCGGAAGGGGATAATTTAACATTGGTTATTTTACCCTCTTTGATGAGGCCCTTGACATCAGAGTAGGTTACCTGCTTGGTGAGGGATGTCTGGCTGTTGACCATATTCCCAATACCTTCACCATCACCGACTACAGCTTTAAAGATCATAATGATCACGATCGAAAAGAGCGCGAAGGCCAGCAGCGGGTTGTTGTTGAAAAAATTATTGTTATTATTGTCTTGATTATTATTTTGGTTATTGGGGTTATTCATCCGTTTCCTTTTTATAGATCAATGTGATCCATTCATCTTTCTGTTTTTTCCCAATCAGCGTCAAATCTGAGAACGAGGGGAGAACCAGCGGCTCTTTTGTATCTAAAATTCCTGAAAGTATCAAAGTTCCTCCCAATTTAGTTGCTTTCTTTAAGTCCTGGGCAATAAATCGAAGTACATCGGTTATGATATTGGCAATGACAACATCATAACATCCTTCTGCTTTGTCAACTGAACCTTCCCAGAGTTTATGATAGTTCTCATGGTTGAGTTTAAAATTCTCCCGGCAGCTTTTAACCGAAAGAGGATCAGTATCGCAGAGTTCCACCTCAGCCCCCAGTTTGGAGCAGGCCAGCCCGAGTATGCCGCTGCCGCATCCCACATCGAGGACATGTTCTCTGCCTTTAATTGTCTCTTCGATCGCTTCCAGACAGCTGTATGTGGTAGCATGATGGCCAGAGCCAAATGCCAGAGCCGGATCTATATTGATATTGATCTTCTTAGGCTTGGATTCGAACCAGCTTGGGTGAATATAAAACTTGCCGGCTTCGATCGGTTTGACGGAATTTTGATACTGTTTGATCCAGTCGACATTTTTTTTCTCTTCGAGTTTGAAGTTGATAATGATCCTGTTGTCAAGAGTAGCGATCAATGACTCTACCGCATCCTTGACATAGCCCAAGTCGTTCTCGCTTCGGACAACAATCGTATCTCTGCCAATCTCAAGTGTGTCACCAAAGATATTGGCAACAAAATCGGCGATGAAATCAGTATACTGTTTGTCCAGGGAAAGAGTGAGTTCCTGATAAGATTCTTGCATCAGGTTCCTTTTGCCAGCTTAAAGGCGTCTTCAAGATCCAGAGTTCCTTCATAGAAAGCTTTTCCAACGATGGTACCGTAAGCGCCGGCATCGATCAGGTTTTTGATATCATCGATATCTTTCAGCCCGCCGCTTGCGATGGTGTTCAGCCCGCTGGCTTTGGCAATATCGAGGGTAAAATCGATATTGACACCACTGAGCATCCCATCCCGTCCGACATCAGTACAAATGATTGCCTCAACACCTGCATCGGCAAAGGCTTTTGCCAGATCGGCCGCTTTCATTTCACTTACTTCTGCCCAGCCTTCGACGGCGACCATCCCATCAATGGCATCGATACCCACTACGATAGGGTATTTGGCTGCCATGGCTTTGACAAACTCCGGATCTTTGACTGCGACAGAACCCAGGATCAGTCGATCGACACCGAGATCGAGATACATTTTGATCGTCTCTTCATCACGAATTCCGCCACCAAGCTCCATCTTGAGGTTGCAGTATTCCCTGATCTTTCTGATCTGCTCCAGGTTTTGGGGTTCTCCCGCAAAGGCACCGTTGAGGTCAACTAAATGAAGCCATTCAGACCCAAGTTCTTCAAAGCGTTTGGCTACCTGCCAGGGTTCATCAGAGTAGATTTTTGCCGATTCCATGATGCCTTTGCTCAGGCGTACGGCTTTGCCGTCTTTAAGGTCGATCGCGGGTAATATAATCATCGGTCACTCCTGATGGAGTGCAGTGAATAGTGAATGATGTTGGTCATTATTGCTCCGTTTTATAATTTTGTAAAATTTTCTATGATTTTAAGCCCATTATTGTGGCTTTTTTCCGGGTGGGGTTGAATGCCGTAAATATTTCCATTTTGAACAGCACTTGCAAACTCATAACCATAATGTGTTTTCCCAATGGTGTATTTATCATCACACACTGCATGAAATGAGTGTACAAAGTAGAGGTAAAATTCATCAGGTAAGCTATCAAACAATTCACTCTCCACTCTTTGCTCTTCACTCTTCACCTGGAACAATTCGTTCCACCCCATATGCGGCACTTTCAGAGGATGGTCAAATTTGCTCTCATCAAAGGCAATGACTTTTCCGGGGATCAATTCCAGTCCTTTGTGGTTGCCAAATTCTTCACTGCTCTCAAAAAGCAGCTGCATCCCAAGGCAGATCCCCAACAGCGGTTTGCCGCTGGCAGCAAAGTGTTTGACGGTTTCATCCATGCCTCTCTCTGCCAAATGCTCCATCGCATCCCCGAAGGCACCGACACCGGGGAGTATCAACTTGTCATACTCCTGAAGCTTCTCCGGATCACTCTCGACACGGGCATCTGCTCCTACTTTGGCAAAGGCATTGATGACTGAGGCGAGATTCCCCATATTGTAGTCGACGATACCGATCACGATAAAACTCCCGCAAAAGTGAGCAGTGAACAGTAAACAGTGAGCAGTAAAGAGGTTTTCATTTGAATTTGTGACCCTTGGAGTTTGAAATTAGTGTGATTATAGCAAAAAAAGCTTACTGTTTAAGCTCTTCATCAATCGCTTTCGTAAAGACTTCGTGATATCCCAGCTCCGGCAATTTCTCCTGCATCGTCTGCAGGAAACGGTAATAGTCCTCGATAGTCAATGTGCCTTTGAGGAGTTCATATTTGAGATAGAGCCAGTAGGTGTTGAGGACATCGGATTGGCAGTATTCCCTGATCTTGTCGATCTCTCCCTGATAAAAGAGTTCAAAAACCTGGTCTCCCGAAACATCGTATTTTCCGGGGATGCCTGCCATGGTGCAAAGTGTGTCGAGTTTAAGGTTTCGGACGGCACCGAAACTGCCCAGAGAGTCAAGTAGATCAGTGTGAAAGTGTTCAGCGTATCTTTGACGATAGTTTTCCCATTTGCTTTTATTGAGCCGGGGGTTGCTCTGATCGAAATAGGCGGGGAAAGAGAGATTGTATTTCATCGCCCGTATCAGGAGCATCGGCATATCGAATCCCCGTCCGTTGAAAGAGACCAGCTTGGGATTTTTTTCTTCGATGAAACTAAAGAAATGATGGATGATCTCTTCCTCATCATCGCTTTCGTTCCCAAAGTCCCCAACCTTGATGAAGTTTCCGAACTCATCAGCTATGACGGCAGAAAGTGCTACGACACGGTGGTAAGCGAGGGGAAGAAAGGTTGTTTTGTGAGACTCCTGATACTCATTTTGTGCTTTGATGATAGCCTCATATTCGCTCAGTCCTTTGACATCAAATGTCTTTTGGATCAGGCTATAGTCGGGGATTGTTTCACAGTCGAAAATACAGATCATAGTATGCCTTTGAGGGTGTCTTTAGAGTATTTAGATAGAATTATAACAAAAAGAAGAGGTGTTCAGGGTGAAGATTGCGATTGTAAAGCTTTCGGCATTGGGTGACATTGTTCATGCAATGGCAGCTTTGCAGTTTATCAAACGGCATCTTCCCGAAAGTCAAATTGACTGGATCGTGGAGCAGGGATTTGTGGGTGTTTTAGAGCACAATCCCCATATTGAGACGATACTCCCAGTCAATCTTAAAGCGATCAAAAAAGATAAGTTTCAGATTTTTTCAGAGATCAGGAGATTGAAACACTATGCTGCAAAGAATTATGATATTGTCATTGATGCCCAGGGCTTGATCAAGTCGGCTCTGGTTTCCCGTATACTTGGACTTAGCGCCGGGTTTGATAAAGACTCCATTCGTGAAAAGGCTGCTGCTTCTTTCTATCAAAAATCGTACTCTGTTCCCTATGAAGAGAATGTCATTTATCGGAATATGGATTTGATCGGATCAGCTCTGGGTTTGAATTTTGGTAGAAATTTACTGAAAAAGAAAGAGAGTTTTCTCTTTTTTGCAGAGAAGGATAGGAGCAAAACAGCTTCTTTTCTGATAGAGGACCAGAAGAATATCATCCATATTTTAGGTTCAAGCTGGGAGAGTAAAATCTATCCGAAAGAGAAATTTGCAGAGATTATCAATGTCATGGAGGGGAATCATCTTCTGGTATGGGGCAGCAGTGATGAAAAGGAGTATGCTCAATATGTTGCAGAACACAGTAAGGCAAGAGTATTGCCACAGTTGAATCTCAATGAGTTGAAAGCCCTGATCTCTTCAGCCGATCTGGTGATTGGCGGTGACAGTGGTCCAACCCATTTTGCATGGGCGATGAATCGTCCGAGTATTATGATATTCGGACCGACACCCAGTGGAAGAAATACACTGGAAACAGAGATCAATAAAGTAGTTGATTGTGGAAAAACAATTGATCCTGCGAGACTCAATAAAACAGATTTCTGTATTCATGAGATTGATTTTAATGAGATTGTGGGTTTAGCCAAGGAATTACTCCAATGAAAGATATGCTTTATCTCTCCCTCTTTAATACGCTTAAATTTTTGATTTGGATCGTTCCAAATCGTGTAATGTACTTGCTCATGAAGGGATTCTCCTCCCTTATTTATCGTATTGACAAGAAACATCGAAGAATTGCAAGGGTCAATCTGGATCTGGCTTATGGCGATAAATTGTCGGATGAAGAGAAAGAGAAAATTATCAAAGCATGCTATTTTAATCTGGCACTATCGTTGGTAGATTTTGTCAAAAATCAGGGTATATCCAGAGAAGAACTGCTGCAAAAAATCACCTTTGTCAATGAATCTGTTCTGACGGATGCTTTGGAGAAGGGAAAAAAGGTGATCCTGACGACGGCGCACTATGGCAACTGGGAGTTGGTTGCACTTTCGATTGCTGCCAGGTTCGGTCCGCTTACGATCATAGGAAGGAAACTGGACTCGGATGTGATGGATGTTGTATTGAGACAGAACAGAGAGCAGTTTGATGTCGAATTGGTAGATAAGAAAGGGGCGATGAAACAGATGATCAATGTGCTCAAAGAGGGGAGAATGCTTGGACTTCTTGTAGACCAAAACACCAGCGAAAAAGAGGGGATACTGGTTGACTTTTTTGGAAAACCGGTCAGGCATACGCCCTCAGCTGCAATTTTGGGAAAACGCTTTGATGCCTTGATCATCCCGGTATTTATTACAACAGAAGACCACCAGCATTATACAATGACATTTTATGAGCCTATTATCACAGAAAAGAGTGACAATAAAGAGAAAGATATCCTGGAGTCGGTGCAGAAACAGGCCAGGATTACCGAAGAAGTCATCAGAAAAAAACCTGAAGAGTGGTTTTGGCTGCATCAACGGTGGAAAAACCAGTTTGAAGCGTATTATCATGACTAAGCTTTTCCCCAAAGTCTCATATAGCAGTGGCAGGATAGGTTCATGGCTGATGATGCTCTTTGGTTTTACGCTGCCGCTCTCTGTAGCTGTAAATAATATTTTTGCAGGATTGATCGTTCTGCTATGGCTTTTTAGACATTCTTTCGGTGATACGTGGAGATTGGTCAAGCACTCCAGGGTTGTGCAGGCAGTACTGTTTTTTTATCTGCTGCACTTTATAGGCATGCTGTGGACGGAGGATATCTCCTGGGGTTTGCATATGATCAAAAAAGAGTGGGCGTTATTGTTGCTGCCCATCATGATGACGCTGGTGAAGAGAGAAGATATCCGTTACTATATCTCAGCTTTTTTAATTGCAATGGGTATTTCGGTCCTGTTCTCTTATCTGGTCTGGTTTGAGATCATTCCTCCTTTTCTCAAAGCAACAGTTGAAAATCCTACGCCTTTTATCAGCCATCTCTCTTATAATCCTTTTTTGGCATTTGCCGTCTACCTGACCGGATACTATATACTGTTTGATCAAACATTGAGCAGAGAAAAGAAAGTATTTTTTGCCCTCTTTTTTCTTGGAATGAGTATCAATATGTTTATCACAATCGGAAGAACGGGACAGATAGGATACATGGTGATGCTGACTCTTCTTTTTTTTCAACGCTATCATTTCAATTTTAAAAGTATGCTCTACGCAAGCACAGCCATCATCGCTATTTTGGTCATGGCCTATTCGTTCAGTCCTGTTTTCCAGGAGAGGGCGGAATTGATCCGGCACGATATCCGTGAATTTGAAAAGCAGAAAAACTCAAGTATCGGCCTGCGCGTCAATTTCGCTATCAACTCTTTTGAAATTATCAAAGAAAATCCATTGATAGGCGTGGGCACAGGAGATTTTAAACAGAGTTACGAAGTCGTCAATAAACGAAACAGTCCCGAGGCATTTACAACGACACAACCGCACAATATGTATATTTTGGAAACAGTACAGTTTGGTATTTTGGGTATATTGGCTCTTGTGGCAATTTTCTATTTCCAGATACGGTTTGCCCTGAAGAGTCAGGATATTTTGCAGCAGAAGGCTGGCATGGCTCTTGCGGTTCTCTTTCTCATTATCATGCTGGGTGACTCTTATCTGCTTGGGCATTTGACGACGATGCTCTTTATATACTTCAGTTCTTTTCTCTACAGGCCTTTTGATGAAACAGATCACTAGAATTCTAATTATCGTTCAGCGATCCAATGGAGATGTCCTCTTGGCATCCCCCCTGATTCAGACA
>JAYEND010000116.1:0-31708 GCA_034721895.1 Campylobacterota bacterium | reverse complement strand
AGGTTTGAGTGTGAGAGCTTATGGGTTTTTGCGTAACTATTGAGAGTCACTATTTTCAAGCCTTTAAGGTATGCCAATCGCTTATAATAACTGTTCACCAAAGCCCCATAAATTATCTGCTCCATTATCTCTGCTTTCCCCAGCATATTAAACTCTTGAAACGCTTTATAATATTCTTGCCTGTCTAAAAATCTTATAATTACAGGCACATACCCTTCTCGTATCAGCAGATAATTATTGAGACTTCTCCCTATACGTCCGTTACCATCTATGAAAGGATGAAGTGTCTCAAAGTCCAGATGAAATCGTGCTATTCTTTCGACAATGTTTTGAGAAATATCTTCCTTATATGTCATAAAGGTTTGCTCCAAGCCTTCTGCTATCTGAGAGGGAGCAGGAGCGATGTGATTGCCTACCCTGACATACTCATCACCCATCCTAAACCTGCCGGCAATATCATTTCTGATGTTAGATATAAGGATTTTATGCAAAAAAAGTATTATTTCCGAATTCAGCTCTTTTTCTTTGGCATTGTTATCTATATACTCAGTCACACGAGCTAGATTTTTTGCCTCAAATATCTCTATTTCCGATACATACCTGTCCAAGTCTATTTGCAAAAGGATTTTTTCTGTCTCTTCTATGCTCAGAGTTGAGTTTTCGATGGCATTTGAGTTATAGACCTGCTCAAAAACTTCAGTCTCAGATATGAGTTTAAGCAGTTGTTCCTTACCCGCAGCAGATTGAAAATACTCTTTTCGTAAAGTGTCTATTTTGGTTCTTTGTTTTTTCGTTAACATAGTGGTATTTTAACATATTTTAACGATGAATAGAATAAAATCATTAAAATATTTAGAATTAGTAGAATTTTAACGGTTTTTATGGTAAAATATAGAGGAGGTACGTCATGACATTGATCGTGTGGTAATAAAAGGTTTTTAGGCGCTCATTTTTTTCATTGGGTCTTCCCTTTCCTTAACCCAAATTAGTATAAAATATCCTATTAATACTATATTGGAGCAGCCTTTAATGCAAATCCTTCTTGTTAACACCAATCCGGTAATTTCACGCCTAATCTCTTTAGTTACAGGCAGTGCGAATATCCATATCGATGAGATCACCGGTTATGAGGTGGTCCCGCAAGGTCGATATGATATTCTCTTTATGGATGAGGATTGCTGTAATGAAGAGGGAATCAAAGCATTCTCGAATAAAGTGACAGCCAGAAAAAAGATTTTATTCAGTTCCCAGAAAGAGAAAATAGTTGAGGGGATCGACAGTGTTGTTGCAAAGCCTTTTCTTCCTTCTGAAATCAGCAGAGTAATCGAAACTCTTCCGGAGAAGCCGGAGGAGACATTTGATGCAGGAGATGTTGTCTCTGCAGGGGTTGATGAAAACAAAAGTGATCAGGAAATAGAAAACTCAATATTGGATAGCGCGGAGATAGAAAAAATAAAACAGCTTCTGACCGAAGAGTGGTTGGAGATCGCTGAAAATGAGGAGAGTGATATGGAACCTGAGGAATTGATGATCGAAGAGAAAGAACAGAAAAAAAAGAAAGAACCCATAAAGAAAAAGAAGGAAAAAATATCCCGTAAGATTAAAAAGAAGGAAGCGAAGTTTGAGAAAAATCTGCTGGAAGCAATGAGAGCGATGAAGCCCAGGAAGATAAAGAAGCTGCTGAAGGGTGCTGAAGTCAGTATCTCCATCAGATTTCCGAAGGGGGATTAGGATGTCTGGCGCAATTCTGGTACTTTCAGGACCCAGCGGAGCAGGGAAGAGCACAATTATTTCAGCAGCATCCGGGGATATCGGAGAGTACTACTTCTCTATCTCTACAACGACCAGAGCGCCAAGGGATGGAGAAGCTGATGGAACAGATTACTATTTTGTCAGCCGGGAAGCTTTTGAAGATGATATCAGGGCCGGAAATTTCCTGGAGTATGCAGAGGTACACGGTAACTACTACGGTACATCGATGAAACCTGTAGAGGAAGCTTTGGGTGCAGGGAAACTGGTGATCTTTGATATCGATGTTCAGGGGCATAGGCTGGTGCGTGCAAAGTTGAATGATATTACCACTTCAGTTTTTATCACTCCGCCGACACTTCGAGAATTGGAAAACCGGCTTCGTGCACGCTGTACGGATGAAGAAGAAGTGATCCAAAAGCGGCTTGTGAATGCACAAAATGAGATCCATGCAGTGGGAGAGTATGACTATTTCATCATCAATGATGATGTGAAACAGGCTGCTGCAGAGTTTACGATCGTTGCCAATGCTGCAAGGCTGAAGCATAGTGAGAGCGAAGAAGAAGCATTTGTTCGCAATTGGCTGGAGAATTAGAGCACTTCCGAATAGGAATAGCTTCCCTTAAAAAATTTCAAGTATAATAACAAAAATTTATTGATAGTCCTGAGAGAGGGGCTAAACAAAGGATTGACATGGGTATGCCAAGTATGCCGGAACTATTGATCATCTTAGCGATTGTGGTACTTCTCTTCGGAGCAAAGAAGATACCGGATCTTGCAAAAGGTGTTGGTAAGGGGATCAAGGATTTCAAAAAAGCGGTTAAAGAGGATAATGAAGTTGTTGAGACAACGCCTGAGGCCAAAGAGATCGAAAAGAAAAAAGAGACAAAAGTAGCTGAAACCACTACTGAGACTAAAAACGAAAACGCTTAAGGCCATCCTTAGATTTTTTGCTGCCTTGCATTTTTTGGCAGCTTCTTCGGCAGCCAACTTCAAAACACTTCCCAAATCCATATCGGACAGCAGATTAT
Source organism: Campylobacterota bacterium (assembly GCA_034721895.1). Taxonomy (GTDB): domain Bacteria; phylum Campylobacterota; class Campylobacteria; order Campylobacterales; family Sulfurovaceae; genus SZUA-451. The sequence goes on along the minus strand of JAYEND010000116.1, from coordinate 28,928 downwards.
GAAACTAAAACAACAAATCAATCAACTTATTGAAAATGCTTTAGCCAAAGCTTCTATTGAAACGGCTCAGGTCACTGTGACTGAGGCTACCAAACCGGAATTTGGTGATTACCAGTTCAACGGTATCATGCCTCTTGCAAAACAGCTCAAACGAAATCCCCGTGAAATTGCCGCTGATGTGGTTGCACTGATCGACACAGAAGGGTTGATCGCTAAAGTCGAAGTTGCAGGTCCAGGCTTTATCAATATCTGGTTGAACCACGACTGGCTGGCAGAACAGGCAGGAGAAATACTCACCAATGAGCGTACCGGTGTAGAGAAGAAAGCCGATCCTCTCAAAGTGGTGGTTGACTACTCCGGTCCCAATATGGCCAAGCAGATGCATGTAGGGCATTTGAGATCGACGATTATCGGAGATACGCTGGCTAATTTATTCACTTTTCTGGGTGATGAGGTGATCCGTCAGAATCATATCGGAGACTGGGGGACACAGTTTGGCATGCTGATCGCTTACCTGGAAGAGATCGGAAGTGAGTACGGGGGTGAAAACCTCAAAGACCTGGAGCAGTTTTATAAAGATGCTAAGAAGCGTTTTGATGAAGAGAGTGCTTTTGCGGATAAAGCCAGAGAGTATGTGGTCAAGATACAAAGCGGAGATCTGCACTGTCTCACCCTCTGGAAGAAGTTCATCGGTATTTCACTGGGGCATTGCGAAGAAGTATATGAAAAGCTGGGAGTTAACCTTACTCGGGAAGATGTCAGTGCAGAGAGTTTTTATAGTGAGCGATTGCCGGGAGTGATCGAGGCGCTGGAAGAGAAAGGCCAACTCCAGATCAGTGAGGGGGCCAAGTGTGTTTTTCTCGAGGGTGAGGAAATCCCTGTCATTGTGCAAAAAGGTGATGGGGGTTACCTCTATGCTACGACTGATCTGGCAGCACTCTGGTATCGTTCCGAAATACTCGGTGCCAAACGCATCTCCTATGTCGTGGACGCTCGTCAGACAGGACATTTCAAACAGGTTTTCCGTGTGGCCAAAGAGAGCGGCCTGGTCCGGGAAGATGTCCTTCTGGAGCATGTGGCTTTCGGTACGATGATGGATAAAGGCGGCAGACCGTTCAAAACCAGGGATGGTGGCACGGTCAAACTGATCGATCTTTTGGATGAAGCAGTCGTGCGGGCCAAAGAAGCGATCAAAGAAAAAGAGAACTATAGCCCGGAAGAGCTTGAGGCACTTGCCCGTGTCATTGGTATCGGTGCAGTCAAATATGCCGACCTTTCGATCAACAGGGAATCCAACTATATCTTTGACTGGGACAAGATGCTTAGTCTGGAGGGCAATACTTCACTCTATCAGCAGTATGCCTATGCCCGTATCATGAGTATCTTCAGGAAATATGATGGAGAGATAGGTCAGAATATTGTAATCGGCAATGAGATTGAACACCGTCTGACTGTCATGCTTCTGCGTTTTGAAGATATCCTGGAGAAAGCAGCCAAAGATGCTGCACCGCATCAGATCACCGGTTATCTTTATGATCTGACGACACTCTTTATGCGTTTCTATGAACAAAACCCTATTCTCAAAGAGGGAATTGACAAAGAGACCAGAGAGAGTCGTTTGGCTCTGGCAGCGCTGACTGCCAAAGTGATTAAGCAGGGATTGGAAATTCTTGGGATCGAAGTGGTTGACAGGCTTTAACAATTAATAATTGTGGTATGCTTTTCTTTGAAAAGCTTTGATTTTTATAAGGGAGAAGACCATGAAAGCAATGGTTATTTTAGCTATTCTTTTGACGCTCGGTATTATAGGGTTGGATTTCTATCGTCATCGTGATTGGAAGAAGCTTCTGATTTCTCTGGGAGCATTTGGTGTCATCCTGACCTTGGCCGGACTGGGCAATATGGTACGGAGTGTGGTGCCGCTGTTTATTGCCCATTTTATTTTGATTGTGATCGCCTGGGGTGCCTTGCTGTTTTATATCGTCAGAGACAAGTTCTACTGGCAGGTGATGTTTTCTCCTGTGATCACCCTGTTACTCTTTGTGCTTCTGGAAAGAGTGATCGGTTCCGGAGGGGCAGGAGGCTGAAGATTAAGCCCGCGGCTTTTGCAGTTCGCTGAGAAAGCTTTCCAGTGAGTATTTTTGTCGATACTCCGGTGTCATGATATGGATCAGAATATCTCCCAGGTCGGCAACGACCCATTGATCGCTCTCGTCTGCAGCGAGGAACTCTTCCCCCAGAGGTTTGAGTTTGTTTTTGAGATTATCATAAAGTGCCTGGGTATGTTTGCCTCCAAGTGAATTGGCTATGACGACACGCTGGGCAATGTAGTCGATATCATCGAGATTGAATACTTCAATCTCTTCCGCTTTTTTGTCATCCAGAATGGTGATAATTCTTTCGATTCTTTCGTCAATGGTCATTCATTTTTTCCTTTGTTCATATAGAAGTGTTTTGACTTCATCTTTTATGCGGTTATCGACCATACTCAGATCACCGCTCTCTCTTATCTCTGTCGAACTGACAGGTGCATCAACTTTCAATGGTACCCAGTTTTGGAGCATCTCAGTATGCAGAGGATGTTCTTTCCTGTCTGCGATAACCCAAATGATATCATTGTTTATCCGGTTAAACTCATGCCACTTTGTAATGGAAGCAAGATTGTCCGTTCCGATAATGAGGTAGGCCACATCATAGGTTTTCTGAAAATACCGGAGGCTTTCGCTGGTGTAGACCGGGCGACCTGATCGGATCTCATGATCACTGACCTCGACACCGGAAATATCCCCAAAGAGTTGATGGCACCAGGCCAGTCTCTCTTCGGGTGAAGCCAGTGTGCTCTCCTTGAAAGGATTCAAAAAGGCAGGCAGAATAATCAGCTTATCGATATTCAACTCTTTCAGTGCCTTTTCTACTACAGCCTGATGCCCTTTGTGCGGGGGATCAAAACTGCCTCCAAAGATTGCAACTTTAATCAAACAATAACCTCACTTGCTATAAAATAAAGTGAAGTTTATCATAAGGGTGCTTCTAGTAACCCTAAATACATAAAGGATGGTATATGGCAGTAAAAATTGCAATTAACGGACTTGGAAGAATTGGTAGATGTGTTGCGCGCATCATTTCAGATCGGGATGATGTGGAGTTGGTGGCAGTGAATGCAAGCGGTACGGCTGAAATACTTCAATATGGTTTGAAGTATGACAGTGTTCACGGCAGACGTGAAGATGTCAAAGTGGAGGATGGTTATCTCCATATCGGGAACGAGAAAGCGAAGATACTTTCTGAACGTGATCCGGCCAAAATCAATTTTGCTGATTATGGTGCCGAAACTGTTCTGGAGTGTACCGGGGCATTTTTAACACAGGAGAGTGCCCAGGCTTATATCGATAACGGCATTAAAAAAGTTGTTTTTTCTGCTCCAGCCAAAGATGATACGCCTACTTTCGTGATCGGCGCAAATGAGGAGACTTATGAAGGGCAGCAAATTGTTTCCAATGCAAGCTGTACGACCAATGGTCTGGCCCCGGTAGCCAAAGTGCTCGATGATGCTTTTGGTATCGAAAAGGGATTGATGACCACCATTCACAGCTATACCGCTTCTCAGCCGATCCTGGATGGGAAACACAAGAAAGATCCAAGAAAAGGTAGATCAGGCGCAGTCAACCTGGTCCCTACGACGACAGGTGCAGCCAAAGCGATCTCCAAAGTGTTACCAAATCTGGCGGGGAAACTCAATGGACAGGCCATCAGGGTTCCGACACCGGATGTTTCCATGGTGGATTTGACAGTTGATCTCAAAAAAGATGTGACGCTTGATGAGGTCGTTGCAGCCTTGAGAGAGGCAAGTGAAGGCTCGCATGAGGGTATTCTGGCTGTAGATGATGAGTATAGGGTTTCCCAGGATTTTGTAGGTGAATCCAACAGTACCGTGGTGGCACTCGATACGATTCAGGTGATTGGCGGCAATATGGTCAAAGTACTCTCATGGTACGACAATGAGTGGGGGTACTCCTGTCGTTTGGTAGATATGGCAGTGCATGTAAGTGATAAATAGATAAGTAAAAAATAGATAAGAAAAAAACAAAGCAGAGGAAAGAAGTAAATGTTAAGAACCATTAAAGATTTAGATGATATAGATGGCAAAAGAGTTTTTATCCGTTGTGATTTTAATGTTCCGATGGATGAGTTTGGCAATATTACCGATGACAGACGTATTCGTTCTGCTTTGCAGACGATTCGTTACTGTATCGACAGGGACTGTAAAGTCATACTCGCTTCACACTCGGGAAGGCCGAAAGCGGGTGAATATGAAGAGGAGTATTCCCTCAAGCCTGTAGCTAAAAGGCTGGATAACCTGCTGAAGATCAAAAAAAAGCTTTATTTGGCAAAAGATGTGGTGGGCCCGGATGCCAAAGCAAAAGCAGCGGCTCTGCAGCCCGGTGAAGTGTTATTGCTGGAAAACCTGCGTTATGAAGCAGGAGAGACTGCCAACGATGAAACATTTGCCAAAGAGTTGGCAGATTATGCAGATGTCTATATCAATGATGCGTTTGGTGCCTGCCACAGAAAACATGCTTCTATTTATGCGATCACTGAGCACTTTGACAAGGGGCAAAAGGCAGCAGGATTTTTGATGGGCAAAGAGGTTAAATTCTTTGAAAAAGTGATCGAAAATCCTATCAGGCCGTTTGTTGCAGTTGTCGGGGGAAGTAAAGTTTCCGGAAAACTACAGGCATTGGTCAATCTGATCCAAAAAGTTGACAAAGTCATCATCGGGGGAGGAATGGCATTTACTTTCCTTAAAGCACAGGGGTATGACATTGGAAGCTCTCTTGTCGAAGACGATCTGCTGGATGAAGCCAGAGCGATCATGTACAAAGCCAAAAAGAATAAGGTTAAATTCTATCTGCCTGTCGATGTGGTGGTCGCACCGGAGTTCAGTGAAGATGTACCGGTGAAATATCTTCCGACACAGGAGATCCCTGAGGGATGGATGGGACTCGATACCGGTCCTGCAAGTGCGAGACTCTTCCGTGAAGTTCTCAATGATGCGCAGACCATCATGTGGAATGGACCGATGGGTGTTTTTGAGATGGAGAAATTTTCCAAAGGAAGCATGATGATGTCACACCATATAGCGGAGAGTCATGCTACGACGATCGTCGGTGGAGGGGATACGGCCGATGTGGTTCAGAGAGCAGGTGATGCGGATGAGATGACATTTATAAGTACCGGTGGTGGCGCCAGCCTGGAACTCATTGAAGGTAAAGTTTTGCCGGGATTGGAAGTGCTTAAATGATTTTTGCAGCCAATTTCAAAACCAACCATACACGAAGTTCGACCAGAGCATATATGGAGGCGTTGAGCCAAAAGCTGGCCGGGGCTTCTTTGGAAAATGATGTTTATGTCTTCCCTCCGTCAACTGCTCTTGACAGCTTTGATACGCCTGCGACTGTGGGAGCCCAAAATGCCTATCCGGCAGGAAACGGTGCCTATACCGGTGAGATCGGTCTGGAACAGCTCGATGAATTCGGGATACGAACCATACTGATCGGACACAGCGAACGGCGTGAAATCCTGCATGAGAGTCAGGAGATCGTAGCGGAGAAGTTTGCATTCTTTCAAAATGAAGGCTTTGAGATCATCTACTGTATCGGTGAGCCGATTGAGATCCGTGAAAAGGGTGACCAGGCAGTGATGGAATATCTCCTGGCACAGTTTGAAGGAATCAATACGGCGTATGAGAATCTCATCATCGCCTACGAACCGATCTGGGCGATCGGAACCGGACGCAGCGCCACAGTTGAAGAGATCGCTTCGACACATAAAGCATTGAAGCAATCTGTGGACAAGCCTCTGCTTTATGGCGGAAGCGCAAAGCCGGCAAACATCAAAGAGATCATATCCATCGACAATGTCGATGGGGTACTGGTAGGAAGTGCTTCTCTGGATCCGGAGAATTTTTACTCTATGATCAGTGCTTAAAGGGGGTGGATTCTCCCTACCCTTTTACATGTAATATATACCTTTCCCTCCAGTTTTAGCAATTGCTTAAAAATTAATCAATAGTTAATAGATATGCCTGAACAATATTCGATACAATCTTTTCTATAAGCATTTATGGACAAATGTTATATTAATTTTGAACAGGAGTAAATTATGAAATTTACAAAATTGAGTTTAATTACAGCGATAGCTGTAAGCGCAGCAGTTGCAGGCGGAGATATTAAGCCGGCACCGGTAGCAGTGGAAGAAGTTTCACCATGGACATTTGGTGGAGATGTGAAATTTTACTATACTACAACGGATGATGGAACTGTTGATCTCTTTTCACAGGAAAGCGCAACAGGTCAAGCTTCAGCACATCTTGATGTAGCCTATGCGATCACACCTTCAATCGCAGCGAACTTTGGCTTGACAGCTATCAGCTCACTTGGCCTGGAAGATCATCTAGTGAGCAGTACATGGATTTTTGGATATGATGAAGTGAGCGGCACAGTTCACGGTATGAATGAGATGTGGATCGATACACTCAATATCACAGGAAAAATATTCGAAGACAAAACCTCTTTTATTCTTGGTCGTACACAATTGGATACACCGCTTGCCTTTACTGAAACCTGGAGTGTTGCCTTCAACACATTTGATGCAGCTGTTGTAACGGATAACCATATTGATCATTTGACGTTGGTTGGTGGATATATCTATGACGGTAACGGTAATGCAGATTATGTCGACACTATGAAGGGTGGATTTGAAGGTGCGTACTTCCCGGTTACAGATTTAAACGGTAATTTGATTGAAAAGGGAGCCTGGACAGTTGCCGCGATCGGAACTTTTGACTTTATTACTGCCCAGGCATGGTATTATGATGTGATCGATGCAGCTGCTGCTGTTTGGCTTCAGGCTGACGGTACATATGAAGGATTCGGATATGGTGCACAGTATGCACTGATCGATGGCGACGACCTTGGTCTTCCGGAGTCTTCGGCATTTGCTGTAAAATTAGCATATACTTATGAAGCGTTCAGTTTCTGGGGAGCTTATTCAGCTGTGGATGAAGACGGTGTGATTCCTGTTGCCAACACCGCTACAATGGTTGGTCAGCTTACACCAACTTATTTCAACGGTTTGGGTAACCAGTCAAAGCTTTATACTGAGGCATGGTGGAACTACGGTTTCGTTTCACAGGCAGGCGCAGAGTCTTTCGCAGTAGCTGCAGCCTATAAAGTGAATGACAACATTAATTTGACTGCTCAGTTTACTTCTGTGTCTGATGCAAATATTCTCGGTGGTTTGGCAGATACAACTACAGATATGGACGAGTTGACATTGCTTGCTGAAACAAGCTTCTATGGATTGGATCTGGCATTGGCATATATTAATGCATCTTATTCGCCCCGCTCCAATTCTGGCACAAATGTAGATGTAGACGTTGATACTGATACAGTTCAGGCATACCTTACTTACAAATTCTAGGAATAACGTTGTTGCGGGGGACTTCCCTGTAGCACGCTTTCTCTTTTTCGCCTCTACTCTCTATAAAAATCTGCTATAATTTTTTATGCTGAAACTCATACTGAAGAAATTTTCCTATATAGCGATTATGCTTTTGCTTATCTCGATCATCTCCTTTTCGATGATCCATCTGGCACCCAACAGTTTCTTTGCGGCGGGCGGTCTCAACCCCAATATTACTCCGGAATCGATCGAACATTTAAAGTCAGTCTACGGTTTGGATAAGCCCGTGTATATTCAATACCTTATGTGGCTCAAAGCGCTGCTGCATCTTGATTTCGGACTCTCTTTTGCCAGTGGTCAGAGTGTCCTCTCGGAGATCGGTTCGCGTATCGGGATCACACTGGGGATGAATCTGGTGGCGATGGTTTTTGTCTTTATGATCGCTGTAAAACTGGGTGTGGAGAGTGCTCTGCGGGGCGGAAGATTTGAAAACAGTGTGAAGCAGCTTTCTCTTCTGAGTTATGCAATGCCATCCTTTTATCTCGCTTTACTGCTGGTACTTTTCTTTGCCCTGAAGCTGGCATGGTTCCCCATTAGCGGATTGGAGGGATTTGAGCCCAAAGAGGGGATCGCACATTACCTGGATATCGCCTATCATTTGATACTACCCATCTCTGTGATGGTCTTTGTAGGATTTGGATCACTACTTCTCTATATCCGTTCTCTGACGCTGGATATCCTCAAAAGCGATTATATCTTTTTTGCCAAAGCCAGAGGGGTGGATGAAAAGCAGCTCAAAAAGATCTATATCTATCCCAATCTCAAACCTTTTATCGTTACGATCCTGGGACTTTCGCTTCCCGGTCTACTGGGCGGGAGTGTTATTTTGGAACAAATCTTTTCGATTGACGGGATGGGACTTCTCTTTTATCAAAGCGCCCTGAGTCGGGATTATCCGGTGATCATGGGTATTATGATCATTGGAGCTTTTTTGACGCTGCTGGGGAATGTGGTGGCAGATATGGTGCTCTTGAAGATCAATCCGCATTATAAGCAAGTGGGCAACTAGCAACTGGCAGTGAGCAGTTTTAGTATGCGTGCAGCGACTCTTCTTTTTTATAATAATCTTTGAAAAATGCTCAAAAACACTTGACAAATCAGTAGCAATATGTCAAACTGCTCACTGCTCACTGCTCACTGCTCACTGCTCACTGCTCACTGCTCACTGCTCACTGCTCACTGCTCACTGCTCACTGCTCACTGCTCACTGAATAGTTTATTTAAACAAATCTGCCAATGCAGTAGTATCCGTTGTCTTCTCAGCCTCTTTTGGTTCGTTACCGCTGCTCTCTCCGGTTCGGTCGGTGACACCCTCTACTTCATTGAGTTCGATAGTGTAACCGGTGAGCATGGAGGCAAGTCGGATGTTGATACCGCTTTTGCCGATCGCCTTGGCTTTCTGGTCTCCGGTGATGTTGATGATGGCTTTATCGCCTTCGATTTTGATATTCTGGGTGATAGCCGGGCTCAGTGCTCTCGTGACAAATATCTCAGGGATTGGTGAATATTCGATACAGTCGATGTTTTCATCATTGAGCTCATCGCTGACGGCATTGATGCGCACTCCTTTGACACCGACTGCCGCACCGATAGGGTCGACATTCATCTGGTCTGTTTTCAGAGCGATTTTGGCTCTTTCTCCGGGGATTCTTGATGCTGCGACGATCTCGACTACGCCGTCCTCGATCTCCGGTACTTCGCTGGCCATCAGCTTCTCAAGGAATTTCGGTGAAGTTCTGGTCAGTTCAAGGAACAGGCCGTACTGGGGGTCGACACTGACAAATCTCAGAAGTGCCCTGATGGTATCTCCGCGTTTGAATTTTTCTCCCTTGATACGGTTTCTCTGGCTGAGAATTCCCTTGAGTTCTCCGATCTCGACAAAAGTATTGTCACTGTCGTCAACACGGTTGACAGTTCCGATCATGATCGTACCGACTTTGGCTTTATACTTTTCAAAGAGATCCTGCTCTATGCGCCTCTGCACATGGTATTCCAACTCTCTGTAAAGGTTGGCTGCAGCTGTACGGCCGTGATCTTCGAGTACGAATTCGGAGCGGAGTTCGTCTCCCAGTTCAATCTCGGGATCATACTCTTTGGCTTCGCTGATCGGCATGAAACTGTCCTTCAACTCTTCCAGGCGTTCGTCATCGTCGGCAACGACAGTGATCACTTTGTGGATCGAATAGTTTTTAGTATCCATATCGATGTTGGCTTCAAAAGTACTCTCCTGAGTCGTCAGCTTCTTGGCAGTATTGATCAATGCCTCTTTGAATGCCTCCATGGCACTCTCTCTTGTAATATTTTTCTCATGGGCAATCGCTTCGATAATGTCTACAATTTTTTCCACTCTTCTTTCCTTCGTTTTTATCAAATTAAAAATCACCATCTTGCATCGCTACGAGTGGTAACATAACAGTGTGTACAACAGGCAGGATTGGGGTGTTTTTGGAGAAGATTATTATATCTAATCATAGCTTTACGGAAAATGAAGTATAATAACTATAATAATAACGATTGATAAATGGGGGAAGAGTGTGTGACAAGTCTCCTGAAATATATAGATTGAATAAGGAATATGGATGAAATTGAAACTCGCCAGAACCACATTGAAGGCGAAGCCTAAGACGATTGAATTAAAAAAACTGGAAGAGGATTTGGCGAATAAATCTATCTTTTATTTCGATAAAGATAATTCTCATAAAGAGATGATCGAGCTGATCGAACACTTTGAAGAGAAGGGCTACAGTGTCTATATGCGAGAAGTCAAATATGGACTGGATGATAATGAATATATCTACGAGGTCCATATCGTACAGTAATCTGTACCCGAATGATTATCCCGATCATGTCATATGCGCAGACTTCCTGTGCAGGATTGAAAAAGTAAAACCATGAAAAAACTTTTTATTGAAACTCTCGGTTGTGCGATGAATGTGCGTGATAGTGAGCACATGATCGCCGAACTCAATCGGAAAGACTCCTATGAACTCACCGAAGATCTCGGTGATGCTGATCTGATCATTATTAACACTTGCAGTGTTCGTGAAAAACCTGTGGCAAAACTTTTTTCCGAGATCGGTGTCTTCAACAAAAAGAAAAAGGAGGGTGCCAAGATCGGTGTTTGCGGCTGTACCGCAAGTCACCTTGGAAAAGATATTATCAAGCGTGCTCCTTCTGTGGACTTCGTACTGGGAGCCCGAAATGTCTCCAGGATCAATGAAGTTGTCAATCAAAAACATGCCGTTGAAGTCTCAACCGAGTATGATGAAAGTACCTATGATTTTGCAGAGTATCGTACCAATCCCTTTAAAGCGATGGTCAACATCTCCATCGGCTGCGACAAGCAGTGTACTTTTTGTATTGTTCCTGAAACAAGAGGAGATGAGATCTCTATCCCCAGTGACCTGATCGTGCAGGAGATCAGCAAAGCGGCTGCGACCGGTGCGAAAGAGGTCATGCTCCTGGGACAGAATGTCAACAACTACGGAAGACGCTTCGGAGCTTTGGATGAAGCCTGTGATTTTACTCAATTGCTGCGAAAAGTCAGTGCCATAGAAGGGTTGGAGCGTATCCGCTTCACTTCGCCGCATCCGCTGCATATGGATGATGCATTTCTCGAAGAGTTCGCTTCCAATCCGAAGATCTGCAAGCAGATCCATATTCCTCTGCAGAGTGGATCAACTCAATTGCTCAAGGCAATGAAACGGGGATATACCAAAGAGTGGTTTCTTAATCGCTGCAGAAAGGTACGGGAGTTGTGTCCGGAAGCGACGATCTCTACAGATATTATCGTCGGTTTTCCCGGAGAGAGTGATGCAGATTTTGAAGATACGATGGAAGTGCTTGAGCAGGTGCGTTTCGATCAACTCTTCTCTTTCAAATACTCTCCGAGACCTCATACGGCTGCTGCAGAGTATAGTAACCAGATCGATGCTGCTGTCGCATCTGAGCGTTTAACACGTTTGCAGACACGCCATACGGAGATCCTCGATGGGCTTATGGATGCAGAGCTTGGACGGAGTCATTTGGTTTATTTTGATGAGCTCAAACCCAATGGCAGAATTGCCGGACGCAGTGATGACGGCAAACTGGTTTTTGCCGAGGGCAGTGAAGAGCTGCTTGGAAAAATCGTCAGGGTAGGTATCACCAAAACTTCCAGGGGTGCGCTCAATGGTGTCGTGCGCCGTGAGCAGGAAATATGAAAGAGTCATTGGATTCTATCGGACTCTCTCTGGCCTCTTTCCTGATTTATCTTTTGATGCGATTTTTGTGGTTTACTTCCCGCAAAGAGTTTCACTATCTTACTCCCGTAGAGCATGAGCATGTCACAAGCGTCTGCTGGCACTCCGAATTGCTGATGAGCCCTCAAATGTATCGTAAAGTACGACCTCATCAGTCAGCTTCCGCTATTGCTTCCCGGCATAAAGACGGGGAACTTGTCACCAGAATATTGTCGTACCTGTCGATCAAGCCGCTCAGGGGTTCATCCCGTAGAGGAGCCAGCAGGGTATTGCTTCAAGCCTTGCGAATGCAGAGAGAGGGAGAGGAGATTCTCTTAACACCTGACGGCCCAAAGGGGCCGAGATATCATCTAAATGACGGTATCCTGAGCCTGGCAATGAAAAGCGGACTGCCTGTTTTGATCATCAACTACCAGGCAAAAAAATATTGGCAGCTGAAGAGCTGGGATCGCTTTGTCATTCCGAAACCCTTCACAAAGATCGATTTTTATCTGCAGAGTGTCTCGTTGGAAGGGTTGGAGCTGAATGAAGCCAGGAGTTTTCTTCGCAACAAGATGCTGGAACATGCATTGCCATAGAATGGTTATTTCATGATTGTGCTGGAAGAGGGTATCAACGATTTTCTGGACTATATCCGTGATATACGAGGCTATTCCGAGACTTCTGTGGTAACCTATGAAATTGCACTTCGCCAAATGTCGGAGGTGAGTGAATTTTTTGAAGATGCCGATAAATGGATTCTCGATATCACCCCCTTTCGCCTCCATATCGCCAGAAATAATAAAAAAACTATCGCAAAAAAGCTGAGTGCTATTCACTCTTTTGTCAACTATCTCCAGGATCAGAGAGATGTGAAACTGAAACTGATCGCCGATGAGTCTGTTAAAGTACCCCAAACCCTTCCCAAACCTATCGAAGAACAGTATATTGAAGAGGTTCTGTCTGATGCCACACTAAAGGAGAAATTGCTTATTACCATGCTTTACGGACTGGGGCTGCGTATCAGTGAACTGAGCGGATTGAAATTGGAAGATATCCATGAAGAGTGGATCCTGATCCGCGGTAAAGGCAACAAGGTCCGTCAACTCCCGCTTCTGCCTGAACTTCAGTCTCTGATCAAAGCATACAGAGACCGATATTTTCCCAAACGCTATCTTATTGAGAAAGGCGGCGCCAATATGAATCAGGCACAACTCCGCTATATCCTGACCAAACTTTTCAAGGCCAAAGGCTTGAAAGTCACACCCCATCAGCTTCGCCACTCATTTGCAACTCATCTGCTCAACAATGGCGCAAGGATCAGTGATGTCAGTGAACTGCTGGGCCATAGCTCTATGGCAACTACGCAGGTTTATACCAAGTTGGGGAGCACAAAGAAACTTAAGGAATATTTGGGAGCGCACCCGCTTTGTCAGGGGAAAACCAGTAATGAGGAATGAGGGAATTAGAAATTAGCAATTATAAATTAGAAATTTTGGCAGGTTTTTCTGCGAAAAACTTTTATTTTTAAGCTTGCTGAAAATATCATTTTTGCAAGCTATGCTCACTGCTCACTGCTCACTGCTCACTGCTCACTGCCATCACTTCCCTCGGCTCAATACCCTGCTCATAACAATAAGGCCTGATCTTGATAGGAAGATTGGAGATTCTGCAGAGCTCTTTGAACTCCTTGGGCATACTGGTAGTCAGGAAGGGTGCGATGTAGAGTCTGTGATCCTGGTAGATGATGGCCCATTTCCCTCCGATGACGATAGAGTAGTGTTTTTCTATCTCTTTACGCTGATCAGCAGAGAGGAGATAGCCAAGCTCTTTCAGGGTGAGGTCTGCGGCTTTGGCTTTGAGTTTGGGTGTGTCCAGCTGCAGGACTCTGAGCTCCTTGCGGCTGAAGATAAGTTCAAAACCGCTTTGAAGCATTTTTTTCTCTTTCCCAAGATATCGGAAGCTTCTGGCTATCCCCTCACTGTATTGAGCCAGTAAGGGGTCAGAAAAGAGTTTTCTGAATCGGTTTCTTTCGTAAGCGGTATCTTGATTGCTTTCATCGATGAAATAGGGATATTTGTTGCTTTCCAGATAGTCGATCAACTCCTCCTTGGTATGCTGGAGGAGAGGGCGGATGAGAGTGTAGCGAAGATCGGGATTGACAGTTCGTCTGCTTACAGGTTCAAGTCCGATCAACTCTGAGAGTCCTGCCCCTTTGGTGAGACGCATAAGAAACCATTCGAGTTGGTCATTGAGCTGGTGCGCAGTGATGAGGGTATCATATCGGTATTCTGCAATGAGAGATTCAAAAAAATCATAACGGAATTTACGGGCATTTGCTTCGAAATGACTCTTAAATTCGGGCGCTTTGGTCGTATGACATGTAAGGTGATATTTTTTTGCCAAAGCCTTGGCATGTGCCTCTTCTTTGTCGCTATTGTCTCTTGTGCCGTAGTCGACCAGTGCGATATCAAAGGGGATGTTGTTTTCCAGCAGAAGGAAGAAGAGAGCAGAGGAGTCAATACCTGCTGAGAAGGCGAGGAGACTTTTTTTCAGTGAGCAGTGAGCAGTGAGCAGTGAGAAGTTAAGAGCCATTATTTATATACTTTGACTGTTTTTGTACTGGATATAAGTAGTTTTAGTAGTTCTTTGATGTCGGGATAAATACTATTAAACATTTTTTCATCAATATAATTTGATTCAGAAAGAAGTAATAACCAATACTCTGTTTCATTAGCTTCTTTGAGGGCAATAGTTAATTTATGTAAAAAATCTGCTTTGGATTGTGCATATTGTGCTTCTCTTATGAGGGCACCCATAGAGGTGCCACTTCGTAAGATTTGTTTTGAAAGTACATATTCTTTATGCGTATTTTGTAAATATTTAGATAGCTTAATAGCTCTAAGTGCAAAGTTAAAACTTTTATCCCGTAAAATACTATCGTCCATTTTAAACTCCTGTTCTTAACTGCTAGCTGCTCACTGCTAGTTGCTCACTGATGAGCGTTGCAAGTAATTTATCACCAGCCAACTCAGTAATTTCAGCTTCATATGTCTTTCCATATGTGATAGGCAGATCAGAGGTATCATTCACAAAAATTTCGCCGTCTATCTCCACAGCCCATGCCAGAGGTCGTGCGCTTAGGAGGTATTCGTGCTCATCGCTCTTGCCGTCAATTACGATAGTCATGGCCTTGCCTATCATTTTTTGCAGCGAAGCGATGGTGGAACGTTCTGCGATCTCTCCCAGTATCTCCGCTCTTTCATCGATGATTTCCTGTGGAATTTGCTCCATTGTATAGGCTGTGGTTGTCTCTTCGTTGGAGTAGTGGAAGGTATTGAATCTGTCAAATCCGAAGTTTTCCATGAAGTCACAGAGTTTTTCAAAGCTCTCTTGTGTTTCTCCCGGATGACCTGCGATGATCGAAGTTCTTAGAAATGCGTTAGGTTTGCTTTTCATATATTCCAATAGTTCAATGGTTTTCTTTTCTCCAAATCCACGTTTCATGGCTCTAAGCAGAGCATCATCGATATGCTGGATCGGCATATCGTAGTAAGTTTGGAATACTTTTGAGTCAGCAATGGCATCGATGAGTTCAAAAGTTGTGGTACTGGGGTAAAGATAAAGAATACGGGCACTTTTTATCCCCTCTATGGCCTCTACAGTTTTGATGAGGTCCATGAGCCCATCTTTCAACTCCATATCTCTACCATAGCTTGAACTGTCCTGTGAAATGAAAGAGAAGTCATAAAAGCCCTGCTTGACAAGGTTTCTAACCTCTTTTTCTATGGAGCCAAGACTCCGGGAGTGGAGTTTGCCTTTGAAGCTGGGGATGGCACAGAAGGAACAGGCCTGGTTGCAGCCCTCGGCGATCTTGATATAAGCGTGGTAATTGGATCCTGTGATAACTCTGTCCGAATTCTCATTGGCAAGATAGACTTCCGGGGAGAAGGTACTTTGCTTGCTTGCGATCAGTTCATCGATCTTTTCATAGTCGCCGACGCCGGTGAAGATATCGATCTCGGGCATATCTGCCTGGAGTTCCTCTTTGTAGCGTTCAGAGAGACAGCCGCTCATGACCAGGAGCGAGTTCTCTTTGCGCTCATCGTGGAGGTTGAGAAGGGTGTTGATACTCTCCTCTTTGGCAGCATCGATAAAGCCGCAGGTGTTGACGATGATCACATCGGCCTGGGTCGCCTCATCGGTGATCTCATACTCACGCAGACGACCCAGCATCACTTCGCTGTCCACAAGGTTTTTGGTGCAGCCGAGGCTGACCAGATGTAGTTTTTTGTTATTCATTGATACCTTCTTCTTGAGTTAAGGCAAAGCCTCAACTCAATTCATCTCACTTAAGCTACGACTAGCGTCGAGATAAATGTTTTGTTATATGTATAGAATTATAAAGAAAATAATTTTTGGGATTATAGCATAATTCATAGGGGTGTTATGTACTGTGGGTTACGTGTTACGAATGGCATATAGTAAGGGTTATTACCAACCCGACAAATAGTCTGAACTTTTGAGAGAGTGCAAAGGAGTGAGATGTGAGTGAAAAAATCTGCAGGACTAGCTGGCTAATACAAAGATTTTTTTGCTTGCAGGTTGCTTCTTTGCGCTCTCCCCGAAGGGTGCAGTGCTTTCGTCCATACTCTGTGTTAGATTTTTTCGAATTCGCTTTGGCGAGTCCTTCAAAAATCTGCCTTGATTATGAACGAAATCACTGCATCAAAAATTCAGACTATTTGTCGGGTTGGTAATAATAAGATAAGTATATAAAAAATTAGTAGGGAATAAAAAAGAGAGGCTAGAGTCAGGCAAAAGCCTGAACTCTAAGAGAGGTTAACTTTAAGAAGTGATTCTTAGAAATTATATCTTGCCCAGAAACGAACAACGTTGTTCGGGTCATTTGGACCAGTTACCTGAGTAACTGCACCAGTATCAGGATCAGTTACATTAACAGTAAGGGCGTCAACATCCTGGTTGATATAACCGGCAAAGAGAGCGATACTGTCATTCCAGACTTTTGTTTTATAAACAAGGTCCAGTTCAGCATAGTCTCTATCACCATAAGTATCTGTCGCTTGGTTTAGGAGACGGTTATTCTGAGTTGTCATACCATACTTGACAATGAATTTACCACCCAGAGCTTTTGCACTTGCGTGAAGAACAACACTGTCAGCATCACGAGCGATAAATGCCTGGTTGAGGATCATTTGTGTATAGAGAGGAGTTTTTACACCACCGACGTTGAATACACCAGTTGTTCCATCATCTACACTTGAAAATGCCGCACCGAATGCAAATACATCCCAGCTACCGCCGATTTTTGCACCAAATGCAGTTGTGTCCGCAGGCAAGTCATCCTGCATGATCGTACCACCCTGAATACCTGCTACCAAACCATACATATCCGGATCAGCATAAGTAGCATCACCCCAAAGGATATTTACATCAGAACCACCGGCGACACCCAGCATGTTTTCACCAAAATTAGCTCCATAGTACCATGAACCAGTCAATGTCAAACCGTCAATTGATTTGTTCTGAACAGTTGCCATGAAGATACCGTCATCACCATTGACTCGGTTAAAGTCATTCAGGTTTGATATACCACCGTGAAGTAGTGCAATGCCTAACCATCCGGGAGCGCCAGCGGCGTTAGCTGCACCAATACCATTCTGGTTGGCATCATTTACCCATGCACCGACCAATGTGGTGTTGGAAATAGAAGTGTTGACCAACAATGCTGCACCATAAGTATTCTTGAATACGTTCCAACCTTCAGACCATGCAAATGGAGAGAGTGATTTTGGAAGTTCCTGACGACCCGCTTTGAATGTCGTGCTCTCATTTCCCCAAGCACCCCAAAGTTGTGTGACAGCACCACCGTTGAGGTATCCATCAGCACTCTGCATAACTTGACTTACTACATCTTGGTCAAGACCAATTGTTCCAAGTCCAACCAAACTTGCACCTGCACTCAAACCATAATCGAATTTACCGACTGCATTCAATTGAAGACCGCCATTTCCCAATGACTTGCCTCCGGTAGGTCCCTGATTAAAAAGATCACCAGTTCCAAATGAATCAAGTGTCTGATAGTAAACTACCGCTTGTCCGCTAAAATCCCACTGTGGGAAAGTCTCTTCTACTACTACTGGCGCTGGAGCAATATCTCCGCCCGCCATGATCATTGTCGATGCTACTACTGATAGCAATAAACCTTTTTTCATGATAAACTCCTTGTTTTTTAGTTCAACTCGAATTATACCATAGGGTAGTCGCAAATGTCAAGGTTATTTAACCAAAAATGTACAAAAAGTTAATGGTTGGTTAATGAAAGTACGGTTTTATGGGAAAGAGAGGGTTTAAAATATTTTATAAATTTGTCCAAATTATGGTATTGAGGCTGTTTTTTTGATGAAATCTTAAGGAAAACCTATGGATTCCGGATCAGGTCCGGAATGACGAGAAGCATTAAAACCTCTTTTTCAAATCTCCATGATAAACGATATCCTGCGGGGTAAGTGAATCATCGTTGAGCATATCGGGAACATCACCGGCGGCTTCAAGCTTTTTGATCTCGTCATCAAGTTCTTCCTGATACGTTTGCATCATATCTGCTGCAATGATATGGGGAATTGCCTGGATGGCAGTGAGCTTTTTGATCTCTTCTTCGACACCTTCCCCTTCAACTGTGATAATGATCTTGCCTTTCTCCTGGTCTCCGAAATGATAGTCACACAGGCCACTTGCTTCGAGTGCCTCTCTGACTTTGTCATAGTTTTCACTTTTGCATTGTACGACGATACTTGAAATATTCATTTTTTTCCTTCTGTTTTATTTTCTCCTTGTTAAGGAGCAAAGCCCCTTAACAATTCCTCTCACTAAAGCTTCGCCTTTGGCTCAGATGTAAATTATGGTAATTCCCACATCATGATCATCGGATCACTGCTGGCAGAGAAGAGTGTGTTCTCGTCCAGAAAGACGATGGTGTTGAGTGTACTCTTCTGACCGTGGAGTATAGCAGTTCTTTGATTGGTTTGCAAGCTATAAACGGCGATATCGTTCTCCTCGTTGATGGCATAGGCAGCTTTCTTTGCACTTGGACTCAATGCTGTAGCATAAATGAGGAAAGATCCCTCAAAGAACCCGCCTCTGCCGCTCTGTATATTATAATAGGAGCCTCTCCTGTCCTGCCCTGCTCCCGTAACGATACCGTTTTTAATATCGACCTTATAGGTATTGTCAAGGTTTTGCCCTTTAAGTATTTTGATGACTTTGCCTTTTTGGACATCTACTACAGTGATCTCTCCGCTTTCGCACCCTACGACTGCTATGGTTTTATCTTTGGTCAGAGCAAAATCTGAGAATTTAGATTGACTGATCTGAAATCGATAGAGCTCTTTTTTGGTTTTGAGATCATAGAGCATCACTTCATTTCCAAGGTTTGCCAGAAAAACATGATCCTGGTCAACAAATTTCGCTTTTGCAATGGCTTGACGTTCTTCTACCGAGATAAGTTTCTTCGTTTTATTGTTTTCGTGGATATAAAGTTCACGATAACCTGATTTTGCCTCACTCAGCAGGAGATATTTGCCATTCAGATAATCAACACTGAAAACCTTTGGATCTATCTCATCTCCCATAAAATCTTTGATGCGGGGGAGAGTGATGGTTTTGACAAATTTTTTATTTTTGTAGTCATAGACCTGGAGTTCGCCGCTTCCTGTACCTGCATAGAGATAGTTCTGATCGACTGCTATATCATACACATAGCCGCTGGCTTTGATCTCCTGGACTGGTTTGAGTGTATCGGCATAGAGGAGAGTCATCATGATGGACAGTATCAATAATAGTTTTTTCATGTTATTTCCTTAAAGCTCTTTTTCGATTTCACCAAGGATTGCTTTGGCGATTCCCTCTTCATTCAGAGCAGTCATCACCCCATAGAGATCTTCCTGTGAGGCATAAAAATCATCAAAGGCTTTCAGCTTCGAAAATTTATCAGGGAGTGAGGCAAAAACCTTTTCTCCCATAGCATCCTGGAGCTGATCGGTCAGATAAACCAAAAAGTTGTAATCTTCCGGATCGATAGCATCAAACTCATCAGAATCTACATCATTATAATTTTCATCAATTACCAGTATATATCTGAGTTCAGTGATATCATCAGAGAGTCTGCTGAAGAGTTTGGGGTAGTTTTCTTTAAGTGTTTCGATATTCATGATTATCCTCTTTATTTGTAATGACTATTTTACTCTTTCTCTAATTCAACTATCTCCGTAGCCACATAGCTGATGGCCTGTGTCGGGCATCGGCTGAGACAAAAACCGCATCCCGTGCACTTCTCCATATCGATCACTGGGTTGAACATCCCGTTAAAAAGAATGGCATCATCGATGCAGGGCTCTTTGCAGGAGAAACAAATGACACCGTTATGGGCAACACACCCCTCTGTCGAAATGCGAAAATCTGCATGGATCTTCCCTGTACTTTCACCATTAGCAAGACTCAGCACATCGGCTTCGCAGGCAATTGCGCACGCTTCGCAAAAAGTACAGCCTGATTTACTGAAATTGAGCATCGGTGTTTTGTCAGCACGGATGAGAATGATCTCCTCTTCACAGGAAGTGACACATGCCTGACTCTCGCAAGCAGGACACTCACTCTGAAAAAGAGATTCGAATAAGCCGTAGGGAGGCCTGACGATCAGACCCTCCCCCTTTTTGGCTCGATCAAGTGGTTTGCGAAATGCTGTAAAGAAATCGCGTCGTGATGCCACTATTCAACGCCTTCGTTCATTGCATCAGCCAAGCTTGAGTGTGACTTCAGAATATCACCTTCGCCAAAATCACCCTGGAAAGTATTGGCAACAACAGTATCTGTATTTGATTGTGGTGCATGACACTGTGAACAGTTGAAACGCCCCTGGTGAAGTGTTTCTGTTTTTTCTGCTTTTGCAATCAAAATATCACTGGTATTGGTAGGCCCCATCTCTTTGCCCTCTTTGAGAACTTTGTCTCCCTCTATGACTGTTGTTGGTCTATAGTTGGTGAAGTGTGAAACAGGGATCGCTGTCGCGCCCACACCTTTTGCCGCCTCCGGCATATGACAACCGATACATTGGTTGTTGCTTGTCGTGATAGGCAGAAGTCCCTCTACGCTATGCGGAATCATTGGCGGTGCATTGACAAATGCTCTCTCAAACCTTGTAGACTTACCTGGTTCAGGGCGAGTATAATCAGCCTTGTCCCCCTCGGTATCTTTCGCTTCTGAATAGAGATCTGTTTTTCTCAGTCCGAGTGCCTCTTCAGTTACCGATGTTTTGCCACTCAGACTCTCTTTTTTAATCCTTTTCGTATCACTTGCTTTCACATTGATATCGACTACTTTGGCTGTATCTGCTGCATAGAGGCCTGAAGCCACCAGCAGTGAACTTAGAGCCACTTTAACTAAAATTCTCATTTTATACCTCCCGGTTTATTATTTTAAATAGTTGCGGATATGAAATCCCAGTGCGTCGTCATCACAGACATCGACACATCTTCCGCAGTTGGTGCACTCCTGCATGACCACAGCTTCGCTGCGTTTTCCGATCATGTTGAGCACCTGCACTTCAGGACAGACATCTTTGCACTTCATGCAAAGTGTACAGTTGTCGCTGTTGTGTTTGACTCTCAAGAGATTGTACTTCCCTATGATGGAGTGTACACCGCCCAGCGGACAGATATGTCCGCACCATCCGTTTTTAAGAACAAAAAGATCGAAGAAGAAGATCGCTATCAGCAATCCCGCCCCCGCTCCAAAACCAAATATAACGCCACGATTGAGGATCGTGATAGGAGAGATGACTTCAAAAGCCGCCATCCCGGTCACAAAAGAGACAATCAATGCGAGCACTATCATATAGTAACGCAGATTCCTGCTCACCCACATTTTACGCTCGATCTTGTCAATATAAAGTTTCCGTCTCAGCCAGTTGGCCGCGTCGGTCACCATATTGACAGGACAGACCCAGCTGCAGAAAGCTCTTCCCCCGATGATGCCGTAGAAGAGTGCGATAATGATCGCTCCCAATATGACATCAAACGCGAGCGCAGCTCCCGCTGCCAGCATTTGCAGAACAGCAAAGGGATCACTCAGTGGAATTGCCCCCAGGACAGAAGAGCTTGACATCGTTCCCGTAAGCATCTTCCAGCCATAGGCATTGGCACCAAAATAGAGTACCAGGAGAGTGATTTGACTGATCCTTCTCAGGATGAGATATTTGTAATTACTCAAAGCTCACTCCTTCATTCAGATAATCTGCTGCCTCTTTCTTACTTCGTTTTCCATGAGTTGTGACATCCTTGTCAAGTTGTTGTGCCACTCTCTCCTGATCCTTCTTGTCCCAGCCTTTGACATAGTGATCACCAGGTTTCCCAAGTGCCAGTTCTCTCGGCTGCATAAAGATCGCTGCTTTCTCCGTGACACAGGCTTTTTCGCATAAACCGCATCCCGTACAGACATCCATCACTACCACAGGCTTCAAGAAGGCATGCTTGCCTGTTCTCTCATTTCTGCCATACTCCAGCTTGATCGCCTCATCCAGGAGAGGACAGGCACGATAACAGGCATCACACTGTATCCCCCAGAAGGCGATACAGGAGTTGGGATCGACAACGGCGATTCCCATATCCATCATTCTGAAATCGAGCTCGCCCTTTTCATCGGTGACCAGGGCAGGATCGAGTGCTCCTGTCGGACATACCGGTACACAGGGGATATCTTCACACATATAGCATGGGACATCCATAGGTACAAAAAACGGTGTTCCGATGGTTGCATCGTCCTGAGCCTTTGCCATCTGGAGCGTAGGTGGCCTTGGTTTGCCGGTCTCTTTGTCGATATTGCTATCTCTGTGGAGACAGGCTTCGGCGCAAAGGCCGCATTTGATACATGTTCTTAAAAAGTCATTTTCAGCGAGTGCAGCAGGAGGTCTCAGGGTAAGGGTTGAACCCTTGGCTTTCTCAGCATAGCCCGCCCAGAGCAATCCTCCCATGATCCCCAGACCAGCACCTTGTGCTATATTGGTGAAAAACCTTCGTCTTTCACTGATCTGGACTTTTTTGACCTCTTTTTCCACTCTTTTATCCTTTTACTTAGACTTTATACAGTTTAACTGCACACTTTTTAAAGTCTGTCTGTTTGGACATTGGACATGTCGCATCGAGACATACTTTGTTGATGAAGACTTTTTCATCGAACCATGGTACGAATACCAATCCCTGAGACGGTCTGTTACGACCTCTGGTCTCAACTCTCGCTTTGACTTTACCTCTTCGTGAGTCAACCCAGATCAATTCACCGTTCTTGAAGCCTTTGGCTTTTGCATCTTTGTCATTCATGTAGCAAAGTGCTTCCGGAACCGCTCTATAGAGTTCAGGAACTCTCATCGTCATCGTACCTGAGTGCCAGTGTTCGAGAACACGACCGGTACAGAGCCACATATCATATTTTTCATCCGGCATTTCCGGTGGATCCATATATGGTCTGGCATAGATCTTCGCTTTATTTTTGAGCGATTTTTTCTCTTTGTCTTTGATGCCATTGAGGTCACCCTGTGCAAGAGCTTTTGCCAATGTACCATAGAATGCAAAGTCTCCGCCAGGATTGGCTTTGGCTGCATATGGATCATATTTGACGTTAAATCTCCACTGTGTCTCTTTACCGTCAACAACCGGCCATTTAAGACCTCTAACCTTATGATAAACTTCAAACGGTGCCAGGTCATGTCCGTGTCCTCTACCGAAGGCGGCATACTCTTCAAAGAGATATTCATGGATCATAAATCCATACCCTTTCCATGGTTTGCCGTCACTGCCATTGATATTTCTGCTATCACCTCGTGACTCAGTATCATCATAGCCTTGTTGTGGGAATTTTGTCGTATCCACTTTGTATGATTTTGCTCTCTCATTTGCAAAGAGAATATCGTACATCGTTGTATTTTCGTTGTAACCCATTTTCTTGGCATCTGCGATCACATTGGGAAGGACTTTCTTATTTCTAAGTGTGTACTCACCCCAAAGGTCTTTGACCGTAAATCTCTTGGAGAGCTCTACCCACTGCCATGTATCAGACATCGCAGCTCCTACAGGCAGTACCTGCTGTCTCCAGTGCTGAGTACGACGCTCCGCATTTCCGTATGCTCCCCACTTCTCATAGATCATCGCTGATGGAAGAACAAGGTCAGAAACTTTTGCGGAGATGCCAGGATATCCGTCAGAAGTAACGATAAAGTTATCCATCTCTCTGGCTGCTTTGATCCAGTGAGTAGCAGATGCAGAATCCATATATGGGTTACAGACATTGACCCATGCGAATTTCACGACACCATCTTCAATATCTCTATGGATCTTCATAATGTGCTGGTTACCGACCGGGTTGAGTGTTCCTGCCGGAATCTTCCACCCCTCTTCAGTGATCTTTCTATGCTTAGGATTTTTGACCATCATATCTGCCGGCAATCTGTGACAGAATGTTCCAACTTCTCTCGCTGTACCACAAGCTGATGGCTGGCCGGTCAATGAGAATGCTCCCGAACCTGGTTTTGCCTGCTTGTTAAGCATAAAGTGAACATTGTATGAAAGTGTATTGACCCAGGTACCTCTGGTGTGCTGGTTCATACCCATTGTCCAGAAAGAAACGACCTTTCTTCCTTTTTCAATGTAGAGATCAGCCAGTGCCTGAAGTTTTTTCTTGAACTCTTCGATATCTTCGTTCGGATCACCTTTTGCGATCTTCGCTGTATAATCAAGTGTATAAGGCTCAAGTGATTTCTTATATTCTTCAAATGAGATTTCCCAGTGCTTGAGTGTACCGGCAGTATGCTTCATGGTATCACCCTCTTTGAGTCCATACGGAGCCAATGCCGGTGCCTCTTTAGCAGAAACCTTTTTCTCCATCTCTTTGGAGATCGTTTCCATCTCAAGCGCAGAATATTTACCATCTTTGAGTGATTTTTCACCCGCTCTACGCATACCATAACCGATATTGGTAGGACCAACAGCGAATACCATGTGTTTCTTGACAAAATCCCAATCGATGATCTTTTCAGCATCATCTCTCATGACGATTTCGCGAGCCACATAGTTCCAGAGTGCCAGGTCGGTACTTGGAGAGAAGATGATCTCGATATCTGCAAGGTCAGAAGTTCTATGTCTATAGGTAGAGATATTGACTACTTTTACCTTATCAGGGTTGGAGAGTTTTCTATCTGTTACACGAGACCAGAGGATCGGGTGCATCTCTGCCATGTTTGAACCCCAAGAGATTACAGTGTCAGTCAGTTCGATATCATCATAACATCCTGATGGCTCATCGATACCGAATGTCTGATAGAAACCAACAACCGCAGATGCCATACAGTGACGGGCATTAGGGTCGATCGCATTGGATCGGAATCCACCCTTCATCAATTTCTGAGCCGCGTATCCTTCCATAACGGTATATTGCCCGGAAGCAAACACTGCGACACCTTCAGGCCCGCTTGCCTTGAGCGCTTTTTTGATATGGACTTCCATCTCATCAAACGCACGTTTCCAGCTGACAGGCTTGAATTTACCTTTTTTGTCAAACTCACCTTTGGCATTCATTCTCAACAACGGTGTTTTGAGTCTATCCGCACCATACATGATCTTTGCATTAAAATAACCCTTAATACAGTTAAGACCTCTGTTTACCGGTGCTGCCGGGTCTCCCTTGACCGCTACGATCTTCCCGCCTTTTGTTGCGAGCATGATACCACAACCAGTACCACAGAAACGACAAGCTGCCTTATCCCATCTCCAGTCTGATTCTGCCTTGGCCGCCGCCGCCTGCGCTTCCTGAGGGACAGAGATCCCTACAGCACCTGCTGCTGCTACCGCCGCTGAACTTTTTAAAAAGTCACGTCTACTTACTGACATATAGCCTCCTTTTATTTTTGGAATTTACAAGAAAAATAAATCACATTTGATTTATCAATATTATAAATATACTCTATCATCATAACATTTTAATGATTAGGGAAAAGTTGATTTAGGTCAAGTATACGACTTTTTCTTAAAAAATAATTAAGAGTAAAATTCTCTTATTTGATTCCGAAGAATGATTTTATGGTATTTGTACAAAAAAATTGATCATCCTGTCAGTCACTATTTGTTTTTTTCAACTGTAGATTTATTTATTCAAATTAAATTAAGCTGCAATCACGTAGTTTAGCTATTCAAAGGATGACAATATGTAGTGAGCTATTTCATCAGTGATCACTATTATTTGTAAAGGGTATACCTAAAAGAAAGAAGAAGCACGAAAACAAACAAGGAAGTCATGTATTAAAGTAAGGAGTTAAACATGAAAAAAGTGCTTCTTCTTTAGAAGAGCTGAAAGGGAACAAACAAGGAAAGTTTACATTTTTGGACAAGGAGTAAACAAATTCCCACTTCAGCTACTGAAAGATAAAATCTTTCTTATTCGTAGTATAGGCTCTGGGAGTTAATCATTGGGAAACGGAAAGTTAATAGAGTATTAACTATCATTCCGGCAATGACCGGGAAGAGAAACGGTGGAGATACAAAATAGTGTTATAATAGCAGTAAGAAGAGGAGGTGTTATGAAAAAATTTCTAATCGGAATGGCTGTGATGGCTATGGCTACTGTGCTCAGTGCCGAATCTTATATGCAGTGCAAGAAAGTCTATGATGGCGGAAGTGCTGCCGAGTATGACAGACTTGGTAAGGCATATTACACTGGCAAGGGTGCAAAAAGAGATTATGGTGTGGCCATAATGTATCATTATAAAGCCTGCATGATGGGTCATGCCCAGGGGTGTAATCATGCCGGTTACATGTACGACCAGGGGCAAGGCGTCAGACAGGACTACTCTATCGCCAGAAAGTATTTCGCCAGAGCCTGCAGTCTTGGCAGTGGTATCGGATGTTCCAACCTTGGTGTGATATATGAAAGAGGACAAAGCGTCAAACAGAACTCCTTCACGGCAAAAAAGTATTATAAGAAAGCCTGCAATCTTGGTTGTGAAGAGGGGTGCTATAATTTTCAGACAGTATATGTCAGAGGAGAAGATACAGAATTTGATAAGCGAAAAAGATGGCATTAAACACAGCCAAACTTGATCTCTACAATATACATCGAAAGGATAGTCATTGAAAGTTATTGCTGAAAGTATCTTGGATAATGCAAAAAAAGCATACAAAGAGAGTGTTGTTATCGGCAGCATCGAAATTCAAGAACTATTATTATCAATATTGACAGATACAATAAGACTTCAAGAGTCTGTAGAATCCAGTGCGAATAAACCTGGAGAGGGCATTCTGTCTGAGGATACACAGCCTCGGGATATCAATATCATTGCCTATGTTTTTTCCGAGTATGAACATACATCACTATTTCCAAATAAATCACAAACCAATGCTGTCAAATATGTATCACAACTGTTGAATGTGAAATATAATACATTTAAAAACAAACGCGATGCTTTCGATAGATATACAAATTCAAAGCGTAAAGGACGGGACAAAGAACTTCCCAAACCATTGCAGAGAATTTTTGATGAGTATAAAAACTTGCCATGGGAACAAGCAATGGAGAATGCAAACGTAATCATAAATAATTACAAGGAGACTGACAGTCACCAAAATATCATATAAGAAAAAGAGATAGCATCTAATGTAATGGTATAAAATTGGCATTGCTAAGTCAATGAAAGCTTAAACAGTTGATTGAAAGTGCTTGGTTTTGGTGTATGAGAGTTTGCAAGTGGTGGCGCCAGACGGAATCGTTCGATTAGTAAAAGTATAGCAAACATTCCTAAATAGAGGTTTTGCCCGTATATAGGGCATTAAGAGGTAATAATTTTATGTTCAATACACTCCTTGGTCTGCGTATTGCAGAACAAATACAGAGCTAATAGCGTACACAGAGCGTACACGAAAACTTACATTTATATAGATAACTGCCCTAATACAATTCTATATATCTATCTTGTCAAGAAGTGAAACTTTCCACCCAAAAATCAGTAGGTATATCACTTAAATGTCTTATGCCGCTATCTCACCTAATCCAAATTCTACCCTAAAATCTGTTGCTTTTACTTCAGGGATGATCCTATTCTTCTCTTTGTGCAGCTCTACAATACCATATCGCTCTAAGGTCTTCAGAGTACGAGAGAGATTGGACTTTTTTCTACCGGTCATCTCTTCAAGCTCTGCAAGAGAGGAAGGCTTATGCTTTAGTATCGTTTTCAATAGTTGTCTATTCTCGCTACTAAGAACCTGAGCCATAGATTTGAGAGACTCAAACCATATCTTTGGTTCATTTTTTTTTCGTTTGTACTCACCTTTGGCAATGGCTATAGTTCTCTCTTTGTAAGCTTCTCTAGACATGATCCCGACATAAACTATTTTCATTTTCATCTATTCTCCTAATTGCTTTGCATATACCGTTCAACACTGTTCCAAAAATCTTCTATCAACTCCACTGCGGAACTGAACTCATACGGAAAAGTTTCCATCTTCTTGTGCATGTGATCCCACGTCTCTTTCTTTGCACCATACTTGCCTTTTCTAGGTTTGAAGTTGTGTGCATTATCATAACCAACAACTCTTTGGTTGCGTTTATCATGCAGTGTCAATGAATATCTAATACCATGAGGAATCTCTTTACTCTTTGTCGCTTCTTTAGCTTCAAACTTAACCCAATAACCACTATCCATAGGGAAGATCTCACCATCGAGCATTAATAAATTTTCAAGATCCTTCACTCATGTTCCTTTTCGTTATCAGTAGATGATAACATTTTTAATCTTCTATGTCAAATCATGTGGCACTTTTCACTCAATTTTACCTATATTCTAATGATGACACCTATTTTGCGACTTCCCATAATAAGCTGGGAATTTCTCCCATTTTCATGGTATATATAAGAAGGAGTATTATTATCATTATACTTATCAACTTCATTTTGCATGTAATAAGGACAGTTCCCTATTGCCACTGTCATTATCGTATGTACATACTAGCCACATCAAAGGAGGCACCTATGCCATGGACTCAAATTCTCTCAGTCGCTTTAGTTGTAATCACAGCCATCGCCAACGAATTAAACAAAAAGTAAACCCCATAGTTGATGATCCCAAAT
>JAYEND010000115.1:0-31754 GCA_034721895.1 Campylobacterota bacterium | reverse complement strand
CTTATTGTAAAATCAGAAAAAACAGATATAATACATTCGATGAAAGATGAGGTTCGAGTGCATCTTTAGTGTGTAACGTAAGTGTTCTGCTAGACCGAAAAACTCTCCGATTTTGATTCCGCTTCAATATGAAGTGCATTTTCCTATATAAAGGTATTACAATGGCAGAATTGCTTAATGGAACCGTAAAATGGTTCAACGACGAAAAAGGTTATGGATTTATCCAACAAGAAAATGGTGGAAGTGACGTATTTGTACACTTTAGACAAGTAAACAGCACTGGTGCTGGACGTGTTTCTTTGGCTGAAGGTCAAGCGGTAACATTTGAAATCGGTGAAGGCCAAAAAGGTCCTCAGGCTGAAAACGTAACACCACTCTAAGTGGTACTCTATCAGGCCTTGGCCTGAATAGAACTTCTCAAAAATATACTCCTTTTTTATAAACACTATCTTTTTTTCTTATAACTCGCTATAATTCCGAACTTTTCTGCAAGAGAGTATCAAACTCCTTTACTTTAGTAGAGACAATCTACTTCACTAATCATCCACGCTAAACTGTGTGATAGTTTGGTATCAGCTGCAAAAAACAGGGTTTATTTTTTATCTGAATTAAATTTTCTAATAAATTTCTCGTCATTTTCAATTTGATTGGGAATGTATGGTTTGAATACCAACTAATTAAATACTATAGTATTTAATTAGAATTTTTGATCTGAAAAACTATGACCCACTATTTTACTATAAAGACAAACTATGAAATTTACAGATTTTAATCTAAAACCAACGATCCAGCAAGCTATTGATGAAGCAGGCTTTAAAGAGCCCAGTCCCATACAAAAAGAGGCGATCCCCCTTATTCTCGAGGGGCATGATATCATTGCTCAGGCACAGACAGGTACAGGTAAAACTGCTGCCTTTGGTCTGCCTATGATGAACCAGATGAAAGCCGATGGCTCCGTAGAAGGACTTGTAATCGTCCCTACTCGTGAACTTGCAATGCAGGTCAGTGATGAGCTGTTTCGTTTTGGTAAACTTTCGGGGCTCAAAACGGCGACAGTCTATGGAGGCACTCCCTATGGCAAACAAATCGAACGTATCAAGCAAGCTTCTGTAGTTGTTGCGACTCCGGGAAGACTGCAGGATTTGCTCATGAGCGGCAAAATTAAAATGAGTCCTCAATTTGTCGTGCTTGATGAAGCGGATGAGATGCTTGACATGGGATTTCTCGATGAGATCAAAAACATCTTTACATTTATGCCTGATGGGAGACAAACACTTATGTTCTCGGCTACGATGCCAAAAGGGATTCGCAGACTCGCTGAAGAGATATTGGAAAAACCTAAAACTATCTCTATCACCAAAGCAGAGAGTACCAATGTCAACATCACACAGCATTATTATGTCGTACAAGAGAGAGAAAGAGATGATGCTTTGGTGCGCTTGATCGACTACAAAAACCCAACGAAATGTATCATCTTCTGTCGTATGAAAAAAGAAGTGGACAGACTTGTTTCACATTTGACTTCTCAGGGTTTCAAAGTGAGCGGTCTTCATGGCGATATGGAGCAGAAACAACGTGAAGTAACGATCCGTGGCTTTAAGCAGGGCGGTATCGATATCTTCGTTGCTACTGATGTGGCAGCGCGTGGTCTTGATGTCAATGATGTGACCCATGTCTTTAATTACCATATCCCTTTTGACTCTGAGAGTTATGTGCACCGTATCGGTCGTACAGGCAGAGCCGGCAAGACAGGTGAAGCGATCACTCTGGTGAGTCCCAGTGAACTAAGAACGATCAAGCGTATTGAAAAAGATGTTGGCGCCAAGTTGGTAACACAAGTCATCCCTACCCGCCAGGAGGTACAAAACACCAAGTCTGATGAGCTCATCGCACAGATCGCCGGAACACAGGTCACTGAGCATGCCATCAACCTGGTTAAAACACTTCAGCACGATTTGGATATCGTGACTATCGCACACCTTTTGGCTTCTATGCTGCAAGAGAATAACAGTATTAAAGGGAAAGATAATATTGGCTTGGGACTGGAAGAGATAGAACTTCTTATTGAGCGGGCTATGCAGCAAAGAGGCAACGATAGAGGCAGAGGCGGACACAGGCGCCGCAGAAGCAGTGGCGGAGGTCATCGCAGTAGCCGTAATAACCGCAGTAGCAGCCATCGTGGTCAGCGAAAACAAAAATCGCACAGGGACTAGAGCAACCTATTTTTAAAACTGTTTACTTCCTCTCTTCTATCTAATTCTCATCCTTTTTTGGATGTGAATGAAAAGGGTGGATATCAAGACTCTTGGGTCGTCTCTTTCACTTCTTTATCCTTTTTACTCTTTTTATTATTCCCAACTTTTTTCCTATGTCTTATTCGCTCATCAAAAAGATTAAGAAAAATAAAAAATAAAATCGCGAATAGTATCAGCGAAAGAAAACCATCTGAGTTCCTAAACTGCAAACCAATGATAGTGAAAGCTATTTGAATAAATAGCAGAATGATGACAGTATATTTAACATCCCTATACCGACTGTAGAGAATATGATGCATATGGGTTTTGCTGGCAGAAAAGGGAGATATCCCTCGTTGAATCCTCCTAGTCATCACGATGAACGTATCAAGTACGGGAAGCACTACAATAAACAGTACAGCTGTTGGCTCAATGTGGTCCGTTGCTCTAATAGCCAGAATAGAGACAACAAAACCGAGTGTCAATGAGCCACTGTCTCCCATGAACACTTTAGCCGGATTCCAGTTAAAAAAGAGAAAAGCAGTGATGCTCGCCATAAACAGAGAAGAAAGCAGTATCATCAGATAATCATGATAGGCATACCCAATCCACAAAAATGCACCCAGTATGATCACAGTGATGGTGCCCGCAAGCCCATCAAGACCATCGATCAGGTTAAGTGCATTGGTAAAACCGACAATAGCAAAAGCAGTGAAGGGAATAGCAAAAAGGAGAGGAAGGGATATTCCCTGGCCCAGAAAAGTCCCCAGTGATTTGATATAAATCCCATTAGCGAAAAGGAGTATCGAAGCAAGTAGAATAAAAAGAAACTTGGCCTTTGGGGAAATTCCATTTTTATCATCATACATGCCCGTAAGGAAAACAATAGCAATAGCAATATAGATATAGTAATATTGTGTTAACTGCCGATAATCAAAAAGGACGGCAAGGAATGATATGATGAGTGTAGAACCTACAAAACAAATACCTCCCCCTCTGGGAATTGGATCTGTATGCATACTTCTCTCATTGGGAGTATCTACATAGCCAAGTCTCTTAGCATATTTAATGAAAAAAAATAATAAAATAAATGTTAATATCATAGTTGCCAGCATTAAAATAGATATTCTCATTTATTTTTTCCTTCTCAATCTAATATTTATGTAGTTAAAAATTCTGTTAATAATTTATAATAGCATAGATATATTGTATTTTAACTTTTATGATTAAATCCCATTAAACAAAAATTTAAAGTACAATAGCGGTAAAGGATACGGTGAAAGAAATGAAAAAAAGTCTTATACGCACCATATGGTTTCTTGTGGTGACATTTGTAACAGGTTTTACCCTCTCGGGATGCAGCGAAAACTACAGCAGTGAAATATTTTGCAGTTATAAGGAGGTTTTTGGATTTGCTACTATTACAAAAATAGAGAGAGGGGTTGCGCATTTCTCTTTCACGATGGAGGACGAATCTGGCCATAGGAAGCAGTATGAAGAAGAATTTGAGGTACCGGTACCGGAAGGTGTCGTAACAGGAACAGAATATCCCTCGAAACTTATGATAAGGCAGACGGGAGTATGCGATAAGCACAGATTGACTATTATTCAGAATATCGGATCGACATGTCAGATCAAATAGTATTTCAATATTTTAATAAAGGTATCGTATGAAACTCCTGGTATCGGCTCTGGAGCCCTCCTCCAACCTGCATCTCAAAGAGGTGCTCAAACATACCCAGGATGTAGAACTCATAGGTATCTTCGATAAAAATATTAAAGAAGGCACACCACTCTATGACATTTCTGAAATGGCTATCATGGGTGTGGTCGATGCCGTTAAAAAGCTACACTGGTTTTTCAAAGTAGCAGACGAGATCATAGAACTTGCCAAGGATAAAAATGTAGATAAAATACTCCTGATGGATTCATCAGGATTCAATCTCCCCTTGGCAAAAAAGCTCAAAACAGCCTATCCAGACAAAGAGATCATCTATTACGTTTTGCCTCAGATATGGGCATCGCGCCCCAAAAGAGCAAAGAAGTTAGAGAAGTATTGCGACAAACTCTTGGGGATATTGCCTTTTGAAGTAGACTTTTACCAAAGTAAAGCCCGCTATATTGGTCACCCTCTTTTGGATGAGATCAAAGTTAGCCATAGCCCTGAGACAGATACCATTGCTTTTATGCCCGGAAGCAGAAAAAGTGAGATAAA
Organism: Campylobacterota bacterium; assembly: GCA_034721895.1. Classification (GTDB taxonomy): domain Bacteria; phylum Campylobacterota; class Campylobacteria; order Campylobacterales; family Sulfurovaceae; genus SZUA-451. The sequence continues at coordinate 27,305 of JAYEND010000115.1, read as the reverse complement.
CAGGCTTTTACCTATCTTTAAAGAGGTACGTAAAAAACTCTCTGATAAAAAGGCTATCCTCATCATACCAAGTAGTTTTTCGGAAGAAAAGATAACCACACTCTACGGAGATATCACTGAGTTTGAGATAAGTAAAGATACCCAAACAGCCTTAGCCCAGTCAGAATTTGCCTTCATCTGTTCAGGCACAGCCACACTCGAAGCAGCACTCATAGGCACCCCTTTTACCCTGAGCTATATCGCTAAGAGTGTAGACTTTTTCATAGGAACGAAACTACTAGGCATCGAACAAGTAGGGCTGGCAAATATTATTCTCACAAACTACAATAACACAACCCTGCATAATGAAATTTTACAAGAAGAAGTCACGGTTGACAATCTTTTGAAAGAGTACTACAATACCGACCGAAAAATATTTGCAGATAAAGCCAAAGAGTTACGAAAGTATCTTGATCATGGGAGTTCTGAAAATGTTGCGCAAATAATCATGGATAGAGATGACACCAACAATTTTTAATTTCTACTTTTTAATTTCTAATTCATTCTCAAAGGAAACGCTGTGCTAGTGCACATCTGCTGTTCAGTCGACAGCCACTACTTTCTCCAGAGGCTTAAGGAAGATTATCCCGATGAGAAGCTGATCGGTTTTTTTTATGATCCCAATATCCATCCCTATAGCGAGTATTCTCTCCGTTTGCTGGATGTCAAGCGCAGCTGCAGGAAGCTGGGTGTTGAACTGATCGAAGGTGACTATGACACAGAAAATTGGCTGGAAGCGGTCAGAGGGCTGGAACATGAGCCGGAAAAAGGAGCGCGCTGTTCTGTCTGTTTTGACCGACGGTTCGAAGTATCAGCCCAAAAGGCAAATGAACTGGGCGAAATTTTTTTTACCTCTACTTTGCTAACCAGTCCCAAAAAATCGCTCAAACAGCTTCAGTATGCAGGAGATATGCTGGCGAATCAGTTTGGGTTGAATTTTCTTGCTCCTGACTACCGAAAAGCATCAGGAACCCAGGAGCAAAACAGGATGGCAAAAGAGGATGCACTATACCGTCAGGATTACTGCGGCTGTCTTTTTGGATTGACTATGCAGCGGGATCAGCAGGATAAGCTTGCTGATGAGCTTTTTGTACCCATCTCCGGGCAGATACAGCCCGAATCAATTGAAGAGCGTATCTCCCTTTATAAAAAACGTTGGGAATATGAGGAGAACGGGATCCCCCATAAGATATTCAAACAACGTTTTCTCAACTGGCGTCTGATGATGGGGTTACTGCGTATCAGAAAAGAAGTAGTTCCTGCCCATTTTCTCCCCTACTCCACACTCAGAGGAGAATATAGTAGAGGAAAGATCGAATACCGGATAGGTGATCTGTACTACATGAATCGTGATGAAGTTCGTTTTATGACACTGAAGAGCTATAATCGTTTAGCCGATACTGATTACAGGAGTGTGATAGAATTGATATTTTCTCCGCCTGCTTTTGATAAGGAGGTAGGAATACGGCATCATTTGGAGGGCGACACCTACTCTCTCGGTGTAATTCTGGTGGTGGATGAGATACCGGATAAAAAGATTGAAATCCTCTGTCAAAGCAAGAATTACGGCGATGTACGGGAAGTGATGGTGAAATTGTAAAAATAACATCTTTTATCTATTCCCTTTGCTTGAGCTTGCTTTTAACTATATTTGGATAAAATAAAATTCAAATTTTCTCACAAAGGGCTGCATTTGTTATTTAATGTCGTTGATATCCAAAAAATCCTACCACATCGCTATCCCTTTCTTCTACTTGACAGAGTTACAGAATTCAAAAAGAGTGAATCCATCGAAGGATATAAAAATATTTCAATCTCAGATCCTGTTTTTCAGGGCCACTTCCCTGACCATCCGATCTATCCAGGTGTTATGATCATTGAGGGTATGGCACAGGCTGGCGGTGTACTTGCATTCAAAAGCCTCCCTGAAGAGGAGCAGAATAATACTGACGAGAAGGTTGTTTACTTTATGAGTATTGATAAAGCGAAGTTCAGAGCACCAGTGACCCCGGGAGATAAGCTGGTTTACAAAATCACTGCCCTCAAAAACAAGGGAAAGGTATGGCAGTTTGATGCCAAAGCTTATGTGAACGAAAAAGTTGTTGCACAGGCTGAACTTAAAGCAATGATTGTAGATAAGTAGCAGGTGGATTGATTGATACAAAATATTCATCCAACGGCGGTCATTGAAGATGGGGCTGTCATCGGTGACAATGTTACGATCGGACCCTTTGCCTATATTGCCTCAAGAGTCAGGATTGGCAGCGGAACGACCATTGCTTCTCATGTACTGATCGAAGGAGATACTGAGATCGGTGAAGATAATCGCATCTTTTCTCACAGTGCTATCGGATCGATCCCGCAGGATCTTAAATTTGATAGTGAAGATGTTAAGCTTGTTATTGGAAACGGAAATACGATCCGTGAATTTGCGCTGATCAATCCAGGTACGATAGGCGGCGGAAGTGTGACTCGAATCGGGAGCAATAATCTCCTGATGGGCTATGTTCATGTCGGACATGATGTGATCATCGGTGATCGGTGTATTTTAGCAAATGCTACGAACCTGGGTGGCCATGTCGAGATTGGGAATCACGTTGTGATTGGTGCCATGAGTGCGGTGCACCAGTTTGTCAAATTGGGTGATCATGCTATGTTGGCCGGCGCCAGTGCATTGACTCAGGATCTTCCTCCCTACTGTATGGCAGAGGGTAATCGCGCCACACTAAGAGGCCTTAATTTGACAGGACTGAGGAGACATATCGATAGAGATGCCATCAATGATCTCAAAGGTGCCTATAGAGAGCTTTTTGAAAAAGGTCAACCACTTCAGGATATAGCAGAAGAGTTGTATCAGGATAATAAGTCATCATTTGTCATGCAGTTGAGTGGTTTTATCCAAAACTCCAAGCGGGGTATTCCATTTACAAGGAAAGAAAATGTCTGAAAAACAATGTAGCTTCTGCAGTGCTGCCGAGAGCGAAAAGAACCCATTAATTGCAGGGGCGGATGCTTATATCTGCTCCAATTGCGTCATCTCTGCTTATAAAATACTTTTTGGCGAAGAGGAGCAATCTTCCTATGTAGAGTTCAATGAAGCTCTTTTGGCACCCAAAGAGATCAAGCATATGCTTGACGAGTATGTGATCGGACAGGATGCCGCCAAAAAGACGCTCAGTGTCGCTGTATACAATCACTACAAGCGTATTTTTAAAGATATCAGTGATGATGATACGCAAATCGCCAAATCCAATATCCTTCTATTGGGACCGACAGGAAGCGGCAAGACGTTGCTTGCCCAAACCATTGCACGTTTTCTAAATGTGCCGATTGCGATCGCAGACGCAACCAATCTGACAGAAGCAGGATATGTAGGTGAAGATGTGGAAAATATTCTAACCAAGCTTCTGCAGGTAGCTGACGGCGATGTCGAGCGTGCCGAGCAGGGTATTGTTTTTATCGATGAAGTAGATAAGGTAGCTCGTATGGGAGAAAACCGTTCCATTACGCGTGATGTCTCCGGAGAGGGTGTACAGCAGGCATTATTAAAGATCATTGAAGGGTCCGTTGTCAATATTCCTCCAAAAGGTGGACGAAAGCACCCCAATCAGGATTTTCTGCAGATCGATACTTCAAATATTCTTTTCATCTGCGGTGGAGCCTTTGACGGACTCAATGAAATCATCAAAAGACGACTTGGCAGCAATACTCTGGGCTTTGGGCAGGAAAAACGAAGCAAAAAAGAGGAGGAGGATCTCCTCTATCTCGTGGAATCAGCAGACTTGGTTTCTTTTGGCCTTATCCCTGAATTGATCGGGCGTCTTCATGTTCATGCTACATTGAATCAGATCGGTATAGATGATATGGTAAGAATTTTGGTTGAACCGAAAAATTCACTGGTCAGACAGTATCAGAAACTCTTTGAGATTGACAATGCTACCCTCACTTTTGAAGCGGAGGCTTTGGAGATGATCGCACAGCGGGCCATAGACAGAAAGACCGGAGCCAGAGGACTGCGTTCAATCCTGGAGGAGGTATTGCTCGATATCATGTATGAACTTCCTGAGCTTGAAAATTATGAAGTGGTAATCACTGCAGATGTGATTGCAGAGGGTGCAAAGCCGGTCTATATCAAAAATAAACAAAGTGCTTAATAAAAAGGAAATAAATGTTTAAAAAATTATTAGGGGCCTTTTCCAATGACCTGGCAATTGACCTCGGGACAGCCAATACACTTGTGCTTATCAAAGGTCAGGGAATCAGCATCAATGAACCTTCTGTGGTTGCTATTCAATATGACAAGCATGGTCAGGAGCATATCCTGGCTGTTGGTCAGGAAGCGAAAGATATGGTTGGTAAAACACCGGGTAATATCAAGGCGATCCGTCCGCTGAAAGATGGCGTGATCGCAGATTTTAATGTGACTGAAATGATGATTCGCTACTTTATCGAAAAATCACATAAGCGAAAAGGCTTTTTTAGTCCAAGAATAATCATTTGTGTCCCTTACGGCTTGACACAGGTAGAGCGAAAAGCAGTTAAAGAGTCTGCCCTGAATGCGGGTGCACGCTATGTTTATCTTATTGAAGAACCGATGGCTGCAGCTATAGGCGCGGGCCTTCCTATCAAAGATCCAAATGGAAATCTTGTAGTCGATATTGGTGGTGGAACCACAGAGATAGGTGTTATTTCACTGGGTGGCCTGGTGTTAAGCAGGTCACTTCGGGTAGCCGGAGACAAAATGGATAGTGCAATCGTTGACTACATTAAGAAGAAGTTCAATCTCCTGATCGGTGACCGCGTCGCAGAAGAACTCAAGATTAAAATCGGTACTGCGATTCCCCTGAATGAAGAGCTGACGACTATTGTCAGGGGTAGAGATCAGGTTGAAGGTACACTGACATCTGCAGAGGTAAGCAGTGAACATATCAGGGAGGCAATGAAGGAGCCGCTTCGCGAGATCGGTGAAGCACTGAAAATTGTTCTTGAGCAGACTCCACCTGATCTAGCCGGAGATATCGTTGAGAACGGTATTGTATTGACCGGTGGTGGCGCCTTGATCCGAGGTTTTGACAAATACCTCTCTGATCTGGTCAAATTGCCGGTTTATATCGCAGAGGATCCTCTGCTTGCTGTAGCCAAGGGAACCGGAAAAGCACTTGATGAGATAGATATACTGCAACAAACGGCTTATGAAGACTAGAATTCTTGTCATTATTCTGCTTTTATTGTTTTTGACTATTGTTGTGACCAGAAAAGATGACCGTATTGTCGGCATGCTTCTCTCGATCGTCAATCCTATCAAACAGACTTATACCAATGTGACACGTGAGGTAGAAGACAAGAGCCAAAGTTATATTTACCAAAAAGAGCATATTCAGAAACTTGCCAAAGAGAACAAATTTTTACGCAAACGGCTTCTCGAACAAAAACACTATGTACAGCAGGTAAAAGATCTCTATAGTAAGATACCTTCACTGGAAAGGGTCCCTCGAAAAAGTATTGAGATCGTTCAAACTATCTCTTATGTAAAACTCAATAGTTTCAGTCAAATTATTCTAACAAAACCACAAGATTTAAAAGATGATTCTAAACAGCTTTTCGGATTGATTCAGGGGGATGTCGCAGCGGGTGTGGCGGAGATATATAATGAAAATCTCTATGGATCTCTTACCTCTAACGAGAAGTGCCGATTCTCTGTCTTTGTCGGTGAAAAACGTTCGCCGGGTATAGCAATGGGGGTCAGCATAAATGAGATGTATGTCAAGTTCATACCAAAGTGGTCAGATATCAAAGCAGGCGATGAAGTGGTCACAAGTGGCCTGGATAGTATCTTTTTTGCCAATGTTCCGGTAGGTGTAGTAGAAAAAGTTGAAGTAGAGAGCAGTTATAAGGTTGCCTATATCAAGACTTATGCAGATGTCCTGCATCCGGATTATTTCTATCTTATTACTGATCCTTCTGTAACATTGGCATCCAAATTTGATGGGAATATCACTGTAGCTTGTAAAACTTCAGCTTCCAAGTCCGACGGGAATATTACCTCTGACAGCAATGTGACCACCGACTCAAATATTACAGCTGTATTGGATGGAAATGAAACGCTTGGCAGCATGCAGGACCCCAATATTTCCAGTATACCATCAATCCTTCCTGAGGAGCCGAAAGACATCATTCAGACAAGTGAAGAAGAGGTTGATCCTGAAAAACTTGAGATACCGGTTGAAGAGACAGTTCAGCCAAAACCTAAAAAGAAAAAGAAAAAAATGCGGCCAAGAGTTGATGATCTGAATATGTTCTAGGAGCTTTGGCTCCCAAGGGCCTATCGGACAGAAAATTAAGAGCATTTTGACCTATCAATCAGTATAATATCAAACTAAAACTCAAGGGTAATCCTCCATGCCAAAACGCGAAGACATCAAAACTATTCTACTTATCGGTTCAGGACCTATCATTATCGGCCAAGCTTGTGAATTTGACTATTCTGGAACTCAGGCAGCCAAAACGCTTAAAGAATTAGGCTACAGAGTTGTTCTTATCAACTCTAACCCTGCTACGATCATGACAGACCCGGAGTTTGCAGATCGTACCTACATCGAACCAATCACTGAAGAAATTATCGCAAAGATCATCAAACAAGAGAATGTTGATGCCATCTTACCTACCATGGGTGGACAAACAGCACTTAACGTAGCAATGAGTATGCATGAGCAAAATATGCTTGAGAGTATTGAGTTTCTTGGTGCAACGCCTGCTGCCATCAAAAAAGGTGAAGACAGACAAGAGTTTAAAGAAGCGATGATTAAGATAGGTATGGATCTTCCTGTCTCTCAATATGTTTACAACATAGATGAAGCACTTGACGCTGCAAAGAACATTGGTTTCCCGCTCATCATCCGTGCATCATTTACCATGGCAGGCGGTGGTTCAGGTGTTGCTTATAACATGGATGAGTATAAAGAGATCGTTAGAGGCGGACTTGAAGCCAGCCCTATTTCTGAAATCCTCATCGAAGAGTCACTACTTGGCTGGAAAGAGTATGAGATGGAAGTTATCCGTGATAGGGTTGATAACTGTATCATCGTTTGTTCCATAGAAAACTTTGACCCTATGGGTGTACATACAGGTGATTCTATCACTATCGCTCCTGCACTTACACTTACAGACAAGGAGTATCAAAACATGAGAGATGCCTCTTTCAAGATCTTACGTGAAGTAGGAGTTGATACAGGCGGATCAAACGTACAGTTCTCTATCAACCCGGATACAGGACGTATGATCGTTATCGAAATGAATCCAAGAGTAAGCCGTTCTTCTGCACTTGCATCTAAAGCAACGGGTTACCCTATCGCTAAAGTGGCGACACTTTTGGCTGTTGGATATACATTAGATGAAATCACCAATGACATTACAGGAACACCTGCAAGTTTTGAACCGGTGATCGACTACATCGTCACGAAACTTCCAAGATTTACTTTCGAGAAGTTCCCGCTTGCAAACTCTACATTGACTACAGCGATGAAGTCTGTAGGTGAAGCTATGAGTATAGGCCGTACCTTTAAAGAGTCATTCCAAAAAGCACTTTGTTCACTTGAAACCGGACTCATTGGATTTAACAGCATCGAGTGTGACGGTGAAGAACTCGTAAGAGAGATCAGACGTTCAAACGAAAATCGTATGCTTTATGTATTTGAAGGTTTAAGACGCGGTATGAGCGTAGATGCTATCTTTGATCTTTGCAAGATCGACAGATGGTATCTTTATCAGCTTGAAGAACTCGTCCTTCGTGAAAAAGAGATGGACATTGCCCTGCTCTCTGATGCAACAAGACTGCGTGAAGTGAAATCTGAAGGCTTCTCTGATGCGATGATCGCAGAAGTCATTAACGCCAAAGAAGGCCTCACGCTTACAGAAAACGACATCTACAATGCCAGAGAAAAAGCCGGTGTTGCACTTGAGTACAATGAAGTAGATACTTGTGCTGCTGAGTTTAAGGCTCTCACTCCCTACCTCTATTCTACTACGAACATAACAAAGGTACAACAGCCAGAAGTCACAAATTCTGAAGAGAAAAAAGTACTTGTTATCGGTGGTGGACCTAACCGTATAGGCCAGGGGATCGAGTTTGACTACTGTTGTGTACATGCTGCGTTTGCCCTTGAAGATATGGGTATTAAGTCAATCATGTATAACTGTAATCCTGAAACTGTTTCTACAGACTATGACACATCTGACATTCTTTACTTTGAACCGATCGATTTTGAACATGTTAGAAATGTTATCGAATTAGAAAAGCCTGATGGCGTAATTGTGCACTTTGGTGGACAGACGCCACTGAAACTCGCCAAGAACCTTACTGCCATTGGTGCAAATATCTCCGGTACAACTGCAAAGGTAATTGACTTGGCAGAAGATAGAGAACAGTTCTCTGATTTTATCACCAAACTGGGTCTTAAACAGCCGGACAATGGTACGGCATTTGCAAAAGATGAGGCGATGGCCATTGCCAATCGTATCGGCTATCCGGTTTTGGTGCGTCCCAGCTTTGTATTGGGTGGGCGTGGGATGCGTACTGTCTATAGTGATACTGAGCTAAGAAAATATATGGATGAAGCGGTAAGCGTCTCCAATGATGCCCCCGTCCTTATCGACAAATTCCTTGATAATGCCATTGAACTGGATGTGGATGCGATCTGTGATGGGAAAGATGTCTATATCGGTTCTGTGATGCAGCACATCGAAGAGGCAGGGATCCATTCCGGTGATTCAGCATGTTCCTTACCACCTGTTTCTATCTCTGAGGAATTGCAGGAAGAAGTGAAGCAACAAACAGCTGATATCGCACTGGGTCTTGGTGTGGTCGGATTGATGAATATTCAGTATGCCATTCATAAAGGTGAGGTCTATCTCATTGAAGTCAACCCAAGAGCTTCCAGAACAGTTCCGTTTGTCTCTAAGGCTACAGGTGTACCGCTTGCTAAAGTTGCAACCAGGGTGATGCTTCAGAGTGACCTCAAAGAGGCACTGAAATACTATGATGTATTCAATATCGTCAATTTTGACAAGAAGATCATGGAGCCTGTTCTCAAGGGTCATATTGCCGTCAAAGAGGCGGTCTTCCCATTCAACAAACTACCAGGTTCCGACCTGATACTTGGGCCTGAGATGAAATCGACCGGCGAAGTGATGGGGATCTCCGATACATTTGGTATGAGTTTTGCCAAGAGTCAGTTTGCCAGCAAAAACAACATTCCACTTGAAGGTAAACTCTTCATCTCCCTTACTGAAAATGACAAATCACAAGCCGGAGAGGTCGGTAAGATGTTTACTGATCTTGGATTTGAGATCGTTGCTACCTCGGGGACCCACACAGCACTTCAGGCAGCAGGCGTAGAGTCTACCAAAGTGCTTAAGATTTCTGAAGGTCGTCCAAATATTGATGATATGATCAGAAATGAAGAGATTTCTCTTGCGATCAATACCAGTGACAACAAAGCAAGCAAAGATGATGCCAAGACCATTAGGCAGTCTGTACTCAGCAATAATGTTGCCTATTTTACAACGATCGCTGCTGCAAGAGCCACGGCACTTGCTATCAAAGAGCTCAAAGCGATGGATGGTACACTGGAACCAAAAGCGCTGCAAGACTACCTAAGTTAAGTGAGCAGTGAGCAGTGAGCAGTGAGCAACTAAAAAAGCTTGTTTTTCTCACGCAGACTGATACGACTATCGGTTTTATTTCTCAAAATGCTGACAAACTCACACAGATCAAACAGCGCCCTCCCTATAAGCACTATATCAAAGCCCTTCCCTCACTACAAAAGCTCAAATCATTCACTCGGGTACCTGAAAAACATAAAAACAGGGTCAGAAGAGCCAAAAGAGCCACTTTTGTTTTTCCTGATGGTTACTCATATCGCATCATCAGAGAACCGGGGCATCTGCAGCTGATTAAAAAGTTTGGCTGGATGTATACTACTTCAGCCAATTTGAGCGGTGATGAGTTTGACGAAACATTTGCCAGAGAAGCTGCAGATGTTATCGTTGGCTCCCCTTCAAGAAGAGATAATTACCAAGCCTCATCTATAGTAAAATTAAATAATATTAGAATGAAAAGGATTCGTTGATGCCAACAGAAGAGAGTGTAATATGGGAAAATAGTCTTGTGAGGATTGAAATCGAGGAGAGTGAGATTCCCTGGCTCAAAATCTTTACATGTGAACCCTATCATGAAATGAGCGAAGTGCCGGCTGAGATAAAAATTGAGATTTATACTCTGCTGGATCTGATCGAAAAGGAGATGCTCTCCTACTATCAACCGACAAAGATCAATATTGCATCCTTTGGCAACTATATGCCGCATGTCCATTGGCATATCATGGCACGATTTGAAGAAGACAGTTATTTTCCTGAGCCCATGTGGGGAGTTAAGCAACGTGAAGCGAAATTGATGCTTCCCTCTTTTGATCTCTTTATTGAGCAGTTACAGATTTCTTTGATACAGTAGTATCCACTCATAAAAATATAGAGAATACAAAATCTAAATTATCTGCGTGCGCCACCTCCACGACTCATTCCTCTGCTACCACGGCTCATACCGCCTCCACGATTCATGCTTCCGCCACGATTTGCTGATCTATTATAACTTCCGTTCCTATTGGCTGACCTGTTGTAATTTCCAGCTCTATTTCCTGATCGGTTATAATTTCCAGCCCTGTTACCTGATCGATTGTAATTGCCTGCCTGTCCGTATCTTGACTTTCTATACGCACTGGATCGCTGATAATTCGCTCTGCTGGAATAATGTCCATACCTGCCATTTACTGCACGATATCGTCGCCCGTTATAGTAGCGGTAACCCCCATTGTAATAGTGTCCGTTATAATATCTGTGACCACGATAGTTATAGTACCCGTTTCGGTAATAACCACCATAATAATACCTACCCCCATACCAGTAATAGGGTTGATTATAGTAGTATGGATAGCCATAGGAAGCAAGTGCAAGACCTCCTACAGCACCCATTGCTGCACCGGTAGCAAATGCTTGATCATAGTATGTACATCCTGTAAACAACAGTGTTGAAGAGAGGGCTGCTGCAAGAGCGATATGTTTAACTTTTTTTGTCATCATTACTCCTTATATTTAAAATAGTATAACAGAAAAGTGGAGATATTGTGTAGTATCTGATGAATTGGTAAAAAAGAGTTTAAAGATCTAAGATCCAAAGAGTCTGAGTTTCAATCTATGCCACCAAGAGTATTTTTTGGGTACTTTTAACTTCATGATTTGTTGCTGATCCTGTGCATATTCAAGTTTCTTTATGAGAATCCTTTTGGCTCTCTTGAGCCTTACTGCTTCAAAATCACTGTGCATCGAGAACCTTTTCGATCTCATGCATGGCATCTTCATTTTTGAGCCTGAATTTGATCTCGATCCTTCGTGAGGCATCTTTATCTTCGGTACCATCAATTTTGATGGCATCGAGATAGGAGCGTCCACTGGCAATGATAAGCGGTTTGATGTTGTACTCTCGGGTGAAATCAAGTGTAAGCAGGTAATTCATGACTGCATAAGCCCGTTTCTGTGAAAGATCGAGATTATAAAGGTACCCGCCATCACTGTCAGTATGCCCTTCAATGACGATCTTGTCAAGATGGGGTTTGATATTGGGATTTGTTACAAGAGCCCCGATGTATTCCTCAAAAGCCTCTTTGAGCTTTGTCTTGGACTCCTCTTTAAGCTGTGCACTTCCCTTGTCAAAGAGGATATTGGAAGAGAGTCTGAGTGAACCGCTTTGGGGATCGATGGATATCTTGCTGCCGAGCTCCTTCTTCAGTGCACCGATAACTTTGATCTTGATACCCGTCAGACTTTTGATCTTGGCCTTCTGATTTTGAAGATTTTCTACAATTCTGTTATAGTCTGTCTCTTTTTCGTCGAGCGCATTCATGATATGAAGCATCTCTTCTTCTTTGAGCTCCAGTGTTTTGTTGACATCGGTCAGCTGGTTGGAGAGGATCAGGACTCTGTTTTGGTAATCGTTGAGTGATTTTTCACTCTTTTTCATTGTAATTTTGCTTTTGTCAAGAAGATTCTGCACGATAACGATTTTACCGTTGAGATTGTCACGCTCGGTATTGGCGGCTCGAAGAAGCTTGTTGAGCTTTTCAATCTCATCATCCTTGAATATCAGCTGTTTTTCTTTGTTATTAAGTTCTTTCCCCTGTGAAGAGAGCATACTGTCCTTTTTGCTTACCAGCTGCTCTTGCTCTTCAAATTCAACAGAAAGTTTTTTAAGTTCCTTGTTTTTGGATGAAAGCACACTGTTCTTCTCTTGCACCTGGATCTCTTTTTTCTGAAGCTCCGCAGTGAGTTTGGTCAGTCTTCCCTCTTTCCCAAGAAGGTCCTCTTCGGTTTGGGAAAGTCTCTCTTTCTTTTCATTCAAATCACTTTTGAGGATGATCGATTTGGAAACGATCGCACCGATCAGCAGAATGAAAACAAAGAGCAGCCCTGCCATGAGATCCGCATAGGATATCCAGAAATTACTCTCCCCTTCTGAGTTTTTTTCTCTGAACATAACTATGCTTCCGGCTTTTTGTCTCTGGCAACCTGCTGAAGGTCCAGGTTCTTTTGGATCTCCCTGTTCTGTTCACTGATCAGCAGGGCAAAATCAGATAATTTTTCGACGATCCCCCCTACTTCACTGTCGATCTTCACAAAGGTATGATCGAGAGAATCGTCAAAGCGTTCGATTACTTTATGTATATTGGCAGCATTGTGGTTGAAGCCTTCGATGTTGCTACTGATATGAGCAACGGCATTGATACTCTCTTCCCTGCTCTGTATCAACGACAGTGTCTCTCTCAATTCTTTGGAAGCGAGTTGCATATGGTTGGCCAGAAGTGTAAAGCTGTTGCTGGTATCATCAATGATGGTTTTATAATTTTTGAGATATTGATCATTAAGTTCTCTGATGAAATCAAGGTTGAAGGTCTCTTTCAGGGTTTCGACGATCTGCTGATCCTTCAGCTCACTCTGCTGATGTTCATGTTTGATCAGTTCGCTTTTCTTCCAGATGCGCTTGTTGTAAAGCCGCTCAAGATCATAGATGTTTTTATCTGCTTTGGCAGATCCCCGCTTTTCGAAATAGATCCAGAGCAGAGAGAGAAATATACCATAAATCGAAGCGTAGAAGGCTGTTCCTATCCCCGAAAGCAGAATGGTGATCTCCTGATCGAGTGCATTGAGGTCTTTAACGGTAAAATCAGGCATGGATAGCGCAATGGCGATAAAAGTTCCCAAAATACCCAACATAGGGAAAACACTTGGTGCAACTTTGGCAAAATTATCATCCCGTATGCTTTTGTAATACTCGGAGATAAATTCCCGTATGGAGAGTGTTGATTTGGTCTCACTCATGATGGTCAGGGAATTATCCCAGATTGCTTCCTGAAGATCCGTCTCCATTCTGCTGAAAGAGCCTCGCATTTTACAGACCGCATAGTTGGCATTGTGTTTGATAAAAAAGGCGAAGGTAATAAAAATAAAAGTGATGATAATCAGGGTGTGTATTTCAACGTGCAGAGGAATCAGACCAAGGTATCCCGCCACAAGACCACTCAGAAAAAGAAGAGGTAAAATCAGTATAACGAAAAAGTTTGGAAAACAGTTTTTTTCATTCAATGTGTCTGTTGGGATCATAATAGTCCTTTAAAATGCCATTTGATTTATCTATAGATTATAGGATAATAAGGTTAATCGGGGGTGAATTTGTTGTAAGATAAATGTATGAATATCACGATACCAAACCTGCTCAGCATCTTTCGGATAGTCGCCGCACCGTTTTTAATACTGGTTGGCTGGCTTGGATCACCGACGCTTTTTTTTGTATTGTTTGGCATGATGCTGCTCTCTGATGCTCTGGACGGATACTTTGCCAGAAAGCTGCATCAAACGAGCAAACTTGGCGCAAAGCTCGACAGCCTGGGCGATATCGCAACCTATCTGAGCGTCCCTTTTGCCGTATGGTGGCTCTGGCCGGAGATTATTCTCAGGGAGGCTCCGTTTATCATCGCAGCCATCCTCATCTTTATCGCACCGGCCTTTTTCTCTCTGTCCAAATTTGGAGAACTTGTCAGCTATCACACTTGGATTACCAAAGCCTCAGCATTGTTGATGAGTGCAGGCCTTATCGTTATGCTGGCTACAGGAAATGCACTTCTTTTTCATATCGCGGTTTTCTTTTTGCCGGTTGAAGCGATTGAAAACATTGCTATTACCCAGATATTATCAGAACCGAAAAATAATATACGCTCTTTTTGGCATGCACTCAAAGAGCGGTGAAAAGAGTAGTCAGACGCCTTCAAGAAGAACTATCTCGCCGAAAGGAACTTCTCTCTCTTCAGGCATCACCCACAATAGATCATATCCTGGTTCTTCTTCCGGGAAGGTACCCAGGCCATCAGTAAAATAGAGCAAGAGTGTCGGATAATCAATATGATGGTCAATATACTCAAAAACCGGTCTGAAGTCGGTACCGCCCCTTCCCTTGATCTCATAGTTAAGTGTTTCTCCCGGCAGGAAGACTTCATGCGACTGGATTTTGGCATCAGCTGTAATGATATCGATCTCATAATTGGGGTATTGCTGCGTGATCGACTGTACCTCCCCCAGAAAGATACCCAGCAACTTCTCATCAACTGAACCTGATGTATCGATGGCGATAACGATACGCAGGAGGTCAGAACTCAGGCTGGGCAGATAGATACCCCTGTAGAGATACTTCATATTGGGAGGCATGAAGGAGAAGGTGCTCTTGGCATGGGAAGCGATATAACGGTAGAGCATCTCCCTCCAGTCGATCTGGTGGCTGAAGTATTCCGGTATGACGAATTCCAGATCCTTTGGAAGCGTGCCTTGACGGTTGAGCTTTTGAAGGGTCTGCTCGAAGAGTTCTTTGAGTTCTTCGCTGAGTGCCGCTATCTCTTCAGGTATCGGCTCTATATCATTCTGAAAAGATTGTTTCTGGTCAGGATTATCTTTAGAGTCCAGGGGTTCTGATGGCGGGGTATTGTCTTTTTCTTTTTGTCTAAGGCTTTCATCCGGTGACTCTTTTTCAGCTTGCGAATCACCTTTTGATTCATGGTTGATGTCTTCACTATAGGTCATCTCTTCTTTCAGGATTGAATAGATCTCTTCAGCATACATCCCTTCAAACTTAGGTTGATAGTTCACATAGTCAGGTACCTGCATACCATTTTTTGCCAACATGGCATTGATGGCAAGGTCACAGGCCTCCTGCCATAACCAAGCATCTCTGCTGTGCTTTCGCTCCTGGTGTTTAAGTACAGCATGCATAGCACCGTTTGCCAGGGCAAATTCCACTTCCGGTATACTCAGCTTGTCTATGTACTCTTCATTGATGAAAATATGTGTACCGTCACTTTTAAAAGTCAGCTGTTTGCTATCGGGTTCTAATTTGAGTGCAGAGGCGATCGTACCAAAGTATGGATGCTCCAGCATCAACTTGGCTTTTGCCTTTTGGATCTTAGCCGTATAGGTCATAATAGCTATTCCAGAAGATAGGCAAACTTCCGCACCCACTCTCCCCAGGCTTCGGAACTTTCGACATCTACACCGTTTAGCTGCATATCTTTCACCAGCATAATAGCGTACTCTCCGGGCAGCGAGAGGGAGAATCGCAGTACGTTGGCTATATGACTCTCATCACCGCTCTCATGCAGTAGATTGACCAGTCCGATACTTAATGCCATCATCAGTTTGTGATCTTCCTCATCTTCTATATCCATTAGCGTTCCATCAAGAATGGATGTGAGGTCCGGAAGCTTTGTCATGATGCGCTTGAAACTGATATAGGCAATTGCTGCTTCACGCCCGACCGCCCCGCTAATACTATCTAATATTAATTCACTTTTAATGCCACTTTTTATAATCGTATCGACATACTCCCAAGAGCGTGGCGTAGCAAAACTCTTCTCGTTGCTTTGAGGATCAAAAGTAAAGAGCATATCCTTGTCATATGCAAGGAATGCGATTATGGAAGGATCGATCTTGGCACTATATGCCCAACTCTTCCAATCCTCGAAATCAACCTCCATCTCGAAATGGACAAAACGGTTCGCCAATGGAGGCGGCATTTTGTAAACCACGCCTCTGTCATTCTCTCTATTCCCTGCTGCGATAATACTCCATCCTGCAGGCAGCTCATACTCCCCTACCCGCCTGTCAAGAATCAACTGATAGGCAGAAGCCTGAACGGCCGGTGGTGCCGTATTGATCTCATCTAGGAAGAGGATGCCTTTGCTCTCGTCATCTTCTTTTGGGAGAAAACTGGGTTTTGCCCAGACTCCTTCTCTGCTTTGCTCATCAAAAAAGGGTATTCCTTTGAGATCTGTGGGGTCAAGCAGAGATAGCCTGAGATCGATAAATTCCAGCTTGTTCTTCTGTGCGATCTCTTTGACAATAGAGGATTTACCTATCCCGGGTGCTCCCCAGATAAAGACAGGGAGTCTCTTGACAATGAGCTGATTGACGATGCTGGTTATTTCGCTGGCTTTCATTTTTTCTTTATTCCTCTTTGGCTATGTGTTTCTGTGTATCCTAGCATATTTTTCTTAGATGGAGAAATATTTTTATCTACAGCATGAAGGTATATTTGTAGAACAGTAACGCAACGCAAAGATTATTTATAAAGAGTATCAAAGGCAGATACTCTTTGCAGGCGAGTGAACACCGGTTTCAATATTTCCTGAAAACTTGTGCTATACTTTTCTTGTTTATCTGCTTATGGCAGAATTAGCGATGAAAGTTGAATTTCAGAGTTTGTAGCAAAGTATGACAAAATAATGAGATAAATACCAGGGAGGTGTAAAAATGAAGGACAAGAGAGCGATGCGTAAAGTAGATATTTTACACGACAGTATCATGGACATCCTGTACATAAGACGTAAGGATAACCTCCCATGTGAATGGCTGATAATTGATAAAGATGCATATAGTATACTGATCAAAGATGCTGAGTTTGTATCCGATCGTGATCAATATGCCGGATTGAATGTAGCTATGACCAATCAGCCGGATATATTGGCGATAAGATGATACCGACTAGACCGTAAAGGGTTTATCTCCTCCACGATCCTGACACTGCTGGTACTGCCGG
This sequence comes from Campylobacterota bacterium, assembly GCA_034721895.1. GTDB lineage: Bacteria > Campylobacterota > Campylobacteria > Campylobacterales > Sulfurovaceae > SZUA-451. The sequence goes on along the minus strand of JAYEND010000115.1, from coordinate 10,081 downwards.
GACCTTCTATGCTCTTTTTCAATATAATGGCAATCTGAGTGCCAAAAGGACATTATGAATCTATGAGACTTTGCATGCTTTGCATCACTACTCCTTATACTCTTCGACCTGATAGGTAAGGATTTCAGGCATTCTGCTGAGACAGTCTGCTTCCATCCCTGCCTTTTGGCAAAGGTGCGAGAAAAAAAGTTCAAAATCAGGCAGCTGATCCCAGACCTGTGGCAGAAAAGTGGCTTGGTAGACACCCTTCTTCAGAACCACCCCATCGATCCCGACACGAATCTTTGACTTCAGTTCTTCTATGGAATCATATTCCAAAGGTTCAGGCTCACTCAAGACCGAGATCTCTACTGTGATACGATCAAACTCCTCTTGTGTCAAAGAGGGGAACCTTGGATCATGCATTGCAGCATTCCTGGCATTGTGGATGATGTCTTCATAGAGTTTTTGATGTGCCACAATGGAGCCGATGCACCCTCTCAACCTCTCACCGCTTGTTGTCAGTGTTACAAATGAAGCACCCTCCTCTTCCAGCCAGGGATTATCTTCTAAAAGTGCGTCTAAATCAAGTGTGTACGTCATGTCTACTGCTTCTGCAATGGAAGCACGTGCCAATGTCAAAAGTGTCTTCTTTACGCTATTCATTCTGATTCCTTTTTTGAGTAACCTTTATAGATATTGACTCAACTTTATTTAATAATATCACATAAGTCTAGAAAAGTCAAATAAGAGAGTATGCTTCCTGTTGGTGTAATATCTTGCAGCATTTGCTCTATAAGTGTATCTCTTGGATCTGTATTCTCATCACCCAAAAACTCTTTATGTTCCAATCTTCCATCTTCATAAAGAAGTTGCAGAGAGTATTGAAAAGGTATTTGCATATAAGGTTTTTGTCCATCAAATCTAGGGATAGCATTTTGAAAAGTCTCAAAATCAAAGAAGTTGATAGGGTATGTAATCGTTTCTAAGAAATTTTTGATGATTTGTTTATTAATAAGCGGCTCTTTAGTTTTGGCGGTACCAACTTGCAGTGTTTGTATGTCATTAAGTTCAAAATCTTCGGGAATATCCTCATAAACCATCATGTCCTTATAGTACATTTCAAACTTCTTGGCACCACTCATCCGATAGAGATTGAAAATAGATTAGTTCTTGTTTGTTTTTATAAAGCCATAAGGACTACAATATTGCCTTACGGTCATAATCCAATACGCTCTCGTACTCTTTGACAAAGATTTCGTTTTGGGCAAGCTGGTTTTGCAAGCGGGTATCTACTTTCAGGATATCCAACAGTTCCATCGGTACGGATTCGTTGGTTGCCAATCCTTCATTTATCTCAAAAATATCTCTTTCGAAAAGCGCTCTTAAAATTGGTTCAGGTGTATTCTTGTTATATGCCAGTGCAGTGAGAATCTTCATCTGATCACTATAGTTCTCATAAAGTGTCTCAAGTTTCTGTACAGGTGTTCGGGGATTGCGTGCCAAAGCGCTGTAAGTCTCCTCTTTGCCTTTGTCAAATAATTGTGTTATTGCATCAAGAGAAAAACTCTCGTTGGCACAAAGATTTTTAAGCAGGTTTTCCTCATCACTTTGTATCAGCACGTCAACAACATCACTGTTTAATTGTTCATTTGCACCGATCGTGGCAAAGAGCTCATCGGAAAGCGACAATACATCAACCAGTGCCAAACGCTTCATATCTATTGGTTGAGAGAGCAAAAGCAGCTGTACAGTTTTGTTTTCTTTGGAAAGCAGTTTTTCAAAGAGTTCATCATCTATGTTGGTATTGGTCGCCAAGCCTTCATTGATCTGTGGTCTCTCTTTTTTGGCAAGCTTTTGCAAGAGCTCCAGGGAGAGTGCCGGGTTGGCAACCATGGCAGTATCTACTTTTTCATCCCTGAAACTGATAAGCTTTGCAATAACATCGTTATCTATATGGGGGTTTCTTGCCACAGTCTCTCTCAGGGAAACTTTTTCTTTACCGCGTACCAGGAATCTATAATTTGGAAAGCCCAGTAGTACTTGAAGCAACCTCGGATTGGTCGCTTCAGTTGCCAAACGTCTAAGTGTCAGGTAACTATAGAGCAAATCCTCTTCGTTTGGCTTTATCTTGATATAGCGTCTAAGTGTCGACATAATGACATCACGGTCTTGAGTATTGTCTTCTTCATCTTCATGCCACTCATACATCTCTAGCAGCTTCAGAAAAAGAGACTCGGCTATCTCTGTGCTTTGAAGCAGTCTAAAGAGTCGTTCCTGGTCATTTCCCAACTTGATTCCCATCAGAAGTTCATCATTGTTGAGATTTTGGGCACAAAGTTTTTCAAACTCAGCAAGTTTATAGAGGGGTATCTCTCTATCATATGCTTCATTGGAGATATCTTCTTCTACCGGATTAAGCCTCATGTGTTCAATGACAGCTACCACACCTTCTTCAAGTGTATCAGTGTGCGCTAACTCAAAACGTTTTAAAAAACGTTCAATCTCCTCAATGGTAAATATCTCTTCCTTGCCCAAAAAGAGAAGCTTTTCTCCTGCAGAGTCTTTCATCAGTTGCTCTAATACCGGTTTTGCTTTTTGCATGTGAATACTTTATGGGCATCTCTAAAAACCCTAAATGTTTTTAGAGATGCCCTTATTATATTTGGTTTGGTATGAGTATAGCATATCAGATTTTAAATAGGAGTACACAGGATACCTTAAATTGAAATCCTAAACACAGGTGGTTTCTGGTAACGGGCCATATACGGGGCCCCTCTGGCGCGTATCCCGATAGACGGTGATTTTAATAGGTTTCCAAAGGATTATAATGGATGGTTGCCTCCTCGGAGAAGTTGGGGACGTTGTCATAGGTGAATACAGCATAGTATTTTTCAATATCCAGAGAGGCAAAGTTGTCATAAGTATAAGTATCCTTTCCTCCATAGATCTTGACACCATCCGCAAAGTGTCTGGGTGAATGGAACGTATTACGTACAACATAATAGCCTGTGGCGGCTTCATCTTTCACTGCATCCCAATTGAGCCTGATCATACCATTCTCTTTGGTGATATGCAGATTTTCTGCCGAAGCAGGCGCTATTCTGCGTTTTTCGATATATTTGACGATAAGTTCAGCATCCGGTTCCCATGTGATCACGCGTCCTTTTGCAACGGACGCAGAGGCTGCCCTGATGACAAGTTTTAGTTTCCTGCCCTGAAGGTGCATCTCATCAAGTACTAATTTGGAAAGTGTATCGAAGTTGAAATACTGGAACTCTTTGTTGCCCAGGTCTTTTTCAGAAACCTCATACCCAATATATTCGATCTTGTCACGGTTTTTGATATCCTCATAACTTCCTACTTCATCTACTTCTACCAATTCGATATAGTAACGAATATCCCGCTTCTTTTTAAAAGTGTTACTGTTTTTGATCTTTAAAGCACACTTTGTGATGACGGTTGTTTCCGGATCCGGCAGTGTGCTAATGTCAAAATCAAGGTAACCGTAGATTCTCTTGCCGTCAGCGTCAAAACCGCTCTTAAGCACACCCTCTTCTATGCTATCACTGGCAATGGTTGTCAATGTTGCTGCCGGCAGTTTGATCTTCTGCTCGGTAACAGTGTACTTGATGTCCAGTATAGGACGATAGTGGATTCCTCCTCCATATTGGCCATAGCCGATATCGTACTGCATCATTTGCGAATCTTCACCATCCGGGAGATATTTGGGGCCGTCTACACGAAAGTGGGCTTTCCCATTGATGATCTCTTCCTGAAGCAATGCACACTCATGGCTGGAGAATTCCCAGAAGTTCCAGATCCCCTGAGTCAAATTATGCGACTTGATCGCCCTGCCGATGGCCCCCTTGGTCTCGGCATTCTCTATGGCATTAAAATCAGTCACTTCACTGAAGCTGCCCGCTTTCATTAGGGAGAGATTCCATTCGCCGAATTTTTCAATCTTGGCTCCGACACGATTCATCGGGTAGAGATAAAGTCTCGCTTCCTTAACCATGGCATCATCAGGAAGAGAATCAAAATCAAAAGTCAACACCGCATCGCAGATCCCTTTGGATTTGTTGATACCGACAAAGAGTGAATTGAGACCGAAGTGAGAGCGGTTTTGTTCCTGTGTATACTGACCGACATAACCGGTTTCGTTTTTACCGGCAAAGATCAGTTTGAAAAACTCGTCATCCTCCAATCCTGTCCGAATTTTGACTATCGGAGCAAAAGGCGACTTGTGGCCTGTCTTTTTATTTACAGCCCGGATCGTATAAATATAGTTGGTGGAACTCTCCAGGTCAGTATCAACAAAAGAGTTGTCACCCACAACAGCGATCAAGGTACGTTCATTGCAGGCATCTTTATCCTTAGTGCTTCGAAAGATCTCAAAACGGATCACATCCCGGTCTTCATACTTCCATGCCAGCTGTACGGATGTGGCTTGTACTTCATCGATGGTAAAATCATCGACTCGATGCGGCGCTACGGAAGAGTAGTTGACCACTTCGCCAAAAGCATGTTTGAGTGCCGGTATATTCTCATGAATACTGCTGCTCATACTTTTCATATAATCGGGAATATTCTTAGTCCCTACTTCAACGACAGTGGAAATGATACCTTTGGAGTAGTAGTACTCTCTGCCGCTTCCGTTGATGAGTTGTGCCGGCGGCTTTCCTCTATGGATCCCATAGCGTCTGCCGGTCACCTTGAAAATCTCATCATTCATATTGGCACAGAGTGCGTTTATGTCAGTGCCGTCTATTTCTGCTTCATGGTTGAACTTATGTGCCGGGAAAAAGACATTTCCCTGAGAGTGGTAATCGAAGGCTATGGTAATATTATCATGTGCATCGACGAACTCTTTAATGGCTCTGGTTTCAGCTTCGCTGTAGGGAGCTTCTCCCCCATAGATATTGGAGCTTGTATTGCTGCTTTTACTCCAGCCGATAGAGAAGTTCCGGTTAAGATCGACACCGATCGTGCCATCACTGTTTTTTCGTCGGTTCTTCCGCCAGAAAGAGTAGTGTTTACGTGAATATTCAAAGCCATCAGGGTTGAGGCAGGGTACCATATAGATCGTTGCCTCATTGAGACTCTTTTCGAGTTCCGGGTCAATATGCTGATTTTCAGCGACATATTCGATGAATTTCAATGCCAGTTCATTCCCTATCCACTCTCTGGCATGAATGCTCCCTGTATAGAGCATGGCAGGTTTTTCATCTGCCTCTTCCACATTTTGGGAGATTTTGACCAGTACGATATCTCTCTCCTCATACGTTGTACCGATCTTGATTACTTCGATCAGGTTGGGATACTGTTTTTGCATGGTATAAAGAAATTCGAGACTCTCTTCGTAGGATTGGTATTGGTTTTTCATCGTTTAGTTCTCTTTCAAAAAGGAGTTACTGTAAGCCGGGAAGATTCTTCCTTCTCGGCACTATTTAGTTACTTGGTGTGGTAATAAGTAGCTGATCTAGAGTTTCTTTTTAAAATCATTCCACTCATTGAGCAGCCCATCCAGCACATTTGCTTTGAGCCATGAGATATCCAGGAGCTTTTTAGGTTCTTTCTCAAGTGCGTGGACCAGTTCGACAAGGTCAAATTTATTCAGGATCTTTTCAGACTTTTTCTTGCCGATCCCTTTGACGGAAGTGAGTACTTCTGTCATCTTTTCCTCGTCCAGTATGGCATGGATCTCTTCCTCTGCACTTTCATCATCGTCATACTCCGGATTTTTCTTTGCAGAAACTTTGGAGATGGATTTGCCATAGTTATCCTGGAAATTCCATTTTTCACTTGGCCACTCTTCGTACTTTCGATCTTCTGTCAAAAGCATTGGGTAAAGTGAATCCAGCTCATGCAGATAGACATCTCCTTCTGTCGTTTCCACTTTTTTCTTGTCAAGGAAATAGGCACCGTCATAGCTTGGTGAATATCTTCCGAAGGTGAGATAGCGCAGTGTTCTTAGGACTGAGCTATCCATTTTTCCGAGTTCTTCCCAATTGTAGAGAGGGATATTTGGCTTGGGGAAACGACCGTTTCCAAATTTCCACATCAGATATTGGCCGATCCAGTCTCTGATATACGGGAAAGCTGCAAACGCTGTAGCGCACTCAAGGATACGGTATTTACCATCTTTTCCTACGGCAATATCGCAGGCCCAGTATTCGGCATTGGCAGACTTGGAGACTTGAACCGCAAGATCAAGCAGCTTTTTGGGAACCTTCTGATAATCCATCGAACCACCCTGAGAAGTATTTGTCAGCCACTCACCCTCAGGCGGCCTTCTCCAGAAAGCACAGACCGGCTTGTGGCCGATCAGCATGACACGTACATCTGCCTCCATAGGAACAAAGTCCTGCATATAGACCGGGTAATATTTCTTTTTGGCCAGGAGGCCTTTCGCCTCTTTTTTCGAGTCTACTTTATGGACAAAATAGCCACCGTAGTTAGATGGCCCATAGCTTTTTTTCACGATCTTTGGATAGCTGGTTGTTTCAATAAACTTATCAGCTTTTTTCTTGTCATAGAAGATATATGTTTTAGGAATAGGAATATCATACTTCCAGGCAAAGCGTGTTACATTTTCCTTGGATTTATTGGAAAACTGTGTATCGACAGAAGGGACAAATTGAACATTTGGCAATTCCCTGGCGATCTCTCTGAAGGTTTCATAAGCTGTGGCCGGAATATTTCCAATGAGTATATCGATCTTTTTGCGTTTGACTTCCCTGATAAAACGATTTTTGTCATTTTTCCAGTGATAAGTCACTGTCTCTATCTTGTCAGGCCACCCTTTGAAGTTTGATTTGTCAAAAAATCTCAGAACGTAATCGAGATAGAGCAGTCCGATCTTTGGAAGTTTTTGCTGTTTTTTCTTTGCCACTATTTTTTTCCTTTTCCTTTTTTTGTTTTTGTTTTTCTGTCGATCATATCAACGATCAGGTCGATCTTCCTGTCATTGAAGTTCAAACCCATTTTTTCCTGTTCGGGTGTGGCAAAAGACGGGATACCGTTGACTTCGAGGACGACGTACTCTTCTTTTTCCAAGTCATAGATAATATCAATACCGGCTATATCTGTTCCACAGACCTTAGCTGCTCTCTTTGCCAGCTTGATGAGATCATCGGTTGGTTCTCTCAGGAAGACGGAGCCGCCACTGGTAACATTGGTGCGCCAGTCCGTTTTGCTTGCTTTGCGTCCATAACAGGAGACAAATTTTCCATCTACGATATCAACACGGAAATCTGTATTGTCATATTTGATGAACTTTTCAACATAGAAGAATCTCAAATCCATCTGGTTGAGAAATGGCAGCAGTGTATCAAGTGTCGCCTCGCTTTCGATCTTGGTCAGGCCGACACCGCCCCATCCATCGGTAGGCTTATAGACCATCTTGTCCCACCGCTTGATGATCTTTTTGAGATGCTTGCTGTCATCTCTATGGCAGAGTTCATAATCGGGTGTGGCAACGCCATGATTTCTCAGCAAAAATGAGGTCTGGAATTTGTCTTCTGTGAGCGCAAATGATTCGTAGCTGTTGATAACCGGCATGATCCGGTCGAGTGCCTGATAGAGAAACACCTGATACTGTGTCTGTTCTCCAGCATTATAGGAGAAAAAGAGATCAAGCTCATCCGATCTTACTTTTTTGTGATAGATATGTCCATTTTTTGCAACCGCATTTCTAGGATTGAATCCCGCCACGGTTTTAATATCCCGCTCTTTGAGTTTTTTGACGATTTTTTTTTCAATTTTATCACCGCCACCGTTTTGATAAAGCCACATACCGATTTTTCTTGACATAATAATCCTTTGGAAGAGTCGCAGAGTAAATAAAAGCTGTATTTTACCATATTTGACTAAAATAATGGTGCAATAACAGATGAAAAATATCACTCATTGCTATTAAACTGTAACTAAAAAGAGGATACCAAATGTCAAATCGGGACTTTTCAGAACTTAAACGCATCATAGAGATCAATTCATGGACCAGAAACAAAGAGGGTGTGGACAAAAACGGAGAAATATTTACTGCATGGCTGGAAGAACTGGGATTGGATAAGACTGTCTATTTCAGAGAAGAGATCGGCAACCACCTGCACTTTCAGTCCAAAGACGGAGGGGGTAAAAAACTTCTGCTATTAGGACATCTCGATACAGTTTTTCCGCCGGATACTTTCGAACATTTTACTGAAGATGACGAGTGGATCTACGGACCGGGTGTCTGTGATATGAAAGGGGGAAACTATGTTGCCCTGGAAGCACTGCGCACTGTCTATAGAGAGAAGAGAGAGATCTACAATATTGATTTTATGTTGGTAAGTGACGAGGAGACCGGCAGTGATGACAGCAAGCCCCTTTTGACGGAAATCGCCAATTCATATGATTACTGTATGGTCTTTGAAGCAGCTGGTCACCAGGATGAAGTGGTTACTGCGAGGAAGGGTGCCGGTACCTTTTTTATCGATATCGAGGGAAGAGCAGCGCATGCAGGGAACCATTACAGCGACGGAGCCGATGCCAATCTGGAAGCGGCGTATAAGATCAAAGATTTGGTCGCACTGACTGATTTGGAGAAACAGACAACTGTCAATGTCGGCAAGATCAGCGGCGGCATCGGTGCCAATACAATTTCGCCTCATGCCCATCTTACTTTCGAACTCCGCTATACGACTGCCGACGAGCGTGACAGGGTTCTTAAAGCGATCGATGAGATCGTCGAGCATTCTCATGTTCCTGAAACAAAGTCTGTTCTCAGCGGAGGGATTCAGCGTGATGTCATGCAGTCCTCTGCGGAACAGGAAGCCTTTGTTGCCCATATCAATGAATTATGCGGCGTCATGCTCCCCACTGAACACAGGGGTGGCGTCAGTGATGCCAATATCATCTCTTCCCAGGGTGTAACGACTCTGGATGGCTGGGGTCCTTTCGGCGATGGTGACCACACGATCTACGAACGGGCATCCAAAGAAAGTTTCGAAAAACGGATCACCCTGGTGACGGAAATATTCAAACATTTTATGAATGGGGAGTTTGAATAATGGGTAAAAAATATTTAGTTTTTAGCGGCGAAACTTGTCATGAATCCTACGATAAGCTAATCCTCTCTCCGGGTGCATATCCCTATGTACCATCGATTCTCGGTATCGAGATGGTATGGAAAAATACCCAATGAAAGTATTAGCAGGAGATATCGGGGGCACCAAAACTTCCCTGGCTATCTTTGAAGTCAATGGCACAAGGCTGGAGTCGCTGGCAGAGGAGAAGTATCCCAGTGATGCGTATGGTTCGCTTGCTGAGATCGTACAAAAATTTGTTAAAGCACAAAATCATATACCTGAGTGGGGCAGCTTCGGGATCGCCGGTCCCGTGCGTAACGGTATCGCCAAAACAATGAATCTTCCATGGGTCGTAGATGCAAAAAAGATGGCGGATGAAATCGGTTTCAAAAAGGTCTGGTTGATGAATGACCTGGAAGCCAATGCCTGGGGTATCAGTGCATTGGAAGAGAAAGATTTTTTCGTGCTCAACGAAGGGGAGCCGGATCCGGATGGAAATGCATCGATCATCTCTGCGGGTACCGGTCTGGGCCAGGCAGGTCTCTGCTGGAATGGTGAAGCGCTTCGTCCCTTTGCTTCCGAGGGTGGACATAGTGACTTTTCACCCAACTCTGATCTGGAGATAGCATTGCTGCAATTCCTCAAGAAACGCTACGCCCAAGACTCTCATGTCAGTTGGGAGCGTGTCGTTTCAGGTATGGGCATAGGGAATATTTATGATTTCTTGTGTGATCATCGTGGGGCAGAAACACCCGATTGGCTTGCAGAAGAGATAAAAACAGGTGATAAGGCTGCTTCTATTTCAAAAGCTGCAGATGATAGTCGTTGCTCTATATGTGCTGAAACGCTTAAACTCTTTGTCCATCTCTATGGTGCAGAAGCAGGCAATCAAGCCCTCAAGATTATGTCAACAGCAGGGGTATATCTCGGTGGCGGCATCGTAGCAAAAAATATTGAATACTTCCGTAACTCGACTTTTATGGATAGCTTCTGCTCCAAGGGGCGTATGGAGCAGATAATGTGTGACATGC
>JAYEND010000114.1:0-61447 GCA_034721895.1 Campylobacterota bacterium | reverse complement strand
GCAAGCAGGTCCATTGGGCCGAAGAGCTTCAATGCTTCCCGACTGGATATAAAGCTATGATTATAGGGGTGCTCGATCTCTACGGTTTGATACTTCTCCGCGTGATTCATTTTTTTCAATGCTTTTGCATGGGTACCGAACAGGATCAGCGTCGGATTGACCTCCTGCATCTCCAGAAGCAGTTTTTCGATAAATGGTTGCCACAGTTTAATATGCTTACGGCTCTCCGCCTTGGTGCTGAAAACCAGTGCGGTATTGAGAAGCAGTACACCGTTTCGCTCGAAATTATCCTTTAGCTCTCCGATATTCTCAATCAGGGCACTTTTGTCCACTCCCGCAATGGCTTCCTGCGATGTCTCTTCGTGCATCAAGTCACCCCTTGCCAGTAGTGCCATTTTGACAAAATTTCTCAGACTGGTTGCCTTGTTCACTTCCTTGCTAAGTCCGCTGGAACTGAAGATGTTTCCTACTTTTCCGTCAATAAAGGCATAACCGATAGCGCTCTCTTCTCTGGGATAGGGGTCCTGCCCGAAAAGGATATAGCGGACTCTCTCCTTTGGAAGTGTTTTGAAGGCATTAAAACAGTTCTCTTTGGAAGGAAAATAGTCCTGATCCTCTTCGAGATAGTCTCTGTAGGAATCGGAAAGTTCAGCAATGCCACTGCGGACAGTTTCCTGCCAGCTACTGTGGACCATCTTTTTTCATCTTTTCAAATTTGAGTGTCATCTCTACTTTGCTCTGCGGTATCTTCAGCTGTTCTGAAATCGATTCGATACTTTCACCCGATTCAAACATCTCTATTACCTTATCATGCGTAGTGAGCAGATCCACTATGGGCTCCGTATCTTTTTCGCGTATCTGAAGATTTTCTATCGTCTTCTCTCTCACCTCGGTGATCTCCTGCAAAAGTGCTATCTCTTTTTTTAACTCGCGCTGCTGCTTAAGCAGGTAGAAAATAACAACTATCGCCAGAACAACAACACCTGTCAGAATAAGTTCCATCAAGATACTCCTATAATGATCAAGGCCAAAAAGACAAATCCAAGATATCCGTTTACGGTGAAGAAGGCCTTGTCGATCTTTCTGTGATCCTTGGATACCAGATAGTGCTCATAGCCAAGCAGCATCGCACTGATGATCACAGCCAATACTCCATAGCTGCCTATTCCGGATGGAGCGACAAAGAGCCCCCAGAATATAACGGTCAGAAAATGAAAGACTCCGGAAATAAACAGTGTCTTTTTCACTCCAAGCTTCGAAGGTATCGAATGCAGTCCATGCGCTTTATCAAACTCCATATCCTGCAAAGAGTAAAGCAGATCAAAGCCTGCAACCCAAAACATCACCCCGATCGCCAAATAGATTGACCAGAGAGGAATCTCCCCCAGGACGGCTACCGCACCGGCGATAGGGGCAAGGCCCAGACTCACCCCCAAAACCAGATGCGCAGCGGCACTGAAACGCTTGAAATAAGTATATCCGGCCAAAACTATCAGAATCGGAACAGAGAGTATCAAGGCTAAATTGTTGATAAAATATGCCGTCAGAATAAACAACAGTGCATTGACTGCGATAAAGAGCTGCATACTGCGCTCACTCACCCGTCCATCAACCGAAGGCCTGTTTTGCGTACGCGGATTGAGCGCATCAATATCTCTGTCAAGATAGCGGTTCACCCCCATAGCAAAGTTGCGGGCAGTCACTGCCGCCAATGCTCCCAGAAAAAGCAGCTTCCAGCCAAACCAGCCGTCTGCCGCCACCAACATCGCGATAAAGATAAAGGGCAGGGAAAAAATAGAGTGCTGGAACATCACCAGTTCTGAAAAATTCCCCAATTTTGCCAATAAAGTATTGTGTCCCGGTTCTTTACTGTTCAATTTTCCATTCCTCCATATTAATATATTGACACTCTTTTTGATGAATGCAGCCACCCTCTAAAAACAAAAGCATTGCAAAGCAATGCCTACCAAAATTTCTAATTTTTAATTTTTAATTCTCATGGGTGCGGTATTCTCAGCTTGCTGTTCAACGCCCAGGCAATGACCACAACCAGTGCAGCAATGATATAGGGATTGCTGATCACACTGTAACTATAAAGCAGATAGAGTATCCAAAGAAGTATCGCTCCAAGCGGTGTCGGTACACCTTCAAAATATTTTGAAACTTTACCTGCATCGACTTTTAGATTAAATTCGATCAATCTGCGCAATCCACTGATGATATAGAAGATAAATATCATACCGATCAACGCTTCCCCCGCTCCGCTCAGTTCACCTTCTCCTCTAAGTGCGTAAAAAAGCAGGAAGGAAGGCATCACAACAAAAGAGAGAAAATCCGCAAAACTGTCAAGCTGTACACCAAATTCTGTTGAAAGATTATACTTCCTCGCGACCTTTCCATCAGCAATATCCAGTGCACCGGCTATCCATGCCAGTACAATAGCAACAAAAAAATTACCCTGCACAATGAAGTAGATAGCAATGATGCCGGCTGAAATATTACCAAAGGAGATCAGGTTGGCAGCATTAAAACGATTATTTTTGTCAAAAAGATCCATAATTTCCCCAAAAACTATTTCTCTAATTTTACCCGCTTAACACTTAACGCTTAACACTGACTGTGGTATGATTACGCTCATGAACAAAGAGACCAGACAACTTGCCATTATCGGCCCTACTGCATCAGGAAAAAGCAATCTTGCTGTCACTATTGCAAAAGAGTGGAATGCCCTCATCCTCTCTTTGGACTCGCTCTCTGTCTACAAAGAGATCGATATTGTCTCCGCCAAACCTTCCCTCAAAGAGAGGGAGGATATTCCGCACTATGGTATTGATACCATCTATCCCGATGAGCCTTTCGATGTAACAGTTTTTACGAAACTTTACCGGACGGTTTTTGAAAAAGCCCGGACTGAAAATAAAAATCTTATTATTGTCGGAGGAACCGGTTTTTACCTCAAGAGTCTGATCGACGGAATATCTCCTTTGCCTCCTTTGAACCCATCTCTCATACAAAATATCCAAAATGAAATGTCTGATATGGAGCAAGCCTACCGTATGCTTACAGATCTTGATGCAGAGTACATGAAACGTATCGAGAAGAATGACAGCTATCGAATCGAAAAGGCACTGGGCATTCTCCTGGCAACAGGGGAAAGACCCTCTCGATACTTTGAGAAAAATCCGCCTCTGCCAACAATCCGGGAACAGCTCCCTCTCTATCGTATTGTTACAGACAAAGGAGTTTTGCGTGATTGCATTGCAAAACGTACAGAGCAGATGCTCAATGACGGACTGATCAATGAAATTTCTTATCTGGAGCGTAAATATTCACGTGTGCCCAACTGTATGAAAGCCATCGGGATCAGGGAAACACTCGATTATCTGGATGGGAAATATAATAAGAATACATTGATAGAAAAGATTACTGCCAATACCGCCAGATTGGCCAAAAGACAGACAACATTTAACAAATCCCAGTTTGAGGATCTTGTTTCACTCGATCTTGAAAGTTTGAAAAAAAGAATTATGGAAGATATTTTGAAGTAGTCGGGCAGGAAGGAGCAAAGCCCCTTCTCTGACGAATTAATATCCGCTTGCACTCACCATATAGAAAATATATGAGACCAGCGGCTGCATAAAGAATACAGAACCAACAGTTGCTGCAACAGCAATCCCGACTATTGTGACCAAAGGTTTGGCAAGATTGTAATTGACCGTACCGTCATTATCTGTAGGATCCATAAGGAACATATAAACGATCAACTTCAAATAATAGTAGGCTGCGATCGCGGAGTTGAGTCCCATCACTACTGCCAGCCAAATATATCCTGCGTCAACCGCTGCGCTCATGATATAGATTTTGCCCCAGAAGACAGAGAAAGGAGGTACTCCGGCTAAAGAAAGCATAAAGAGCGCCATGATCACGGCAGCCATCGGCTTGATTTTGATCAGACCCGCAAACTTTTCATACGGATGGTCATATCGTTCATGAAATACTCTATTTTTATGCCGACTGATCCAGAGCATTGCAAAGGCACCAAGATTCGTGAACATAAAGAGTGAATAATAGAGGAAGACCCCTGTATTTCCCTTCGTTGTATCCAGCGCGATCGCTGCCATAACAAATCCGGCATGAGAAATAGAGCTGTATGCCAGCATACGTTTGACATCTTCCTGTACCAATGCCATCATATTGGCCAGTGTCATTGTCAAGACAGCCAATACTAGGATAGCGATTCTCACCCATTCTATTCCCAGATCGATATACATACCGAAGATACGCATCGCCACGACAAAGGCTGCAACCTTAGGCACAACAGACATATATCCTGCAAGCGGTGCACTGGCTCCCTCGTAAACGTCCGGTGTCCAGGTATGGAACGGGAAGAGTGAAAGCTTGAAAGCAAAAGCAGCCAACAGCAGAACTGATCCTCCAAGGATCGCTACCATTACCGCCGGTTCAGCGATCCTGCTCTGCAGAACATCAGCTACCTGATAGAGTTCTACACTGCCCGTCAAAGCATAAATCACAGCTGAACCCATCACATAGAAACCTGCTGCCAAAGCACCCATAGTAAAGTATTTGACGGCAGCTTCATAGGAGTTGCTTCTGTTATGCAGGGCGATCAATGTATAGAGAGAGAGTGATGCCGTCTCGATCCCGACAAAGATCAGGATCAGGTTATCACTCGCCACCATAAACTGGAAGCCTGCGATCATAAATAGGAACAGAGCAAAGAACTCCGCATAGGAGTACTCATGAAATCTCTTCGATGTCAATGCCAAAGGAATAAAAAGCATCGATGCTGCCAATATTAGCAACTGTGAAATAATTGCTATACCATCGATGAGCATAACATCAAAAAATCCCCGCTCATTTACATTCAGGCCCATTACAGATCCAAAATCTACAAAGAGGATCAGGATCGTCAACATCACATAGAGTGATTTATGAAGGTCCCCTTTTATCAGATCGATAATCAAAATGATCAACCCGCCCACAATCGCGATCAGCATCGGTGCCAGTGTGACCAGATTCAGGGAAGCTAAACTTACACTAATTGGCTCTAACATTATTGTGCCTCCTTCATATTTTTGCTCACAATGATAGTTTCCTTGGCTTCCGGTGTCTGTGCTTTTTCATGCATGAAATTTACAAGTGCTTTGACACTGTTGTCGATCGGAGCAAGAATCGGCTTGGGGTAAATCCCCAGCCAGATAACAATCGCAACCAGAGGAACCAGGGAAGCCAACTCTCTGCTATCAAGATCAGGCAAATTTTTATTCTCTTCATTGGTAACCGGCCCAAAGAAGCTCTTCTTGTAAAGAGAGAGCATATAGATAGCACCCACGATGATCGAAGTACCTGCAAGGATAGTCACCATAGGCGAAACCTTGTAAAAACCAAGGAGCACAAGGAATTCACCAACAAATCCCATTGTTAACGGCAATCCGACTGACGCCATCAGCATAATCCCGAAGATCACAGCATATTTCGGCATCACACTTGCCAAGCCGCCAAATTCACTCATCAGTTTGGTATGACGGCGATCATAGATCACGCCCACCAACATAAAGAGTGCGCCGGAGACAAGACCATGTGAAAGCATCATGAAGATCGAACCGCTGATAGCTTCAGCATTCATTGCAAATGTTCCCAGTACGATCACACCCATGTGCGACACTGAGGAATATGCGATCACCTGTTTCATATCTTTCTGTGCATAAGCGACCATCGCCGTATAGATAATCATGATCACAGAAAGTATGGCGATCGGCATGATCATCGCCACCGAAGCATCCGGGAAGAGCGGCAGTGAAAATCTGACAAAACCATAAGTACCCATCTTCAGCAGGACTGCTGCAAGGATAACCGAACCGATCGTTGGTGCCTGTCCGTGTGCATAAGGCAACCAGGTATGGAACGGGAACATCGGCACTTTGATCGCAAACCCGATAAAGAACGCCAGGAAGAGCCAGATCTGATAATTTGCCGGCAATACCAGCGCATACCAGTCAGTGATCGAGAAGCTCCATACACCCGATATGCTGTGGTAAAGAAATGCCATGAAGAGCATCCCCACCAGCATGATCAGTGACCCCGTAAAGGTGTAGAGGAAGAACTTGATCGAAGCATAGATTCTCAACGGACCACCCCATGCACCAATGATATAGAGCATCGGTACCAGTGAAAGTTCCCAAAAGAGATAGAATACGATCGCATCCAGCGTAACAAAAACACCGATCATTGTCATCTCAAGGAAAAGAAGTGAAATGATCATGTTCTTGATATCTTTCTCGATAGTCATACCGATCATACCCAGCAGTGTCATCAGAGCAGCCATCACTACAATGAACAGACTGATCCCATCGACACCCAGGTAATAGTTAATACCAAAATCAGGAACAAGCGGAATCAGTTCTACGAACTGCATCCCTGCATTGCTGCCGTCAAAACTGACCCACAGCCAGATTGCAAGCAGGAGTTCAACTGCTGCCACACTGATACCATAGACTCTGGCACTGTTTTTATCTACAACAAAGCCCAACAATCCTGCGACTGCCGGAAAGAATATTAAAACACTTAAAATATTATCCATCTACCTGCTCCTTAACCTATTGCCGCTGAGATTACCGCGGCGATCAATAATACAATGGTACCGACAGCCATCCAATTCAAATAATTTGAAAGGTTACCGGTCTCCATGTGTCTTGTTTTGTCTCCGCCTTTATAAAAGAGATTGGCAATTCCGTCTACCGTTGCATCAATAATCTTCATATCGACTGACACATACAACATCTCCGAGATCATAGCGTACGGTTTGGAGATATATTCCGCATAAAACTGAGGAATATAGTACTGATTTTTCAGCAGTCTATAAACAAAACTATTTTCAAGTTTTTCGTTTCGTTTCAAGCCTTTTCCATACATCTTCCATGCAAGTGCGATACCGCCAACCGCAAACAACAGCACAATACCGCCAAGTACCCATATGAGATGATGCGTATGCTCACTCATCTCATAATTTGGAAGCAACTCGGTGACAAATGTATGAAAAGAACCCTGAAAGAATCCTGCAATTATAGCCAGGATGGCTAGTGGTGACATAGCCACAAGTACGAATTTATACATCTCATGCGGATGAATACCGAACGCTTTATAGCGTTCGTCCCCATCGAATGTCAGGAAGACTTGTCTGAAGCTGTAGAACGCTGTCAGTCCCGCAGTGATAACAAGAATTGCCCAGAGAATCAATGTCCCCTCATTGAAGGCCGTTTCGATAATGGCATCTTTGGAGAAGAACCCTGCCAGCGGCGGGATTCCTGCCAGTGCCAAAGAAGCAACACCCATATAGAGATAAGTCCATTTCATCGATTTCTTCAAACCGCCCATCTTGAAAATATCCAGTTCATCATCCATCGCATGCATAACATTACCGGCACCCAGAAAGAGAAGTGCTTTAAAGAAGGCGTGCGCCGCCAGGTGGAAGAGTGCGATCCAATAAGCACCCAAACCTGCGGCAGCGAACATATATCCCAGTTGTGAAAGTGTCGAGAAGGCGATAATACGTTTCAGATCTCTGTTGACCAGTGCCATCGAAGCAGCAAAGATAGCAACAAAAGTACCCAATGCCGCAATAAAGTAACTGACTTCAGGTGTCACCATAAAGATCGGATTAGCTCTGATCACCAGGAAGACCCCCGCCGTAACCATCGTCGCGGCGTGGATCAGTGCAGAAACCGGTGTAGGTCCTTCCATCGCATCTGTCAGCCAGGTATGGAGCGGAAACTGTGCCGATTTACCCATTGCTCCGATAAAGAGTGCGATCGCAGCTGCAGTCAATATCCCTTCACTCAAATAGGGGATTTCGGCAAAAACAACATCATACTGCAGAGAACCTGTGTTCCAGTAAAGGATAAAGATACCGATCAGCATTCCAAGGTCAGCAATACGGTTTACGATAAATGCTTCATTGGCTGCCCATGAAGGAGAAATGGAGGGATTCTCTTCGAAAGAAACATCCGGTTTCTGATACCAGAATCCGATCAAAAGCCATGAACAGACTCCAACCCCTTCCCATCCGATAAAGAGTCCGGCAAAGTTATCACTCATGACAAGAACCAACATTGAGAAAACAAACGCCGATAAATAGGAGAAGAATCGGTTGAAACTCTTATCATGATCCATGTATCCGATCGAATAAACATGAACGACAGTGGAAACCAGTGTCACAACTGTCATCATCGTTACACTGACCTGATCAACAATAAATCCAAATGGTATCAGCAGATCACCGGCTCCGATCCACTCCATCATGGTTACATGGATCGATCCTCCTGTTTGATAGATAAACATTGCCAGTATGGCAGATGCTATAAAGGAAACTGCCAACAATGCTGAAGCAATAATTCCTACAAATGTCTTTCTCGGGCTCATCCCAAAGAGAGCAGCGAAAAGAGAACTGACTAACGGTGCAAAAAGTGCAATATATACAAACTTTTCCATCACTACCCTTTCATTGTCGCCAGATCATCAAGATCCAGAGTTCCGAATTTTTTATAGAGGACGATCAATAGTCCCAGTCCCACTGCCACTTCACTCGCAGCAACAGCGATTATGAAGAAGGCAAACATTTGCCCCGTTAAATCACCATAATAGTGAGAAACTGCTGCAAAAGCAATATTCGCAGCATTGAGCATCACTTCTGTTGCAAAAAAGAGCATCAAAAGATTTCTTCTTCTCAATACACCTACCAGACCGATTGCAAAGATCAGTCCTGAGAGTACGAGATAATGATTCAATCCTATCATTTTTCATCCTTCTGCAAAATAGTTTCGGAAATACTTTCAGTGATTACCATATCATCATCCTCTGTCGTTAAACTTTGATCCATCTTTTTACCTGCCAAAATAATTCCTGCGATCATCGCAACAAGAAGCATCACTGCTGCCACTTCAAACGGGACCAGATATTTGGTAAAGAGTACCAGCCCTACAGACTGAGGATTGGTCGCACCCTCTATAGGTGGATAGATCGCCTGAATATTTTCACTCAGGATCGGGGCGGTAAAGATCACAACCATTAACACAGCCATCAACCCGCCAAGCAGGAAGACCAATCCCGCACTGGTATTTTTTTCCTTAATGTCTCTGGTAGTATCAAAGAACATCATCGCAAAGGCATAAAGTGCCATGATTGCACCGACATAGACGATCAGTTGAACGACACCGAGGAAATCTGCCCCCAAAAGGAAGAAAAGTCCCGAGATCAAAACCATTCCCGCTGCAAGAGCAGTCATCGCATAGAGTACATTTTTGCTTAAAACCGTTACCAGGAAGAGCCCTACTATTAAGATTGAAAATAGATAAAAGGCTATTTGTTCATACATTCTTTCTCCTTTTAGTACGCGAGTGGCGTCTTTTTGATATTTTCATCCGCATTCGGACTGATCGCACCGAATCCATCATACTCTTTCTGCTGCTTGAGCGCATCGATCGGCGTCAGCATATCTTCAAAGATCGAAAAGCTTGCCCTCTGCTCTGATGCATTTTCATAGCGGGGACCATGCACGATGGCAAGTTCGGGACAGACTTCGGCACAGTATCCGCAGAAAATACAGCGTCCGAAGTTGATCGTATATTCAGTGACCTCTTTTCGCTGATTTTCATCATAGCGTGTATCCATTTTGATACAGTCCGAGATACAGATCTTTTCACAAAGACCGCATCCGATACATCGGTAGTGCCCGCTCTCAAGCAGTCTGAGCATATCATGGATTGCCCGATATCTTGGTGAAATAGGCAACTTCTCAAAAGGATATTTGACGGCGGCCATCTCCCCCCTGAAGAGTGCATTGATCATCTCTCTCATCGTAACATAAAGTCCGACAAAGAGTTCTCCCTGGAACGTACGCTTCACCACACGTTGGAATTTTCCCATCCCTGCTGAAGGAGTAGGCTCGACGTCGACCATCTTATAAGTTTGCGTTCCTACATTTCTGTTTTTAAATTGTTCTAAACTCATCTTTACTCCTTACACCATCACTACTAGGCCGGTGATCACAATATTAATAACTGCGATCGGCATGAGCACTTTCCAGGACAGCCACATCAGCTGATCCGGTCTGACGTGCGGCCATGAAGCCCTTACCCACAACATCAGGAAGAAGAAAAATGCGATCTTCAGCACCACAATGAACCAGCCTGCAAGGAAACCAAGATCATTATATCCGCCCATGAATACCACCGCCAGCAAAACTGATATCGTAATCATATTGGCATACTCACCGATGAAGAACATACCCCATCGCATACCGGAATATTCTGTTGCAAACCCCGAAACAATTTCCGCTTCATGCTCAAGAAGGTCAAACGGCGTCCTATTGGTCTCCGCAAATCCGGCGATCATGAATAACACGAATGCGACCGGCTGCTGCCAGACCATCCATGAGGTAAATCCTTCGGACTGATAATTGTTGAAATCAACCAACGAAAGTGACCCTACCAACATAATCGGTGCCAGTATGGAAAGACCGGTGACGACTTCATAGCTGAGAAATTGGACTGCTGTTCTGGCTGATCCGATAATACCCCATTTGTTTGCCTGTGCCATACCTGCAAGCAGTGGACCATAAAGCCCGGCGGCCATCATTCCGAGGATGAAGAGTATACCGATATTGATATCTGCAGCTATAGAGGGGACGAATGTACCGCCTAATAGAGGAATCCATTCAGGGATCGTAAAGTCAGGAAAAACCGGAACAGCTGCCAATGCTATAAATGCCGTAGCCGCCGTAATGGCTGGTGCAATCTTGAAAATCAGTTTGTTGGCATTCTGCGGTACGATATCTTCCTGAGTAAAGAGCTTGATACCGTCTGCCGCAATCTGAAGAAGCCCATAAGGACCGACATGCATCGGCCCGAGTCTTCTCTGCATAAATGCTAAAATCTTACGTTCAATATAGGTACCAAATCCTGCAACTGCAGAGATGATAGCCAGAATAATGATCGCCTTGATAACCACACCGGTACTGGTTACTTCAGGTAATACTGTTACATTCACTATTTCCATGATTACACCTTTTTAATTGTTACATTTTTGAATCTATCTCTGCCGAAGAGAGTATAGACATCTGCTGCGCTTTTAAAGTCAGGGACCTTAACAATATCACCTTCCATTTTTTCATCCACAGCAACATCAAAGAGCATCGTGCTTCCACCAAAATCAACTTCCACTTTCTCCCCAAGTACTTCTGCCCTTGCAGGACTTGCATAGAGCGAAAAGCTTTCGAAGATTTGATGTGCTTTGTCACTAAAGTCATTGAATTGTCTTTGCGGGTTGCATCGGTAAGCGATCTCACCTTCCAGCGCAATACCTTCATCAAACTTCTCAGGGGTGCTGTTGGCTGCACGCTTTCCCGGGTTTTTCAGCTCATAGCCCCTATTCTCTTCTCCACTGTTGGTATAACCGTTTGGAAGATCATCAAAGGCGATCGCCTGGAAACCTTTTCTGCTTGCCAGTTTTGCTGTCCAGTCGATCGTCAATCTCTGACCCAGCTTCAATGCAAGCATCAAATCATTGAGCTCATACCCTTTATAATCTAATGCTGCATTTGTAGGGGTCACTCGCCTATTCATGTTGGTAAGCGTTCCCTCTTGTTGATTCATGGCTGGTATATCAAGGTCACCGTCACCCAGTCCACTCAGTTTGAAATCACCATTTTCATTGTATCCGACAATATATCCCTCTGCTGTCTCATCCAGATCACAGATCAATGCCGCACCTAGAGAGTTGGTCTTAGGCGGGATCATGACGACATCCATATCACAGGCTGTTTCAATCAATGCAACCAGTTTGGCAAGGTTTTCCGCCTTGGGATGGAAATAGAGATCCTCTCCTATGATCAAAGAAAAGCTCTCTTTTTTCTTCATCATCTTTTCAAAGGTATCAGCGAAATCCTCTGCCCCGCCGAGCAGTGTCACCAGAGCATTGTTCTCAACCTCAATTTCCTTCTCAACCATTTTCGGAACTTTTTTAGTGACCTCTTTCTCTTCGCCTGTCTCTTCATCAACTACTGTTTCAATGACATCTTCCATGATCCTCTCTTTGATGATCTTGGTTCCCTTGCTATGGAAAGAGTCCAAATAGTCTTTTGTCTCTTCTGAAAGTTTCTCTCTATCGGCAAAAAGATCAAGTACCAAATAGAGTACTGCCTCTTCGAGTCCTGGTTTATGCGCAAAACACTCGACACTTTTTCCAAGATCAGCAATCAGAGCATCAGGGATAGGATGGAAGTAAAGCCCCGCACCTTTATTCATCTTTTGGATATTATTGAACGCATACCGCGCGTTGGGGTTATCATTGCGCAATGCTGCTCCTACACTCACAACAAAATCCGTTTTCATCACTTCTTTGAAGTTGCTGCCATAAAGCAGTTTTCCTGCCGGCTTGCCGTAGGCAGTCAAAAAACTCTGGAAAGCATGGGCATCCGGATTGACCAGTTTCGTACCGTATTTCTCTTTGAGGGTCTGAAGCATCAGTGCCTCTTCATTGCTGATCAGGGAATTAAATCGGATGGTATCAGCTTTTTTCAATGCTTCTACAGCTTTCTCAAAGGCAGCCTCATCCTTCCCTTCAACTCTGTTTTCAAAGTCATACCCAAATCGACCGGCACCGCAAAGAGAAACATAGTTCCATTCATTGGTCACTCGGTAAATTTTCTCAGTTGGATTTTCTATTGATGTTGGTTTCGTCTCATAATAGATTTGGCAGCCGCTGCTACAGTGTGCGCAGGTAGCCGGGATTCTTTTAAGATCCCAGGCATTGGTTGTATAAACAAAATCACGACTGACCAGTGCCCCGACAGGACAGACAGCAACACATTCTCCACAGTCACTGCAGTTTGTTTCACCTGTGCCATTGCTCGGCACAATAACTGATTTCTGCAGTTTGTTCCACATTGCATAGGCATCTTTGGGCATTGTGTCCTTGAGGCCCTTGTCAAGCGCATCTCCGCCTCTTGGCCCGGTTTTAATGGCAGCATCACCGATCATATCTTTACACACTGTCGTACAACGTTCACAAACGATGCAAAGACCCGGATCATAATGCAGAACAGGGCTCCAGTTTGTTGCTTCGCGCTTCGTATCCGGGATCATATAGCTTTGAGAATCAACACCGAGCTCCAAGGTATAATTTTGTAACTCGCACTCTCCGCTCTGATCACAAACACCACATTGAAGCGGGTGGTTGACATCATAAACTTCCATGATCGCACGACGCTCTTCGAGAATCTCTTCAGTCGATGTCGTGATCTCCATCCCCTCTTTGGTTTTGGCATTACATGCGTAGACTCTTTTTCCATCAGCCTCCACCAGACAGATGCGGCAAGCCAGTGTTGGCGAACAGCGTGTCAGATAACAGATGGCAGGGATGAAAATATCATTTGCACGCGCAGCATTCAGAATATATTCACCCTCCTGGGTCTTATACTCAACACCGTCAATTTTGATTGTAATTTCATTACTCATATTAACTATCCACCATTTCTAATTTGGGTTGACTAAATCTGTAATAGGATACCGAAGAGCTACTTAAGCCCATATCGAAAGTAGGGTTGATCGCAACGGTTCCTTTCATTGATGTATCAATCATAAACACTCTTTGGTATTCGATGCCATTAAGTGTAAATTTCACTTTTTCTCCATCTTTCAGTTTAGCTACAGTAGAAAACTGTGCAGAACCTCTGAGTCGTATATCTTTTTTCAGCTGTTTGGTCTTTGCAGTAAAGGCAGAGAACTGATTCCCCTCATTGCACTGATAGACTACTATGCCATCATAGGTTGGCAATTCTGAAACAGCCTCCAGCTTTCCATCTTTTTTACATCGAGAGGCAGAGAGGAGATACCCTCGATGTTCATTTCCTACGATGTCAAAATAGTCAGACAACGCATCAAATTCCATCGATTCAAAACCTTTATCCATTGGCAATGCCTTCGTATAGGCTATCGTATATTCTGCCCTGATCCCCAGCTCATTGGCAATATCATTGAGGACATATCCCTGATATGGCAAGGCAACATGGGTCGGTACGACACGCTTGTCAAGAGAAGTGAATGTTCCTTCCTGCTGGTTCAGGGCCGGCATATCAAGGTCACCTCCGCCCAGAGCGCTAAGAACAAAATCTCCCTGCGTGTTATACCCAACGCTATAGCCTGTCGCTACATCATCAAGATCACATATCAGTGAAACACCCAGTGCATTTGTTGCCGGCGGCACAAGCAATACGTCAAAGTCAGAATAAGCTTCGATCAGCCCCAACAGTCTGGCGATATTCTCCGCCTTTGGATGATGATAAAGATCAGCCCCTGCAACCAAAGTGAATCCCGACTTCTTCTGCAATGATTTCTTCAATGCAGTCAATTCCTCTTCACCGATATTGCTCTCCGCACTCAGGTTACCAATATCAAGATCATCCAGATAAGTGCTGACCTTTTTAGTCAGCTCTTTACCTTCAAGCAGTGTTTTTGCCAACAGTGCAGCTACACCCTCTTCACTTCCCACTTCATACTTCATAAACTGGGTTATGATATTCTGCATATCCGGGTCTTCGATCGGATGCATATAAGCGATACGTGCAAGATGCCACTTACTTGCCATTGCAAGATGATATTTGACCATGGGCGTATCATCATTGATACGCGTTCCAAAGACCACAACACCTCTTGATTGGCTTACTTTTTTGAGATTACTGCTATAGAGCGTACGCCCTGTCATGCTGGAGAAAGCATTCAGAAACTTTTGATACCCTCTTGCTTCATCACAGACCAGCTTAACACCGCTCTTCTCTTTGATCTTTTGAAGGATCATCGCCTCTTCATTGGTGATGGCTCCAGTAAATCTGATCGTCTCGGCTTTACTGAATGCTTCAATCGCTTTATTGAATAGCACAGGGTCTTTCTTTGCTGCTCTATTCTCAAAGTCAAATCCAAATCTTCCAGCACCGCAAAGTGAAGAGAATTCAAAGTTATTGGTCACCCTGTAAATTTTCAATTCCGGATTACCAATTCCTGCATCTTTCACTTCATAGCTCATCTGACAAGCAGCGCTGCAGTGACTGCAGGATGCGGGGATCTTTTCAAGCTCCCAGGCATTGGCAGAGTATTTGAAATCTGTACTGACCAGTGCTCCCACCGGGCAAACTGCCATACATTCACCACAGTTGCTGCAATCTTCATCCGGTTTAGTATTGATAATCGTCGAGTTATACCCGCCTACAGAGATCGCGAGCACTTCATCACCTACAACTTCGTTACAGACATGGACACACTTTTCACACATGATACAGAGTGCCGGGTCATAGGAGATAAATCCCCAATTCTGTACCGGCCTGTGCTGATCTCTAGTCGTGAAATCCTGACCCTCAACATCAAACTCCATCGTTTTGTTCTGCAGATCACACTCGCCACTCTTATCGCAGACACCACACTCCAGAGGATGATTAACATCATAGAGCTTCATGATATTTTGACGCTGTTTGAAGATCTCTTCATTATTGGTGGTGATCACCGCACCATCAGTAGCCTTCTCCTGACAGGAGAGGATCATCCCATCAACACCCTCAACGTTGACAACACACATACGACAGGATGCTATCGGCTCAACTTTGGTGAGGTAACACATCGTAGGGATATAGAGATCGTTGGCACGTGCGATCTGAAGAATCGTCTGTCCAAATTCAGCCTGGCATTCTTTTCCGTCAATCGTTATCGTGATCATTTTCTTTTCTATGTTTCGCGCTGTCATCTTACACCACCACCATCGAAATATAGTAACAACGCATACAACGCTCAGCTTCTGCAAGAGCCTCTTCCCCGGTAAATCCAAGGTTGACTTCGGCATTGTTGTCTTTTCGTTCGTCTACATCCAGTTTTTCACTGACTGCGCGGGGAAGGCCCGGCATCCAGCCCGTAACCTTCTCTTTCTTGTCATAGACTTTCAGTGCTGTCAAATGATCTTCCATGATCTCATCGTCAGTCAGAGAAACCTTGCCGTCATAGATATATCTGCTGATGACAGAAGCGGCTCTTTTGGCCTGACCCACTGCATTGACGATCGTCATGGGACCATATTCACAGTCACCCGAAGCGAAAAGCCCCGGTCGGCTGGTCATATAGTCTTTACCGTTTGTCAGGATCGTGCTCCATGAAGTCATCTCCACATTCCACTCTTCCGGCATGATCTGCAAATCTGCAGCCTGTGAAACAGCGGGGACAAGATAGTCGCACTCAATCTCAAAATCTCCGCCCTCCACCTTGACAAGTTGCGCACGCCCGCCACCTGGATCTGGTACAAGCTCAAACCGGTTGACTTTGAGTTTCTGGATATTTTCACCATTATCAAAAATCTCTTCGATAGCGGAGTGAAAAATAAACTCGACTCCCTCTTCAACCGCTTCATGATACTCTTCATAGGTGGTGTTACGGATAATCGTCTTCTCGTCACGACGATAGAGCATCACCACTCTTTTTGCACCTTCGCGTATCGAACATCTGACCACATCCATAGAGGTGAACCCGCCACCGACGCAGATCACTGTTTTATCTTTCAGCTCATTGGATGCCGGAGAACCGATATCATACTTATGCCAGAGATTAACTTTGTCAAGCATTTCGATAGCGCCCCAGTAACCGCCCATTTTTGGATTTTCATTTTCAGCACGTACTTTCTTTGAAAGTCTTGTGCCGAATGCCAGCATGGTTGCATCATACTCTGCATCGATCTCTTTGAGCCTCTCTGCAGTGACCCTATGGTTATTAGTGATCGAGACAGCTTCCATATCAAGCACCAGATTAATATCTTCATTGTATTGATCAATGGGCATACGATATTCAGGTACACCTACTGCCACTTCGCCGCCATTGACCGGCAACTCTTCAAAGATATCCACTTTAATACCATCAAGCGCCAAATAGTAAGCTGCGGTCAACCCTGCAGGTCCTGCACCGATAATGGCTACTTTTTTACCGTCATTTCTAAGTGGCTGAGGCACTTTTGGCTGGAACCACTCCAGACCGTGATCTGTTTCATAATCAGCCCCGAGCCTCTTCAGTTCCATGATAGAGATCGGTTCGTCAAGGTTGGCTCTTCTACAGGCATCTTCACAGGGATGCGGACAAACACGACCACAAGTATGCGCCAAAGGCATCGTCTGGCGTGTTGCTTCCAGTGATTCTCCAAAGGCCATATCGCGAACACCCTCAATATAGGCAGGGATATCGACATGTGCCGGACACTCATCGGTACAGGGAGCTGTCACTTTGGCAATATAGTTGATCTCTTCATAATAGTGTTTTGAGGGAGTTTGATTCTCTATCGCTGTATCAAACTGCTCTTTATAGTATTCCATCAGATCCAGGATCGGCTTGGGCACTGTTCGTCCGATTTCACATTTGGAAGTGAGCATCATCGTTTCACTGACCTCTTTGAGGTGATAGATATCTGCCTGGCTTCCCTCGCCTCTAGCGATCTTGTCGAGGAGATCATAGAGAATCCGTCCGCCCCATCTGCCCGGAGCGCAACGCCCGCAGGCTTCAGAATAGACCTGATACTGTGCTGCATATTCTGTTGCCAGCCGTACAGCATCGACATCTTCCTGAAAAATCGCCACACCATCCCATCCGATAAAGGCTTTTGAGCGTCTATCGGCTGTATAGTTCTCAGGCAGTTTAAATGCTGATTCACTCCACTCTTCGGATGCTTTACCGCGGTTATCGATAAACTCACCCTGCCAAGTGGAGAATAAAACTGCTGACATTATTTAGCCTTTCCTCTGGCTTTGGACTTTGCCCTGGGTTTAGCTTTGGGCCTTGGCGTAGACTTTCTTGCCGGTGTTTTCCTGACAGGTGCTTTCTCTTCGGCTTTTTCTTTTTCTATAGCCTCTTCTTCCTCTGCCATATCTGAAAGCGCTTCATTTTCAGTGATATCCAGATCTTCAACCTCTTTGACTTTATCAGTTTTTGCTTCTTCTGCCTCTATCATTTCTGTGATCTCTTCAGCTGCTGCTGCATCCAACTCCTCAATCTCTCCAACTTTAACAGTTTCAGTTGTTTTTGCGGCGGTTTTCTCTTTCTCTTCCGCAGCTTTTTCTGCAGCGGCTTTTCCCTCGGCTTCTTTCTCGGCAGCAACTTTTGCGGCAGCCTCTTCTTTCTCTTTGAGTGCTTTTTCTTCAGCTTCTTTTTTCGCAGCTTCCTCTTTTTCTCTGGCAGCTTTTTCTTCAGCTTCTTTTTCTGCAGCGGCTTTCTCTGCAGCAGCTTTTTCTGCAGCTTCCTCTCTTTCCTTAGCGGCTTTTTCTGCAGCTTTTTTGGCAGACTCAATAGTTTCCTGTCGTGCTTTTTTCGTCTCTTCGTCACTCTTTTTAACCACTATCGTCCAATCTACTTCATTGAACTTAAGAGAGTTCATCAGATCATGGCCCTGCTCTTTGATCAGGTCGGCACTCTTCTGAATCGAAGAAAAATCCCCTACTTCAAAGAGGAAAATACCTACTTCAGCAACCTTCAGATCACTGTTGAGAAGCTCGACCATTCTGTCATAGAAATTATCCTGTAAATGTCTTAAATCATATCTTTTCATTCCGGCCCCTTATCGATCCACTTCACCAAATACGATATTGGTAGTACCAACGATCGTAACAACATCCGCAATATAAGTCCCTACCAATAGCTCTTGCAACAGTCCTGTGTGGAAGAAACTCGGCGCTCTGCACTTCAAACGATAAGCATACGGTTCACCTTCCGATTTGATATAGAATCCGAGCTCACCTTTTGGAGACTCTGTCGGCGCATAGACTTCACCAACCGGTGGCCTCATTCCCTGGGTCACAAGAACAAAGTGCTCCATCAGTGCATAGTTCTGTGTCATAATCTCCTCTTTCGGAGCGGAGATATACTGCGGCGCATGAGCCATCAGTTTCGGTTCAGTTTTGGCATGCATCGGAATCAACTGCTGTAGAATTTTACAAGATTGTCGCATCTCTTCCATATAGAGTAGATAACGACCATAACTGTCACACTTGTCTGTGACAGGGATATCAAAATCAAGCTCTTCATAAAGCTCGTAAGGTTCCTCTTTACGAATATCATACTTGATGCCTGAACCTCTGATCATGATTCCTGAACATCCCCAGGAGAGTGCATCTTCGGCACTCAGTGTTCCCACATCCTCCAGACGCATTTTCCAGATACGGTTCTCTGTCAGAAGGTCTTCATAGGTTTGAACTTCTTCAGGCATCTTGGCGACAAAAGTTGCCAGACTTTCCAGCCAACCGGCAGGAAGATCGAGAGGCACACCGCCGATACGCACAGCCGAGTGCGTCAATCGCGCACCACAATAATCTTCCATCAGGTCCATCGCATATTCTCTCTCACGGAATGCATAAAGGAAGACACTCATGGCTCCAACATCGAGTGCATGTGTCGCAACGAAGAAGAGATGAGAGATGATCCTGTTAATCTCCAGAAGCATCGTTCGGATCACCTGCGCACGTCTCGGCACTTCCAGCCCGATGAGACGCTCTACACTCAAGGCATAGGCATAGTTATTGGAAGTCGATGCGATATAGTCGAGTCTGTCCGTTGTCGGCAGGAATTCGTTATATGTCATATTCTCTGCCATCTTTTCGATACCACGGTGCAGATATCCGATATCCGGAACCGCTTTGACCACCAGTTCTCCATCCAGCTCCAGTATCAGTCTCAGCTGACCGTGTGCCGAAGGGTGCTGCGGACCAAAGTTGATCACCATTGTATTATCATCACGCTCAAAATTGAGGTTTTCAAAAAATGGGGTTAATTTATTGGTTACTTGCATCTACTCTCCCTATCTTCGCTTCTCAAGAGTCTTGGACCCTGTGGTGTAATCGACCAGGAATGTTTCACTGTATTCGATTGGCTGCTCTTTTTCATTCTCCGGATCGATCTCTGCTCCAAACGGCACTTCATAACCGATGCGAGAGAATCTCTGAGAGTCATAACGATCGATATTGGCAGGATCTCTATTCTCCGGCCCGACAACCTCTCTGTACTCTTTTCCAAAGATCTTATCCACTTCATACCAAGAAGCAAACTCATCTCCATGCAATGGATAGGTTTTCAGAAGTGGATGTCCTTCCCAGTCATCCGGCATAATAATACGCTTAAGGAAAGGATGGTTATTGACTTTGATACCGAACATATCAAACATTTCACGTTCAGCGAAGTTCGCCATTTTAAAGAGCGGTACAATACTTTCGATCGCTTCACCCTCTTTGATACGGCAGACAATTCTCACACGCTTTGCCTCATCAAGGTTCAGCATCTGATAAAAGATTTCGAACTCACCCTCTTTGGCGAGATAATCCACGGCACTCAACTCTGAACAGGATTTATATCCGCACTCATCTCTAAGGATCTGCAGTGCGTCAACATTATTTTTCGCATTGATCACAATTCTGAGCTGACCAATTTGAACAGAGGCATCTAAGACCTTTACCTTTTTGCTGACCGCTTTGAGCACTGCATCAAAATGCGAACCCTCTTCAACCTCTTCTCTGGGTACACGTGGCGCCACCCAGAATCTATCCGTATAGTACGACTTGGCCTGAACGTTATCTTTGGGAGTATATTTTCTCATCTTAGACTATCCTCTGCTTAGTGTTGTTATTCATGTTGGCAGACTCTCTTCTGATCTTTTTCTGGAGCATCATCATGGCATACTGCAGGGTTTCAGGTCGAGGGGCACACCCCGGCAGGTAAATATCTACCGGAATGATCCTGTCTACGCCCTGCACCGTTGCATAAGTGTTGAACATACCCCCTGTGTTGGCACAGGAACCCATTGAGATGACCCATTTTGGTTCACTCATCTGATCATAAAGCCTTCGGGCAAATTCAGAATGTTTTTTTGAAAGTGTCCCTGCAAGGATCATGACATCTGCCTGTCTTGGAGAAGCACGGAAGATCGTACCCATACGGTCAAAGTCATAACGACTCGCTCCCGATGCCATCATTTCGATCGCACAACAGGCCAGACCGTATGTCAACGGCCAAAGAGAGTTTGATCTCCCCCAGTTTACGAGTTTGTCAACCGATGTCAATGCGATCGGCAAGCCTGCTGACGAGGCATAATTTACTTGATGCTGTGCCATTCAAGTGCTCCTTTCTTCCAAGCATAGACGAATCCAATCGTCAATAGTAAAATAAACAATATCATCTCTGCAAAACCGAACCAACCCAACAGCTTGAAGTCAATCGCCCACGGAAACATAAAAATAATTTCCACATCAAAAAGGATGAAAAGCAGAGCGATCAGATAGAACTGAACGGAGATCGTATTGGGCTGCTTAGTCACTTCCGGTCCACATTCGTAGATCGTTAACTTGAGTTTTTCAGTATCCAGCCTTGCCAGTTTTCGGCTTACAAATCTGGCAGCTGCCAATGTTGCCGGGAAGGCAATCGCTGTCATTGCAAACAGAACAAAGACACCGAAATACGGGTGATCTGTTATCACATGAGTCATTATAACCCCTTTCCTATAGCGAGAGTAATCTCAGAGTATTTGATTTTATGGTATCAAAAAATAGGTTAAAGTGCTTTGAGTAAAAAGTGTTTGAAAGATAACTTTCAGGGATGTAACTTTGCGAAACAAAGAGAGTGCAGGAAAAAGTGACTACAATATCAAAAAAACTGAAGGCTTAATAAAAATGAAACGTTATACAAATATCCTTTACTGGATTGCAATGGCTGGATTACTTGCCTACTTCGCCTACTCCAAAGGGTGGATACTCGCCAACTTTGAATCTATTGCCCCTAAACAGGCCCATACACTTCTGGAAAAAGATAATAATGTTACGCTGCTTGATGTACGCACAGATGGAGAATTCAAACAAGAGCATATTCAGGGAGCAAAACTGATTCCGCTGCAAATTTTGAGCGAAAACCTGTTAAGTCTTCAAAACGATAGAAACAAAAAGATCATTGTCTATTGCCAGAGTGGCAACAGGAGTGTCTCAGCTTCCCGCATCCTTGAAAAACATGGCTTTACACCACTCAATGTCAAAGGCGGTATTGGGGCATGGAAGAGAGAAGGGCTTTCTGTAGTCAAATAGACATCTCTCAGAAGCTGCAATGTCGGTTCCCCCTGTGGGAATATTTCGAATGATGCACCAACACTACTTTACTTCATTCAGTAAATGATCATACACTTCCAAAGTCGTTTCAAAACTCTCTTTGCTTTGAGATTTTTTTCTTTTAAGCTCTTCTTTCATGATCAGAGTCAGCTCTTTGATGCGACGGGAAACCTCTCTTTTGCAGCCTTTTTGCTCTCTGTTATTACAATTCTCGATCAGTGTGATCAGCTGAGGAAGCAGAGAAGCTGTGAATTTGTTGTACATTTCACTATAGGCACGCTGTTCGATAAAGTGCACGATCACCCTTTTCTGCTCCTGCGTATAGCCCCATTGCACTTCGATATAATTGATCTGGTCATTGATATGATGATGTTTGTCTGTTGCGATCTTTTTACGCTTTTTCTGAATCTTTTCAATTGTTTTGAAGGTTTTACTCCGGGGAGTGAAAACATCCTTCTTTCTCATTTGCCATAACAGTAATACAACTCCTGCCAATGAGAAAAGTACTATCCATAGCATCAGAGGAGGATACAGGTAACCAATGATTCCTGCACAAAAAAGCCCTGCCAGAAACCAGAGTGCCCTCTCTTTGAAGCCCATCACACTTTAAAGCCCATACTTTTGGTACTGTCAAAACTGCTTCCCTGCTCTTTGGAGATCTCTTCGATAAAGTCCTGCATCATAAAAAGACTCTCCTCCTTTACAGCTACTCTATAGGCGGTATTTTTGATGACCAGGTTGATCTGTCCGCCCGTAAGCTCATGTTTTGCCAATTCGGAAATTTCAAAACCCTCTTCATAATCAGCATTCTCCGGAAGCATGTATTGCCAGAGTCTGAGTCTATGCTTTCTTCCCGGTTTTTTAAATTCAATCTTGTAATTGAATCGTCTGGAAAAAGCTTTGTCTATGTTTTCAAGCAGATTGGTCGTCGCAATCAAAATACCCTCAAATTTTTCGATCTGTTCCAGAAAAATATTTTGCATCTGATTATGCATCTTGTCCGCGGAACTCCCCTGTCCTTCGCTTCGTGCACTGAGAAACTGGTCTGCTTCGTTCAAAAGCAGGATCGGTTCCACTTTCGCTTTTTTACTCAGTATCTTGAAGTCATCAAAAATCTTCCGAACATTTTTTTCACTCTCTCCCACATACATGGAGAGGATCTTGGAGCAGTCAAAACTGAGAATCGGACGTTTCAGCGTCTTCGCAAAACTGACCGCAGTCATGGTCTTTCCTGTTCCTGGAGGACCATAAAATATGATACGGGCATCAATCCCCTTGCGCTTTCCTTTAAGCCCCCACTCTTTGAGCTTTTTGTAAACATTTTTGTCTACCTGTTTGACAACAGTCTGAAGTGTCTCTCTGGTTTTGGGATGCAAAACCACATCATCGAGTGTCGTAACAGGTTTCAAATATTCAAAAAGATCCTGTTCCTTGACAAGCATATCAAGTTTAAGCTTGGTGACTTTCTTCTTTTTTTTCGGATGGATAATACGCTGCATTACCTCATCACGCAGATAAAAAGAGCGGCTGATCCCTCCAAACATATTGAGAATCTCTTCATAATCAATGATCTCTTCGGTGATGAGCTTGGCACCCTCTTCCAGAAGAGCCCTGTTTTTTATCTTTTCATACTCATCAAAAGAGATCAGCTCAATCAGAGTATTCATTTCACGGAACTGCCCCTCTCCCCCGCTGTACTCTTCCTTCAGCAAGGCAAGAAAAATGCGCTGTTCACGCTCATCCAGCTCCTTTTCCCTGAAAAACTCCTCTACCACAATTGGTTCGGCTGTTACTTTCAAGCGCTCTTCGATACGCTTGGTCAAAAGCCCCAGCTTATTCTTCAATCTGCCGATACTTAATGAATTATCCGTAAAGCTTTGTTTAAACGTTGACATTTTGTGCAGCAGTTCAACTACATCGAACTGATCCTGCAGATATTCCAGGTGATCGGTATAGGGCTTGATCTCGGGCAGAGATATCTCCAGAGATCCTTCTTCCAGCAGGCGAAGCAGGGCAATACTCGGTGTCACCGCTGTCGTCAATATCTCCAGTTTGGAAATATCATGCGCCTTGATCTGCCCGAAACTGATCTGAGTCAGCCAGCCCAGGTCCATAAGGTGTTTGATCAACGGCAGCTTCTCAAGATAGAGATACGCTCCCTTCTCACAGTTATGCTGTAAAATTTCAAGGACAGGAACCTCCTCGATCCCTTTGACATATCGTCTGCAGACATACTGAATCAATCCCGCTTCTTCTTCCGTACACTTGAGATGGGGATAAATTTTTGTCTTTTCTGCCTCTTTTTTTTCTATAAAATCAATCAAATATTTCAAATAATCGTTCCTAATACATTTTGTAATTTCTTATAGTATAGCATAGAAGGGGATTTTTTGGTAGAGTGGAGACTCCGGAGCAAGTCCGGAATGACAGAATAGATCCATCCAGGTTTATACAGAAGGTTTAATCACTGATCCTTCATAAGCTTCTCTTTCAATACCCTCTTCAAAACTTTCCCCGTCGCATTTTTCGGAAGTTCATCCACAAAATAGAATCCTCTGGGAAGTTTAAAATTGGCAAGATACTCGCGCAGATACTCGCGCAATGTAACTTCATCTATGCTATCTATCTCTTCTTCAAGTTCGATATAGGCAACTGGAATTTCACCACTTTTATCATCCGGAATTCCAATGACCGCAGAGGCAGAAATTCCGTCAAACCTATCCATCACTTCTTCGATCTCCCGTGGATAGATATTGATCCCTTTGGAGATGATCAGATCTTTCTTCCTGTCAACAATATAGAGATACCCCTCTTCGTCCATATAGCCCATATCTCCAGTCAGTAGCCAATTATTGATAATGGTTTCAGCTGTCGCCTCAGGTCTGCCCAGGTAGCCCTGCATCACATTAT
The DNA here is from genome assembly GCA_034721895.1 of Campylobacterota bacterium. Classification (GTDB taxonomy): domain Bacteria; phylum Campylobacterota; class Campylobacteria; order Campylobacterales; family Sulfurovaceae; genus SZUA-451. Next base: position 36,369 of record JAYEND010000114.1, on the reverse strand, counting down.
CACCGGTAGAGATGATATCCCCGATTTTACCGGGGGGAAGTTCAACCATATTTTCATCAACGATCTTGATCTCATATCCGGGCATCGCCGTTCCGACAGATTTGGCCTTGGGCTTCTCCAGCGGATTGATGCAGACTGCAGGACCCGCCTCGCTCAGACCATAGCCTTCCACCAGTGTTGCCCGCTTGAATTTCTCATCCATTGCGATCAGCGTATGCTCCTGCAGTGCTGCTGCCCCGGAGACAAAAGCGCGCACATTGTTAAACCACATGAAATACCAGGGGAGCTTGGCTTTTGCCAATGCATTGTAGACATCAGGGATCCCAAGGAAGAGCGTAACCCTTTTGGTCAATACCTGCTTGAAGATATTGCTGAAAGGCTTGAGTGACTTGACAAGCACCAGACTGCCGCCCACATAGAGGAAAAGGATCACACCGATCGAAAGGGTAAAGGAGTGAAACATCGGTAGAAAGACGATAACACGGTCTTTTGCAGTCACATGGATACGCTCACTTCCCGACTCGCAGTTGGAGAAGATGTTTTTATAGCTGAGCATTGCCCCTTTGGGTTTGCCTGTTGTCCCCGAAGTATAGATAATAACTGCAGTGTCATCCAGCTTTTGCATGACAGCTTTTGCATGAAGTTTTTCAGCCATTGCTTCTTCAAAACTCAAATTGGACTTATCGGTGACTCTCAATCCGCCTTCCCATATGATCAGCTTGCAGAGCTCTTTCACATCAGAATGATGGACCACCTTTTCATAAATGACTGAAGCGATCAGCATCGTTGATCCACTGTCTTTCAGAATATAGCTCAGCTCATCTGATTTGAGAAAGGTATTGGCCGGAACAGCAATCGCTCCAAGCTTGGAAAGTGCAAAAAGTGCGATAATGAACTCAGGAGAGTTTCTAAGGAAAAATGCGACCTTATCGCCTTCCTTCACCCCTTTGGATTGCAAATAGCCTGCAAAATCCTCTACTTTTCCCAGAAGATCACGATAGCGGATCTTTTCATCTCCGACAAAAAGAGCGACCTTCCGCCCCTGCTTTGTCCCATGTGAAAGGATCAGTTCATAGAAATTGTTAAAGCGATAATGGGTCATCCTAGTACTCGTAAGCGACTCCGACAGTTGTCAGGATAGCACCGCCGTTGCCAAAGGTTCCGCCATTTGCCAATATAGGATTATCCGCTACACCTCTTGTCATAGAACGTGACTCTTTGCTGTCAAGGAGGACCGCTGCACCCCAGGAGAGGTTTTCATTCTGCTGATATCGGAATCCCATCGAAAAGATTTTTGCATCACTGTCAGGGAGCTCAAATCCAATGGTTTTTTCGATTACCGGTGTCTCGTCAATCGCAAATGCCATCATTGCAGTAATGCCGTTTTCCATCTCCACCGTAGCACCGATTCTGTATGTATTACTATCTTCCCAGTCTTTTGGGATCGGGGTATCAAATGCCGGTGTCAGCGGTCCTATGTTGGCCCCGCCATACTCAAAATCCAGTGTTTTATACTCTGACCAGTAGGTCCGTTCATAATTGAATTCCAGTGTAAATACATCATTCCATGTTTTGCTTATCGCGACATTCAAGGCAGCCGGCAGTGGTACCGATACACTTGAATCTCCATTGTATACTGTCTGGCCCGCATAAGAAAGGTTTGCAGTCCCTTCTTCATTCAGGTCGATATTTGAGCGATAGGTTACAGCCAGGTTGATATCATCTGTCGGTTTATAAGTCATTGCCAGGTTATAGCCAAATTCAATGGTATCTCCTTCCATGTCTCTGGCTACACTTGGAACCGTCGGATTGATCCTGCTCAGATCTCCGGTATTACTTTTGACTACCCCTTCACTATAGATCAGTCTCAGTCCACCGCCAATACTGAAGTTATCCATAACACGATACGATACGGATGGGTTAAGCTCCACGATCTTCAGCGTAAATTCTTCTGCATAGGCTTTTTGGGCCGGAGTCTCCCACCGCTTGGTCAAACCGCCAGGTGCTGTCAAGCTCACACCCCATCTAAAATCTCCATAGGCATCAGAGACATAGTGGAAAAATGGAATCAGGATATTTTCAGTCTCTGATTCACCGGAAAATGGATCCATCAATGTATAGGTGATCGCTGGAAGATGAGCCAAAGTGATACCACCCTCAACATAGCGCTTCTCAGCATCCATAAAACTCATATTTGCCGGGTTGTAATAGTTGGTGTCTGCCCCTTTGGTATGTGCCACATAGGCTGCACCCAATGCCATACCATTAAGAGATTGTTCCGGAATCTTATATCCGCCTGCCATTACCACGCTGCTCGCTACGACACTGAGTGCCAATCCCTGTATTGTTCTTTTCATTGCCCTACTCCTTGTATTTAAAGTCCACGTCAACCTGAACTTGATTTAGAATCCCTTGAGATCCTGAATCAAGTTCAGGTTGACGATATTTACTGTTTTTCTATCAAAGCATACAATGCCTTTATCTCCTCTGCCCAGATCGACTCATCGATCGTTTCAAGTATCAATGGGATATCATCCATGCGCGGATCATTCATGATGAATCGGAAGGCATCCCAACCGATCTCTCCCATGCCCAAAGAGTGGTGCCGATCGACATGAGACCCCAATGCCGGCTTGGAATCATTAAGATGCATTCCCATCAAATAATCAAACCCGACGATCGATCCAAATGCATCCATCGTTTCATCATACGCTTCACGTGTTCGCAGATCGTACCCGCCGGTAAAAGTGTGGCAGGTATCCAGACAGACGCCAACCCGGCTTTTATCTTCTATCCTCTCGATAATGTAGGCAAGATGTTCAAATTTATAGCCCAGGTTGCTTCCCTGCCCGGCAGTATTTTCGATCACCAGCTTGACATCCGATCCTTTGGTCGCTTCAATCGCCAGATTCATCGATTCCGCGATGACATCCAGGCAATGCGGCTCCGCTTCCATCTTTTTCTCTTTATAGGCGGGGTCCTTTTTAGCTATCTTCACAAGATGGCTTCCGGGATGGAAGTTGAGCTTGTCGAGCCCCAGTTGTGCACAGCGTTCCAGTTCATCTATAAAAGCTGTTCTGGATTTTTCCAGCTTTTCGTGCTCCGGGTGTCCAAGATTGATCAGGTAACTGTCATGAGGAAGTACATGTTTAGGGAGAATACCGGAGAGTTCAAGGTTCTTTTTGAAAAGATCGATCGTTTCACTGTCAAGGGGTTTTGCGACCCACTGCCGCTGATTTTTCGTAAAGAGGGCAAAAGCTTTGGCCCCTATCTCCATGGCATTGAGCGGTGCATTGTAGACACCGCCGCTTGCACTGACATGTGCACCGACATATTTCATTTGGTGTTCATCCTTACTGTTTCTGGACTTTGATAAATATTTTGTTAATTGTATCACGGAATATTATACGATTATTTAAAACCTCGTAATGAATAGAAAATTCATTTTTATTTAAAATATCCTGTGTAAACCCGTTACGCTTCTTGATTATATTTCTACTACTAAAAACAGGTTTTCCTCTAAAAATATTTTCCAGTATCTCTGTGGGATAATAGGTTGAGAGTAATTCCCGATTGAAACGCTCTTTTGACATACACTGAAATTGACTCATACAGATCGAATTACCATCGATCTTTAAGCGCATCAACGCACTTCCCGAACCATATATTTCAACCTTCAGATTCTTTCCGTCATCCGAAATGAAACCCATATCTGCATAACGGAATGCCGGTGATTTCCAAACGATCAATGCACTTTTCTCTTTATACGCCTGTGTCTGGGCGCAACCCTGCAGAAGCACCAATAATCCCAAAATAATCCCATAGATTTTTATCCTCATTTTGCTTACCTCATATTCTAATCATTTGCCAACCATTATACACAATTTTAAGAGTGTTTTAAGCGGTCAATCTATATAATGCCGTCCACAAGTTACGTTTGGCCCCATCGTCTAGCGGTTAGGATCCATGGTTTTCATCCATGTTACCGGAGTTCGAGTCTCCGTGGGGTCACCACTGATAACCTGTAAAACATATCCATTGTTGGCCCCATCGTCTAGCGGTTAGGATCCATGGTTTTCATCCATGTTACCGGAGTTCGAGTCTCCGTGGGGTCACCACTTCAGCATTCTATTTCGCAGCATTACCCAATTATTAATTCTTTGTTGCTCTTCTACGCAAATACCAATTCATAATGTCGAATACCTCCAGACAATTATATTATTACCGCACCAAGTAATTCGGTAAAACCATTGGATTGTACTTGTTTTTGGAATTGGAAAAAGGAAAAGACGGGAGAGATAAAGCTATAATAAACTCAAGAGAGAATTCAGATAGCATAAGGCAAAACTTATGAGTAAACCGTTCATAAAACTACCCAAACTAACACTGAAAGCGCTTTTTGACTACAGTGTGAAAACTTATACAGATCGCCCTGCTTTGCAATTTGTAGATGGCGAAACAGTGAGTTATAAACAACTTGCTGAAAACGTCACAAAGATCCAGGGGATGTTGCGTTCACATGGGATCAAACCTGGTGACAAGGTAGCTCTTTACAGTGAAAATATGCCCAACTGGAGTGCCATCTATTTTGCAGTGACAACCATGGGTGCGGTCATTGTACCCATCTTGCCGGATTTTCATACCTCAGAAGCAGTGCACATTTCCATCCATGCAGAGTGCAAAGCCGCCTTTATTTCACAAAGGCTGTTTGAAACGGTATTGGATGAGAGACAGCCCCCTGCCATGAAACTGCTTGTTATTACTGACAACCTCAATGTCCTGGAAAAATTATCAACACCATCCAGCGTGGATATTGTGCTGAAAAAGGGTGGAGAACAACTCTCAAAAGCCATGGGGAAACTTGGTAAAGAGAGTACAGAGAATGAAGAAGCTGACATCGACGAGGAGGATCTTGCAGCGATCATTTATACCTCCGGCACCACAGGAAGTTCAAAAGGAGTGATGCTGAGCCACAAAAATCTCGTTTTTGATGCCACAGCTTCACAAAAGGTTGTCGATATCTTTCCGGAAGACCGCTTTCTCTCTATCCTGCCGCTCGCACACACCTATGAGTGCACAGTAGGGATGATCATCCCCATTCTGAATGGCGCATCCATTCACTATATTCAAAAACCGCCCACTCCAACGATCCTGATCAAAGCAATGGCAACGGTGAAGCCTGACTTTATGCTGACCGTACCGCTGGTTATTGAGAAAATCTATAAAAATAAAATCCAGCCAAACTTTCAAAAAAATCTACTGATCAAAGCACTTTATGCCATCCCTTTTGTACGCAAAAAGCTCAATAAAATTGCAGGCAAAAAGCTTATAGAGACTTTTGGCGGAAAGATTCGTTTCTTTGGTGTAGGGGGTGCAGCCCTTTCGCCTGTCGTTGAAAAGTTTCTGCGAGAAGCCGAATTTCCGTACTGTATCGGTTATGGGCTGACTGAGACAGCACCATTTTTGGCCGGAACCAATCCAACCAAAACAAAGTATAGAGCGATCGGCCCTGTCATCCCAGGTGTCGAGCTTGAACTTCGTGATCAGAATGAAGAGGGTATCGGCACTCTGTGGGCACGGGGGGCCAATGTGATGATGGGGTATTACAAAGATCCGGAAAAAACGGCAGAAGTGATGGATGAAGAGGGGTGGTTCAACACCGAAGATATCGGCTATTTCGATGAAGACAAATACTTTTTTATGAGTGGCCGTGCCAAAAATATCATTGTAGGTCCTGCGGGTGAAAATATCTATCCCGAACAGATCGAAGCAGTCATTAATGCCCATGAATTTGTCGCAGATTCACTTGTCTTTGATGACAATGGCACGCTGACTACACGTATCCATCTTGATTATGACAAACTTGATGAGATATTTGGAGTAAGTAAAAAATCTGAGACAAAAATGCATGCCAAGGTGGATAAACTGCTTGAAGAGATTCGCACAGAGACCAATGAAAATGTTTCCTCGTTTTCACGTATTCGCAAAGTGATCGAGCAGCGTGAACCATTTGTCAAAACACCAACCAAGAAGATCAAACGCTATCTTTATGTCGAGGCACCATGAATTGTTGCTTTTTAATATACCTATGGGTATTAAATTAGCCGGATACTATAGATCAACACACAACAAAAAAGGAGGGTAACATGGAAAAAAATGAGGAAATAGCGTATTGGAAAGAGCGGTATGCAGAATATGAAGCAGAAAATAACACGAGCAGTCCGAACAATATGCTGCAGGCAGCTGCAGAGATATTGTTTGAGAGAGGCGAGTATTTGCATAAAAGTGAACTATTCGGAGAGTATTTTGAAAAATACCAGAAAATAGACAAAGAAAAGTCAGAGGCTGCACATTTCAAGCACCGGTATGTCGATGATGTCAAGGAGAATATTGATGATACCAGGAAATTACTTGAACGTAACGACTTGACTGACGAACAGAGAGACATACTGCTTGACAGCATCAAGGAATATGAATCCATCATTGAAAAATGGTTAAGCATTAACGGCTAATAAACATTATTTTTTATTCAGCATCTCATAACCTTTGCATCCATTGGCATTACCGCCATTACAGGCCTTGTTAAAAAATTCTTTTGCTTTTGGGTTGCTTTTATTCACTCCTTTGCCCAGACTATACATAACCCCAAGATTCGTACACCCATTGGCATTACCTCCATCACAAGACTTGGTTAAATGCTTTAAAGATTTAGAATAATCCTGTTTCACACCCAGGCCTTTCATATACATAAACCCAAGATTAGCACACCCGATAAGATTGCCGCCATCACAAGCTTTAGTATAAAATTTTACAGCCTTGGAATAATCCTGTTTTACACCTTGGCCATTGGCATACATGAGTCCAAGACCACGACAGCCCCTGGCATTACCGCCATCACAAGCCTTGGTTAAATACTTCACGGATCTGGAATAATCCTGCTTTGCACCTTGTCCTTTCATATACATAAACCCAAGATTAGCACATCCCTCAGCATTACCACCATCACAAGCTTTAGTATAAAACTTTATAGCCTTAAAATAATCTTGCCTGGCGGCATTATCATCTGCATACATGGACCCAAGAAGAATACATACCGTAGCATTGCCATCATCACAATCTTCAACCGGTCCTGCGCTTAAACTTGTACTTATTCCTATAAACAGTATCACTGCCAGAAGTAGTTTTTTCATTTCTTCTCTTTTTTCTTTGATTTTGAATTATAGTTAATTCTGCTTAGTTTCCTTATTATAAGATATCAAATTATCCTGATGTATTTATTGATCAAAAAGAAAGGCTATGCCCAAATCTTGAAATAGAAAATTTTGCAGTAGTGGCAATGCTTGCTGCTAATGCTTTTTTCTATTTCAAGATTTGGGCTAAAAGCCAATAGGAACTTTATGCTAAACTATGATTAAACCTGAACTCGGAGTTTTTATGAGATATTTTTCATTCGTATTTATTGTATTTAGTTTTTTGAATGGTGGCGTTATATTTACTTATCCAAGTGGCGAGGTGATGCTTGATGTACCTTACAAAAAGGATAAAAAAGACGGGGTTGAAAAAAAATACTATAAGAACGGCAAACTATTATATGAAAAACCTTATAAAAATGGCAAACTGAATGGTATTGTCAGGGAGTACCGAGAAGATGGAATATTAGTATCTGAAACAACCTATAAAAATGGCGAAAGAATAGGAGCTGTCAAAATATACAGCAAAAAAGACTGGATTGAAAAAAAATACTATAAGAACGGCAAATTGGCATCTGAGACAACCTATAAAAATGGACAAATAGAAGGATTGCTTAAAAGATATTGGCCAGGTGGTGAATTATACAGTAAGACATTTTATGAAAATGGAGAAATAAAAGGGGTTGACAGAATGTACTATGCGAATGGTGCATTAAGGCGTGAAGTGCCTTATGAAAATGGCAAAAGAGAGGGTGTGACCAAGGGTTACAGCGGAAATGGCAAGCTGAGATTTGAAATACCCTATGAAAATGGAGAAACAGAAGGAACCAGCAGAAGTTACTATGATAATGGCAGGATAAGATCTGAAATCCCCTATATAAATGGCAAAAAAGAGGGTATAACCAAAAAATACCGCAAGAGTGGTGTCTTGAAAAATGAAATATTTTATAAAAACAACATGGCAATAAGCGGTTTATTTTACAAAGAGGATGGGTCAACAAGACCAATGACCAATGAATCTATCCGTCAAATAAATTATCGTATCAAAAGCCATTAATTTGATCAAAGCACTTAGCAAGGCAATAATGGTGAATTGGATTTTTTAATATACTTTAACTGTCGTTGCAATGGGCTCTTGAAGTGCTTAAAAGATGGAGTTAGATTATGAAAGATTGAATAAATGGTGGAGAATAACGGGATCGAACCGTCGACCTCTTCGCTGCCAGCGAAGCGCTCTCCCAGCTGAGCTAATTCCCCGAAATCTTTAGATAGTTTTGGAAGTGGTGAAATTCTACCATAGATAGATTAAATTTCACCCTTGCTCCAATTAAAAACTTCTCTCTTTGACTTCAAGCAAATGATAACCAAACTGTGTCTTGATCGGTCCATGGAGTGAGCCTATTTCCCCGTTAAACACAACCTCATCAAACTCGGGCACCATCTGCCCCTGCGAAAATGTCCCCAGCTCACCGCCTTTGACACCGGAAGGACAGAGAGAGTGATCTCTGGCAACCTCCTCAAATGTGACCTCTCCTGACTCTATCTTGCTTTTGAGCTCGATACACTGATCTTCACTTTGTACCAATATATGTCTTGCACTTGCTGTTGCCATTGTTTTTCCTTTTTTATTAATTAGGTTCTCCTTGAAGTGCGGCAAAGCCGCACTTCAATTCCCCTCACTGAAGCTTTGCCTTTGGCAAGAGGATATAATTTGTCATTCCTGGCTTGATTCAAAATAGCATTGTTTTCCTAATGCTTGGCATTAAAAAAGTACTGTTGCGCCTCTTTCTTTTCTTTAAAAGGAGAAATCGTTAATATTTCTTCATCCCCCACCGTGACATCATAACTTTCCTCGGCACTGCTTCGTGCATAGGTTATCGCTATCTTCGCTGCCAATGCCTTCTCTTCCTCTGTCGCACTGTTGCTGAGAAGAGAAAAGGGGCCGGCGATCGGCAGTTTGACAATGACATACTTCCCGCTTTCGATCTTTTGAAGATTTTCATTGTCTTCTTTGTTTCTGCCGACAACCAGTTTCGCCCCATCCGGCAGCCTGAAATGACGGCCGAATTTAAGCAAATCAATATCTTCCAAAGAGAGATCATCATGCTCTGTGAACTCTCTAAGCCGGTCACTGAAATGCTCTTCGGTAAGTAAGCACCCTCCACCAGGACTTTCATAATCTTCCCAGCCATACTTCTGCGCCAAAGCAAGTTGTTCTTCTCTGCTTCTGCCAGAGATACCATGAAGCTTTTCTCTATCTACCCATCCTTTCAGTTCAGGAGTCGTAGACTCCATCAATTTTGCGGACATGGGGCGCAGGATCAGTTTATCTTCATCATCTTCTGCCAGTTTGGTGACCAGCTTGATCGCATCTGCCCTCTGGCTCATGGGTCTCTGCCCGACCACTTCACCGGTGATCAGGAACGAAGCACCGAATCGCTCCATCAATCCTCTGGCAACTTTAAACATGTACCCGTGACAATCGATACAGGGATTGAAATTTTTACCATACCCGTGCACCGGGTCAAAAAGTATCTTCCTGATATACTCTTCGCGCACATCTACAATTTCAAGTTCGGCACCTGCTTTCTGGGCTCTTTTTCTCATGAGCTCTGAGATATCCTTTGTCCCGCCAAATCCTGTCTTGATATGGATCGCTGTGACATCAATGCCCTGATCAGTGATCGCTTTGATCGCCAGCATACTGTCGAGTCCCCCGCTAAATAGTGCTAAAGCTCTCATAGGCTACCAATTCTCCTCTTTTTAATCTTGGGATTATATCAGTTTTTATTTTACGCATTAAAAAACTTTTTTTCTCATAAGACAAAGAAGTATCTTTTGCGATATTTTGATACAGAAGTTTATAGTATGTACCAAGCATCCACAGTAGACTCTTTCTTAATTCCTCTTCATCCATTATTTGAATAGTATCATCAATTGCCAATCCCATCAACAGGGGATGTTCTTTCTCCTCTCGCAGCAGTGCCTCAAAAAGCTCCTGATACTCACCGAACATACTGGTATCTATGACATTTAATACATCATCAATCAAGTCGGGCTTCTCCAAAAGCGTCTTGAATATGCTCAGTTGTTCGATATCTTTTTTCTTTTCAGAAAAACTATCACGCACTTTGGAGAGATCCGTTCCCCCGGAGAAGAGGGAAGGTGAAATCCCCAGATAGGTAGCTGCTGTCGGAATATAGGCATCCTGCATGATTTGACTCAGAGTGGAGAGGAAGCCCTTTACCGCTGCGAAGGCTGCCTCTTTTGCCCTGGGGTCGGAAAGATCATAACTCCGGACAATCGTTTCGATCACAAAAGGGATCAGGGGTATAGCCTCTCTGAGGAGTTTGGCTACAGCTTCACTCTCTCCTTTGGCGATCATGTCTGCCGGATCCTGCCCATCAGGGAAGAGGACTACTCCTCCGTCAAATCCTCCGGCACTCAGCATCTGTGCTGCCTTGAGTGCTGCTGCCACCCCTGCTTTGTCTCCATCATAAGCCAGGATAATCCGGGGTTCTCCTTTTCTGAGAAGCGGAAGATGTTCTGTTGTCAGTGCCGTTCCCAGGGTGGCCACAGCCTCCTTGAAGCCTGCCTGGTGAAACATAATGACATCCAGGTAGCCTTCACAGACGATCAGCTTTTTGTTGGCATAGATACGCTCTTTTGCTCTGTGATACCCATACAAAAGACGGGATTTATTGAAGAGTCTGGTCTGAGGGGAATTGATATATTTAGCAGGGTGATTGCCCAGAGTACGCCCACCGAACCCTACGATCGATCCATTGGATGAATAGATCGGGAAAGTCACTCTCTCAACCAATCGGGCATAAAATTCTCCACGCTCTCCACGGGCAATGATCCCGGCTTCTTCAGCCTTGGGCATAGGGAAAAGATTGGTATTCAGGAAGTTCATCACCTCCTGGTTTTTTCCCACATAGCCGATCTCAAACGCTTCGATAGAACTGTTGCTGACCCCTCTGTCATACAGGTACTGTTTGGCCTGCTCATTAAAATCCAGATTTTTGACATACCACTTCTGGATAGACTCCAATACTCTTTTGGATTCGCTGTAGTCACTGGTTCCTTTAGTATAGTGCAGTGAAAAATTATACATTGAAGCTAATTTTTCAATTGCCTCGGGATAATTCAGCTTTTCGATCTCCATCATAAATTTGATACTGTCTCCCCCTGCACCGCAGCCAAAACAGTGATAAATCTGTTTTGAAGGGCTGACCACAAAACTGGGGGTTTTCTCTCCATGAAAAGGACAGTTGGCCTTATAATTGGCACCCGCTTTCCTCAATTCGACATAATTACCCACTACATCGACAATATCAACAGTACTTTTGAGAGATTCTATGGATGTGTTATCTATCATAAAACGCATTATAGCAAAAGAAGAGAACAATAATTGGAAATGAGAAATGGGGAATGGAGAATGGATGAGGTATAATACAAAAAAATGTAGAGGAAACCTCGCAAAGGAACATGTTTGGACAGTATTCTTCCCTCCTACCGAGACCCGCTTTTCAGTATTTTACTCATTATCACCCTCAGTCTGATAATCGCCTTGGTAACCTACGCCTGGGGGATCTACCGACAGCAGGCTGAGAAGAGTTCGCTTCACAAATTTCTTGAGAAATTCGAGAGTGCCGAATGTGCTCTGGATACCTCTACTATGCCTTTTGATAAAGCTATGTTCAAGCCGCTTGCGCTGCTCGCCAAAGCCTTCGAGAATAGCGGAGAATACCACAAAGCGATCAATATCTATCTCTATCTGATCAAACATACCAACAATGTGGTTGACAAAGGTGATCTGATGGAGAGATTGGGCCAAACTTATCTCCGTGCAGGCTTTCTGGAGCGTGCCCGAACGATCTTTTCGGAAATTTTACGCAAACGCCCGCGCAACCCGCATATTCTTTATGAACTGGGGATTGTTTATGAAATGATGTGGCAGTATGATAAAGCACAGGAAGTGATTGAGCCACTGCAAATACTGGGTGAGGAGACCGGTGAACTCGAAAAGTTTTTACGTTTTGAAAAGATTGCTTCAGACAAAGGTATGCTTCCGGAACAAAAAATTGATGCATTGACCGCCCTTCTGGAAGAAGAACCGGCACTCTATCGCCCCATTCTCTCCATGCTCTTCCGACTCGATACCCGGATAGCCTGGGCACAGATCGATAAAAAATCACTGCATACCGTTCTTGACATTCTCTGGTTCTTACCCTATTCACAACTCGATTTGGATATAATTTCCGAGGATAAACGTCTCTCGGCAATCTATTATGCCAAAGGGTATCTCCAGAAGCCGGCCCGGGAGAGTGGCATCTTTAATGTGGATATGCTGGCAGCGGGCAGGATCAGTGGTTTCGAAGAGGGTGATCTGCTCTTCTCCTATCTTTGCAAAAAGTGCAAACGGAGCTTCCCTGTTCCCTTTACCCGATGTCCCAACTGTCTGGCGATCAACACCATAGAAGTCGAGGAAAACATTGCAAAAAAAAGCTCACAAACAAATTACTCTCTACTCTGACGGCTCAAGCCTTGGCAACCCCGGTCCGGGAGGCTATGGCGGCCTCCTTGATTATAAGGGAAATCGAAGAGCCTACAGTGGAGGGGAAGCACATACGACCAATAATAGAATGGAGCTGAAGGGCGTTATTGAAGGATTGAAACTTCTCAAAGAGCCCTGTGACGTTCATGTAGTTTCTGACAGCAGTTACGTGGTCAAAGCAATCAACGAATGGCTCTCCAACTGGATCAAAAAAGATTTTGCCAAAGTCAAAAATGTCGATCTCTGGAAAGCCTATATCGAAGCCGCAAAGCCACATCAGATCACTGCAAGCTGGGTCAAAGGGCATGCAGGGCACGAAGAGAATGAGACATGTGATATCATGGCAAAAGAAGAAGCCATGAAATTCAAATAAAAAGGAATATCAATGAATGAGTATCAAGCGCTTGAAAAAAGACTTGATTATACCTTCAGTGACAAGCAATTGATTATTGAGGCTTTGACACATAAAAGTTATAAAAAGCCTTACAATAATGAGCGGCTGGAATTTCTCGGTGATGCAGTTCTGGATCTGATCGTCGGAGAATTTCTGTTTCAGAAATTCCCTGAATCGGATGAAGGGGTCCTTTCCAAGATCAGAGCTTCTCTTGTCAATGAGAGCGGTTTTACCCTTCTGGCCCGCAAGATCAATCTCGGAGACTATATTTATCTCTCGCTGGCTGAGGAAAACAACAATGGCCGGAATAAATCCTCACTGCTTTCCAACGCTTTTGAAGCAGTGATCGGTGCGATTTATTTGGAAGGGGGGCTTGAGATTGTCAGGGAGATCGTCATCAGACTTCTCAATGAGACCCACCAGAAAATTGACCTGCAGTCCCTCTCCAAAGATTACAAGACAGCGCTTCAGGAACTGACACAGGCAACCCATGGTGTTACACCGAGCTATAAACTGCTGCGATCTTTCGGACCTGACCACAAAAAGGAGTTTGAAATTGCCATTATTCTAGACGAGGAGACTATCGCTACTGCACTGGGGAAGAGCAAAAAAGAGGCGCAGCAAAAAGCGGCACAAATCGCTCTTGAAAAACTGAAAAGCAACACATAAGAGGTAAAAAACTGAGATGAATACATTTGGGAAAAAACTGACACTGACAACGTTTGGCGAATCACATGGAAAAGCATTGGGATGCATTCTTGACGGTGTTCCCGCCGGACTCACTATCGATGAAGCTTTTATCCAGAGTGAACTTGACCGCAGAAAACCTGGAAAGAGCCCATTGGAAACAGGCAGAAAAGAGGATGACAAAGTCGAAATCCTCTCCGGTGTCTTTGAGGGTGTCAGCACCGGAACACCGATCGCAATGGTGATCTTCAACACCAATCAGAAGAGTAGAGATTATGATAATATCAAAGACCTCTTTCGTCCGGGGCATGCCGACTTCACCTACTTCCATAAATACGGCATCCGCGACTACCGAGGCGGCGGACGCTCCAGTGCCAGAGAGACAGCGGCACGCGTAGCCGGCGGTGCGATCGCCAAACTGATGCTCGCAGAGATAGGTATCGAGATTCAGGCGGGCCTCTGCGAAGTAGATGGTATCAAAGCTGAGAATTTTGATTTTGACTATGCTAAAAGCAGTAAAATGTATGCGCTCGACCCGGAGACGGAAGCCAGACAGGAAGAGGCGATTCTCCAAGCCAAGAGCAATCACGATTCAGTAGGAGGTGTTGTACTTACAACTGCAACCGGCATGCCGGTGGGGCTCGGTGAACCTCTCTATTACAAACTTGATGCTGTTTTGGCTGAGGCAATGATGGGGATCAATGCAGCCAAAGCTGTCGAGATCGGTGACGGGACAGCTACTACCCACATGAAGGGATCAGAGAATAATGATCAAATCACCAAAGAAGGTTTTATGAGTAATCATGCCGGAGGAATTCTGGGCGGCATCAGCAACGGTGACACCCTCGTAGTGAAAACCTACTTCAAGCCCACTCCTTCGATCTTTCAACCGCAGCAGACTATTACAAAAGACGGGGAAGAGGTACTCTGTGAACTCAAAGGACGTCATGACCCCTGTGTCGCCATACGGGGAACCATCGTCTGTGAAGCCATGACGGCACTGGTTCTGGCAGATATGGCCCTCCTCAATTTGGGGAAAAAGATGGATCACTTGACAGCTTTGTATAAGGACACCACTAATAATAGGAATATCACATGAAAAAAACACTCATTCTTCTCGCTCTGATTATCGTCATGGCTCTGGGATCCTTTTTCTCTTTTGGATCAGGGAAGATTACCGATAAATTGAAAACAGAGGTCGATACACAGTTGCAAATCCTGCAGAAAAATGGTTTCGTAATTGAAGATCGAAAGATCAAAAAGAAGGGAGAACACTTTGTGATCCACTATGCTGATCCGGCCAGAATCAGCGATTATCTCAAAACACAGAATGTCGATTTCTCTCCTGAGGAGGCTGAATCCCTCAAAGGTCTCAAGGTCGCAGCTGATATCACCTATCTTGATGGTTTTTACAGTGCCATCTCTGCTGATCTTTACCCTCTAGCCTTTCCTGATTCCGTGATGGAGCAGGCAACACCGAAGGATCGGGAGATCATGGAAAAAATACTCAGGGAGAAAATTTTCCTTGCCCATCTTGATATCAACAAGCTTTTTACCGAATTCAGGGGTTCCATCAAAGATATTGATACGACTTTTGAGAGTCAGGACCCTCTCACCATCATCAGCAAAGGATTTACCTTCAGCGGTACCTATGATGACCATCTTCTCACTTCATCCTCAAGTGACATTAAACAATTCAACCTTCAAACCAAAAGCGGTATCCGGATTGCAGTGGACAATCTGCATGGCGAGCATGAACAAAAAGGCGGATATCACTATACTTCAAACTATCAGATAGACAAACTGGTGATCCATGATGAAAATGGTAGGGGTGCCGAACTGAAAAAAGGGACACTCAAATCAACCGGTGAAAGTAAAAATGGTTTGGCATCATCCGGATTTACACTCAACCTTGAGAGTGCTGAGATCAATGAACCCCAGGGGAAACACCTCTTTCACAAGTTGACTTCAGAGACAACACTGGAGAACCTCTCTGTTGCAGCCCTTGACAAGATGCAGCAGTTGGACGAGAATGATACCGAGGGATTCAATAGTGCATTCAAAGAACTCCTGGCAGCGGGGATCACACTGAAAGTGAACAAACTCTCTGCCGAGAAAGTGATGGAATCAGGGAATAAAGAGATGATCGACGGTTTTGATATCAATGCTGTTGTCAAAGTTGACAAGATCACTGATTTCAAACAACTTGAAGAGAACCCCCTCGCACTGCTTGGCATCATCGATGCCAGGATACATCTTGAATTCTCCGACAAACTCTATATTGCGCTGCAAAAACGCCCCGAACTGGCTATGGCAATGATCCTCTTTCAGCCTGTATCCAAGGATGGAAAAATGATATTTGATCTCGAATACAAAAAAGGGGCACTCAAGATCAACGGTAAGCGGGCGCTTTAAAAGAGGCTTGGTTCATCCAGGGCTTTGACCCTGAAGGTCTTGCGATGAATAGCACACCGGCCATGTCTCTTCATCGCTTCAATATGGGCTTTGGTTCCATACCCTTTGTGTTTTTCAAATCCATACTCCGGATATTCCCTGGCATAGTCATCCATCATTCTGTCCCGTGTCACCTTTGCCAGGATACTTGCGGCACTCACTGCAGGAACTTTCAGGTCAGCCTTGACCATTGTTGTCAGCCCGTCAACACCAAAAGTAGAATTCCCGTCAAAAAGATAATCAGCCTCCCCTATCGCTTCCCTGATCATCTCCAACCCATCATGCAGACACTGTGAAATCCCCTCTTCATCGATCTGAATATGGCTGAATACAGCGATATGATGGTTCGATACCTCTATGATCTCTCCATAGAGCTCCTCCCGTCTCTTTGCGCTCAGTTTCTTTGAGTCCGTCAAGCCTTCAATCGAATCAGTCAGTATCACACCTGCCATTACCAGTGGGCCGGCAAGCGGTCCCCGACCGGCTTCATCGATACCGCATAGCGGCAGTATTATCTCTTCATTTGATTCTCGTGACACATTTAGCTCCTGAAAATTAAACTTATCTTTTCCTGCAATACATATCTTATTTCTGCCTTGCCTCTTTCTCTTCCCGTTTATGCGACTCAATGTGCTCATTTACCCAATCAGGTATTTCAAACTCTGTTGTCAACAGCACTTCAACAAAATTTTCGATATCCTCGGAACTCAGCTTCTGTTTTGGCATGACACCGAACAGCTTTACGGCAGGTTGCAAAACAGCCAGCTTTTTAGAAGGCGTACTCAAAAATGCTTTCATTCTCTCAGATGCCGCGGTGGCATTGCCGTCAAATATTCTCAGATACATTTGATTCACAGAAACCAGAGGGGGAGCAATCTTGTTTCTGTTGTAAGTATCGTGACATGTCATACATCTCTTTTCAAAATCATAGAGGACATTCTCGTCGACATGTGCTTGCAATAATGCACCGGCAAGACAGACAAAAAGTACTATTTTCATAAGGACATTATATTGATTCATCCATTAAACTCTCGGTTCAGATTTTTTGGAGGTAACTCTCCTTTTATTTTCAATTTCTATATTTTTGTGCTACAATGCGAAAAAATTCACCTATAAGCAGTGCAATTAATGAAGAATTTAATTATCGTAGAATCACCAGCCAAAGCGCGTACCATCAGCAATTTTCTCGGGAAAGAGTACAAAGTAGTCGCCTCGAAAGGGCACATCCGGGATTTGCCAAAAAGCAATTTTGGTATCACTATCGACGAAAATGGTCAATTTATCCCCAAATACTCTATTCCAAGAGATGCCAGTGCCACAGTCAAAGAGTTGAAAAAACTCGCCAAAGAGGCAGAAACCGTCTATATCGCAACGGATGAGGACCGTGAAGGAGAAGCGATCGGATACCATATCGCTATGGCGATCGGAAAAGACCCCGAAAGTCTGCCACGTATCGTCTTTCACGAAATCACCAAAAGTGCCATTCAACATGCACTTGAAAGTCCCAGAAAACTCGATATGGATAATATCAATGCCCAGCAGACAAGACGATTGCTTGATAGAATTGTTGGATACAAACTTTCGCCGCTTCTGGGAAGCAAAATCCAGAAAGGACTCTCGGCCGGACGGGTACAAAGTTCATCGCTGAAGATCGTTGTCGATCGCGAACGGGAGATCAAAGCCTTCAAGCCGGTCGAGTACTGGAGTGTCGATGCGCTCTTTGAGAAAGAAGTCGAAGCATCGATCTATGAATTCAGCGGTACCAAAATAGAGAAACTCACGATTGAGAACGGGGCAATGGCCCAAGAGGTCGTTACTGCTGCCAAAGAGGAAGCATTTACTGTTGCTTCTATCGAAAAATCCAAGCGAAAAACCAGACCTTCGCCCCCATTCATGACGTCAACTCTGCAGCAAAGTGCTTCGACACAACTTGGATTTTCACCCAAAAAGACTATGATGGTAGCGCAAAAACTCTACGAAGGGGTCAAGACAGACAAAGGCACAATGGGTGTGATCACCTATATGAGAACCGACAGTCTGAACCTGGCCAAAGAGGCACTCTTTGGTGCCCGTGATCATATCAAAGCAGTGTTTGGAGACAAATATCTTCCTGCCAAACCCAAAAACTATGTTACCAAAGCCAAAGCGGCACAGGAAGCACATGAAGCGATCCGCCCCACCATGATCGAATTTTCACCCAAAGTGGCGGCCGACTATCTCTCAGTTGATGAATTGAAGCTCTATCGTCTGATCTACAACCGTTTCCTGGCCTGTCAAATGGTCGATGCAGAATTTGAATCGCAGACGATCCTCTTCAAAGGAGAGCAGACAACCTTCAAGGCAAGCGGGAGAAAACTTCTTTTTGATGGCTTCTACAAGGTAACCGGCTACAACGAAAAAGACAAACTCCTTCCTGAACTTAAACAGGGGCAGTCCGTTTCGCTGAATGAGATAAAATCCGAGCAGCACTTTACAGAACCGCCGCCGCGCTACAATGAAGCAAGCCTGATCAAAAAGCTGGAATCAATGGGAATCGGCCGTCCAAGTACCTATGCACCGACCATTACTATCCTGCAAACGCGCAAATATATCGATATTGAGAAGAAGCGTATCCATCCAACAGAGATCGCCTTTACTGTTGTAGAGCTGTTGGAGGAGCATTTTGCAGAAATTGTCGACAGCAGCTTTACCTCTAACATGGAGGAGACACTCGATATGATCGGTGAAGGAGAGGAAGATTGGCAAAAAGTATTGGCTGACTTCTATGAACCATTTATGCAAAAAGTTGAAGCCGGCAAGAAAAATATCAAGAGTCTGAAAGTAGCTATTCCGACAGGGGAAATGTGTCCGGAGTGCGGTAACGAACTGCTCCTGAGAAAAGGGCGTTATGGCGAGTTCATCGCCTGCAGCAACTTCCCAAAATGCAAATATACCAAAAACATGAACGGGGAAGAGCCTGAAAAACCGGAAGAGACCGATGAGATCTGCGAAAAGTGCGGCTCTCCAATGGTCATCAAAAACAGTAAAAGAGGGAAATTTCTGGCTTGCTCAGCTTATCCGAAATGCAAAAATGCAAAATCACTTACGCCTGCCAAAGAGATCACTGTGCCCTGTCCGGAATGCGGTGGGAAACTCCAGGAGAGAGAAGGAAGACGGGGCAAGTTCTTTGGCTGTACCAATTACCCTAAATGTAAATTTATTGCCAACTTCGAACCGGTTGATAAAAAATGTCCCGAGTGCGGTTACCTGATGGGCAAAAAAACCCTTCGCGGCAAAGAGGTTTATGAATGCTTCAAGTGCAAACATAAGGAAGAGGTCAAATAGCATCTATGAAAATAGGTGTTCTCTCAGACTCTCATCACCAAACCATCCTTCATCGTGAAGCGATCGATCACCTGGTTTCCAAAGGGGCAGAGTATCTCCTTCATGCCGGAGATATCCAGACTCTGGAACATTTAGAACTCCTCGAACAGAGCAAAAAACCTTATATCGTTGTCTTCGGAAACAATGATGGACACCTTGCGCCACTCTCTACCAGCTATCCCATTCACAAAGAGCCTTACTACTTCAGGATCAAAGAGCTTACAATCAAAATAATGCATCTCCCCTATTATATGACACCCGATTCCGATATTGTCATATCAGGGCATACTCATACTTTTGAAGCAGAAACCATCAATGGTACACTTTTTCTCAATCCCGGAGAGATCTGTGCACGAGACAAGTTTCTGAGCGAATGCACACTCATTACCGTTTCGGATGGGGAATGGAAAGTGGACTACTTCTTCAGAGAACCCACCACACCCCAATGGGAGAGGAAACACTTTCAATTTTCCAGAAAAGTGTCGGATTCCAACTGAAAAATAGCCGGAAATCTGTCAGATTCTAACCTCCAACTGGTATAATAATGTTATGTTCAAGCAGTACAAAGAGGCGATCGAAAGCTCAAATATCGTATCCAAAACTGATATCAAGGGTATCATCACTTTCGTCGACTGGGTTTGATGAAAAAAGCCCTCACAAAAGAAGAAATTCATATCAATCGATCCATAATAGCCAATATCACAGTATCAGGTATCCCAACGAGCTCTCACAAGTCCTGGTAAATCTTCTGCAGAATGCAAAAGATGCCTTTTCCTCTGCATCCAGATCCCGCAGACAGATCGATATCTGCATCTATACACAAAATGATGATGCCGTCATTGAAGTCGAAGACAATGCCGGAGGGATCGATAAAGATATACTTGAAAAGATCTTTGAGCCCTACTTTACGACCAAACATGCAACTAGGGGACAGGACTCGGGCTCTTCATGTCCAAAATGATCATAGAGAAGAGCCTGAATGGCTCCATTGAAGTAAAAAACAGCAGTAATGGGGCGCTTTTTACTATCAAAATACCGCTTGACAAGAGGATATAATACTACCATGTCATGTACACGATTACTCAAGCACCTGACCGTTTTGTGTGTTGAAGATGAAAAGACCCTGGCGTATCTGCTCAAAGAGGTGATCGGTGACAAGTTTTATAAATTTGAACTTGCCGAGGATGGAGAAGCAGGGCTCCAAAAGAGCCGGGAGCTGAACCCGGACATCGTCATTACCGATATTACGATGCCAAAGATGAATGGATTAAAGATGGCTGAAGCGATCCGGGAGAACAATCCTGCTACCCCTATTGTAGTCCTTAGTGCCTACAGCAAAAAAGAGAAGTTTCTGAATGCCATCGATATCGGTATTGTCAAATATTTTATCAAACCGTTTGATCCGGATGAACTGCTCGATTTTCTCTGTTCACTTGCCAAAAAGCTTGACAGTGCCAAGGTGGTCAAGCTGATCGGACCGTATAGTTTCAACATTAAAAGCGAACAGCTTTTCAAACGATGGATACTTGTCCGTCTGAGTAAACGGGAAGCGGCCTTTATTGCCAATCTTTTGCACAACCCAAACTATTTCATGTCCTATGCAAATATCAAAGAAAGACTCTGGCCGGGTATTGAAATTTCCGACGAACGCCTTCGTACATTTATCAAAAGGCTGCGTCAAAAAACCGATAAGGAGCTCGTGCAAAATCTCTCCGGTCAGGGATATTCCCTATCTGTGCAATAACGGCAGATAACCTAAAGGATATCACAACACCGTTCTGCTTCAAACTCCGTCACGGGGGTTATGCAGACAGCAAGACCTTGGATAATGACACTTCTTTTAAATTATTTCTGATATTTTATTCTTTTTTGGAGAGTATGAAAGTTTTTTCACTTACCATCTCATAAAAAAGTGCTCACAAAAATGTCACTAAAATATGGGCACCTCCAATGCCATTAAGCTAAGCTTTTTTCTTCGGAAGCGGAGAGTTTACTCCCACCAGAAATGTCCCATTTCATGGGACTGCGGGACTGAAGTCTCCGCTTCCGAGTGTAATGAATAATTTCTTAGCTTAATGACAATAGAGGTGCTCTTATTTGAAAATAAGCAAAAGAATCCCAGAATCTAAACAAAAAAAGTTTCATTTCCCTGAAGGTTCATATACGTGATAATCAGAGGCTTTTTAGGTATAATGCAAATATGAAAAAACAGATATATTTATGTGCGATCAACAATATACTGAGCGGCATCTGCAAGGAAGACTGCAAGTTCTGCACCCAAAGCGTACGATACCATGCTGACATAGAGCGCTACACCTACAAAACCATTGACCAGATCGTAGATGAAGCCAAAAATGCCAAAGCAAGCGGTGCACTGGGATACTGCCTTGTGACAGCAGGAAAAGGGCTGGATGAGAAAAAGACAGAGTTTGTAGCCAATGCAGCGACACGGATCAAAGCGGAAGTCGAAGGCCTTAATCTGATTGCCTGTAATGGAACAGCGAACAGGGATCAGCTTCGCTACCTCAAAGAGCACGGTATCGACAGCTATAACCATAATCTGGAAACTTCAGAGCGCTACTATCAGGAGATATGCACGACGCATAGCTGGGCAGAACGTTATCAGACCTGCGAAGATATTAAGTCTGTCGGCCTTGCACTCTGTTCGGGCGGAATTTTTGGAATGGGGGAAGATCAACAGGATCGTGATGATCTTCTCGATGCGATCGTTTCGCTGCAGCCAGAATCTACACCCCTCAATTTTTATCATCCCAACCCTGCACTCCCCATAAAGTCAAGCAACATTTCACAGGATGAAGCACTTGAGATCATTTTTAAAGCGAGAGGGATGCTGGGAGATGAAAGGTTGCTCATGGTAGCTGGCGGGAGGGAACTTCTTTTTTCCGGGGATGAGGATAAAATGTTTGAGGCTGGTGCCAACGCTATTGTTATCGGAAACTATTTGACAACCTCCGGACAGGCTCCCCGTAAAGACCGCGATATTCTCACAAAACTTGGTTATGAGGCAGCAACAAACTGTGACACACACTAATATTTCTCTGATCCTGACCCTTTCGCTTCTGATATGGTCAAGTCCTTTTATCTCAAAAATGATTCGGATCCCCACTCCGCCGATTGAAATCGTTCTGGGTTCACTCTTTGCCTATTTCGGCCTCATTGCACATCATGACTATTTTGACCTGGTCGCCGAAGTAGGTTTCCTTTACCTCATGTTTCTTGCCGGGATGGAGGTTGACCTCAAAAGAATTCTAAAAAGTCCCCGTTCTATTATCCAAAAAGCGCTTCTCTTTCTGGCAATCATGAGTACACTAGCTCTCTTTAGCGGCTGGCTCTTCGATCTGAGTGCAATTGTCATCATCTCCATGCCTTTGATCTCTATCGGACTTCTGGCATCACTCTCAAAGATCTACGGTAAAGAGCGGGAGTGGCTGCAGCTTGCATTCATCATTGGTGTCCTCGGAGAAATCATCAGTATTGCAGCCCTGACTATCCTTGATGCAGCAAGTACTGTAGGGTTCGGATGGGAACTTCTGAGCAAAATGGCCTACCTCCTTCTCTTCATGCTGGTTATTTTTATCCTCTACCGCTTTCTTCATCTTCTCTTCTGGTGGTATCCGGAGCTTAAAACCACACTCATGCCGAAATTTGATACCTCCGATCAGGATATCCGTCTGGCAATCTCTCTTTTCTTTATCATGATTGCGGTTATGTTGGGGCTGAAGCTGGAAGTTGCCTTGGGGGCCTTTATCGCTGGAGTAGCTATTTCTGCCTTTTTTCATCACGAAAAGAAACTCGAGGAGAAGATGTCAAGTCTTGGATTCGGATTTTTAGTGCCACTCTTTTTTATTCATGTGGGGGCTTCATTTGATCTCAGTGCATTGGCACTGCAGGGTATTGTCAGCGGAGCACTGCTCATCACCTTTTTAATGATCATTATGCGTATTTTGGCGGCTTTCGTCCTCAAAACGATCCATGGCTCCAGAAATGCGCTGCTCGTTGCGCTCTCCCTCTCTATGCCGCTTACACTTTTGATTGCTGTAGCAACTATCGGATATGAAACACATTTGATCGATCTCTTGAGTTATTACCAGCTGATTCTTGCCAGCCTTTTTGAAATTCTGATCTCCATGATAGCGATCAAGATTCTTCAAAGTACTGCTCCTCGTGCAGAAAAAGAATCTTAATTACTGTACACTTTCAATTGCTTCTTTCATTTCTCTCAGGAATGTTTCACTGATATCTTTCTGTGCTTCTTCTTCCTGCACGGAATCATCATTCTCCTGCTGTTCCTCTTTTTCTTCGGCCAATGTTTTTTCAGCTGCTGATTCCTCTTTTTCGTCCGATACACTTTTGATAGCTTCATCCAGTTCTATCTGGGAAACTGTACGATTGTCTTCATATCTCTTTACCTCTGATCCAGGATCTGTTTTTTCTGCTTGAGCCTTAACCTGCTCTTCATCTGAAACGGCTTGAGTTTTCTTGGCAGAAGGCACTGCCTCACTATCCTCTTCGCTTATCTTTGGAGCTTTAACAGAAAGATTTTCTTCAGCCTGAATGCTTTCGCTCTCACTTGCATCAGCCTCTTTCTCTTCAGCCTCTTCGATCTTCTCCTCTTTCTCTTCGGCTTCTTCGATCTTTACCTCTTTCTCTTCAGCTTTTTGCTCTTCAGCCTCTTCGATCTTTTCTTCAGCTTCTTCGATCTTTGCCTCTGCTTCTTCGATCTTTGCGTCAACCTTTTCGATCTCTTTCTCTACAGCCTCTTGACTTTTTATATCATTCTCTTTCTTGACTGTATGGACCAAAACATTTACTTCATTTTCTTTCTCGGGTTCAACTTTTTCATCAATAACTTCTGTTTTTTCCAAAACAATTTCGGTGTCAACTGCCGAGGTCTGATTTGCCTCTTCTGCCATACCCATTTTCACAGATTCCTGAACTTTTACTTTTGTACCCTCTGCAGGTAACTTGGAGTCTACCTCAAATTCATCGTCGTCCTCTGCAAAAGCATCCTTCTCTTTTGCAAGACCCAGGAGGAGCTCATTCTCCTCATGTTCAATCTTTTGAACATTCTTCTCAATAGCGAAAGGATTTTCAGAAGCATACACTCCAGATACCAATGCCACCACAATTAAACCTCTTATATACTTCATGATTACTCCTCGTTTGGTTCCAACTGTTTTAATTCAAAAAACTCTTTTTGCAGCTTCTGATTTTCATTTTTCAACAACTGTGCCTCTTTAAGCAAACTCTTTTTCTCCTGCTTCAAATGATCTAATACAGTCAGGGAATTTTCACCATAGATTAGAACCCCCAGATAAACACCAAAGAGAATAATCACTATCGCTGTTATTGCTATTACTTTCAGGGAGAGCCCAAGGATATCTTCGACTCTCCGTATTTCTTTAACTGTCAACCCCTCTCCTCAAAAGCTGATCTGCTAAAAGAGTGTTGCACCCAAATACTCAAACTGTCCGAGCTCTCTTTCGATCTCCAGCAGTCTGTTGTATTTGGCAATTCTATCACTTCTTGCAGTAGAGCCTGTCTTGATTTCGCCGGTATTGAGTGCCACTGCAAAATCTGCAATAAAGGTATCTTCACTCTCTCCGGACCGGTGACTCATCACACAGGTATATCCTGATCTCTGTGCCAGACGAACTGTCTGCATCGTCTCTGAAACCGAACCGATCTGATTTGGCTTAATCAATATAGAATTGGCAATGCCCTTTTCTATTCCCTCAGCCAGAATAGCCACATTGGTAACAAAGAGATCATCACCGACCAATTGCACCTTATCGCCGAGTACTTCAGTCTGCTCTTTCCATCCCTCCCAATCATCTTCACTCAATCCATCCTCAATCGAAACAATCGGATACTTTTCGCACATATCCGCATAATATGCTGTGAGTTCAGAGCTTGTAAGCTCTCGATTTTCAGATTTCAGTACATATTTACCCTCATCATTTACCAACTCGCTGGCCGCTACATCCAGTGCGATAGCTATCTCTTCTCCAGGCTTATATCCTGCTTTTTCAATGGCTTTAATAATGATCTGGACCGGCTCCTCGTTGCTTTTAAGGTTTGGCGCAAAACCGCCTTCATCGCCGACGGCTGTACTCTCGCCCATCTCATCAATGATCTTTTTGAGGTTGTGATAGACTTCAGCACATGCTTTCAGCCCCTCGGAAAATTTCTCAAAACCTACAGGCATGACCATATATTCCTGAAAATCTACAGAATTATTTGCATGCTCTCCGCCGTTGATGATATTGAGCATCGGCACCGGCATTGTCACAGCGTTGGCTCCGCCAAGATAACGATAAAGCGGAATCCCCAGACTTTGGGAAGCTGCTCTTGCTACAGCCATTGAGACACCCAGAACGGCATTGGCCCCAAGGTTTCCATAATTATCAGTTCCATCCAACTGCTTCATTACCATGTCAACTTCTGCCTGATTGAAAGGACTCAGCCCCATCAGAGTATCAGCTATCTCTGTATTGATATTTTCACAAGCCTGCAGCACACCTTTGCCCATATAGCGATCACCGCCATCACGAAGCTCAAGAGCTTCCCGCTTGCCTGTACTAGCGCCGCTTGGAACAATTGCACTTGCAGTCGTTCCGTCACTCAGACGTACCGTTGCACGAACCGTAGGATTTCCCCTACTATCCATCACTTCATCTGCTACTACATCATCAATATAAACCATATCTATATCCTTTATTTGAATTTATACTCATTTTAGCGAAATTAACCCAAAATTTTAATAGAAAGTGTGTGAATTATAGAACAGAGTAAAACAGGGAGATACGAAAAGTATCGGTACCTCCAAAAATAGAAAGACAGGTGTGAAAATCAGCGATTTATTCTCTAATCTCCCCAGTCTCCATGGTCAACATATTTCCCATACCAAGTGCCTCTTTGATCTTCGCTTCAATCTCTGAACGAAGCTCCAGATCCTCTTTAAGTACGGCCTTGGCATTCTCTTTACCCTGTCCCAACTTCTGTTCGCCATAACTGAACCAGGCACCGGACTTGTCAATAATGTCAAGCTTGACACCATAATCGACCAATTCACCTTCCTGAGAAATTCCTTCGCCAAACATAATGTCAAATTCAGCCTGTCTGAACGGCGGTGCCACTTTGTTTTTGACAACCTTTGCCTTGACACGGTTACCGATCTGTGACTCACCCTGCTTCAGGGTTGCAATCCTGCGCACATCAATTCGTACGGAAGCATAGAACTTGAGGGCATTCCCCCCTGTTGTCGTTTCAGGAGAGCCATATCCCATCGTACCGATCTTCATACGGATCTGGTTGATAAAGATGACTGTTGTATTCATTTTGTGTAAAATGGCTGTCAACTTACGCAGTGCCTGCGACATCAATCTTGCCTGCAGTCCCACATGCGTGTCTCCCATATCGCCCTCGATCTCACTCTTGGGAGTCAATGCTGCTACAGAATCTACAACAACAAGATCCACGGCACCACTTCTTGCAACGGTCTCAAGGACATCCAGGGCCTGCTCCCCAAAATCAGGCTGAGAGACAAGCAGGTTGTCGATATCTACGCCCAGATTCTTGGCATACATTACATCCAAAGCATGCTCAGCATCAATAAAAGCACACACTTTTCCTTCAGCCTGGGCTGAAGCAATTACCTGCAGTGCCAGTGTCGTTTTTCCTGACGATTCCGGTCCATAGATCTCAACAACCCTTCCCTGGGGAACCCCACCGATCCCCAATGCCATATCCAGACCAAGCGAACCTGTACTGATCGCTTCGATCGGTTCGATCTCCTTGTCCCCGAGACGCATTAACGTCCCCTTGCCAAAAGTCTTATCAATCTGCTTGATCGCCATATCCAGTGCTTTTTGCTTGTTGGCATCCATCATCTGTGTCATCCTTTTTCCTTTTAATCTTAAAATATTATCACCATTTTAGTTCCTTTCGGGTGAATAGCTACAAAACATTGCAAAATGACATACTTTGATCCTGCTGCTTCACAGGAGAGGATAGTCTCATCACTTTTTTGATAAAATGTTCAAAATAAATACCTTCCTACCAGAAAGTGATTAAAATGAAAATAGATTTAGCACACTCTCCTGATGCAGATGATATCTTTATGTACTATGCCATTAAATTCGGCTGGGTCGACACCAGAGATTATCTGTTCAACAATATCGGACTCGATATCGAAACACTGAATGTTGAAGCACTCAGAGGTACTTATGATGTCTCTGCGATCAGTTTCGGAATGTATCCCCTGATCAGAGATGAGTATGCACTTTTGCGTACTGCCGTCAGCTTCGGAGAAGGTTATGGGCCCAAACTGATCCGACGCAAGGAAAAAAAACTTAAGCGTAATTTCAAAGTAGCACTCTCCGGGAAGCACACCACCAATGCTATGCTCTTCAGGCTCTACTATCCGGATGCACGACCGGTCTATATGGATTTTCTGGAGATTGAAGCGGCTGTTGTCAACGGTGATGTTGATGCCGGTGTGCTTATCCATGAATCGATCCTCGATTTTGACAAAAGTCTTGAAGTTGAAAAAGAGATCTGGGATATCTGGGTAGAGTTGGCTGGCGAGGGGCTTCCTCTTCCCCTCGGAGGCATGGCAATCCGACGCTCGCTCCCACTCAACAGAGCCATTGAAATTGAAAATATTCTGATCGAAGGCGTTAAAGTAGCCAATGAACGCAAAGAGGAGCTCTGTGCCAAACTCGAAGCAGACCATCTGGTACGCATCAGCGATAAAATGCTTACTCAATATCTCGATATGTATGCATCTGATGGATCTGTTGAGCTCAGTCCTTTGCAACTCAAAGCACTCGACAAACTCTATCAGATCGGCTTCGAAAAAGGACTTTGGGAATGCCCAGTCAAAACAGAAGATTATCTCTTGCCGAAAGAATATGACCTGCTTCGCAGAAATTAAACATGTTTATTAAAACCATTGATTTCTGCAAATATTCCAGTATCAAAGTAGGACAGCCTGCAGAAGTCATAATGCTTGAAAAAGGTGATATCTTTCCCAAAGATCATTATCTTATCGGTGGAGCCAATAATCTTCTCATCTCTCCCGTGCCGCCACCGCTGATGATGCTGGGCAAGGATTTTGCTGCCATAGAGCTGGAAGATGATATTCTTACGATCGGTGCGGCAACGCCCACGGGACGAATCGTCTCTTATGCCAAAAAGCACAATATTGCCGGTTTTGAGTTCTGTTCCAAGCTCCCCGGTACCCTGGGCGGTATGCTTGCGATGAACGCGGGGGTTAAAAGCTATGAGATATTCAACATTCTACACTCTGTCGAGATAGATGGCAAATGGGTTGCAGCCAAAGAGATCAGGCACGGCTACCGTTTTGCCAAACTACAGGGTATTGCTACGACAGCACGATTTCAAATCCGGGAGGGATTCAGCCAAAAGCTCCTTGATGAACTTCTCTCTCTGCGTTCCAATCAGCCAAAAGACCCCAGTGCCGGTTCTGCCTTCAAAAATCCGGAAGGTGATCATGCAGGCAGGCTGATCGAGGCAGTGGGGTTAAAAGGGTTTGCAAAAGGGGATATGGCGTGGAGCAAAGTCCACGCCAATTTTCTTGTCAATCTGGGCAACGGGAAATTTGAAGATGCCATTTATCTTATCAATTTGGCCAAAGAAAAAGTTTATCATGCCTTTCATGTAAAACTGCAAGAAGAGATCGAGATACTCTGATACAGAGCCTGTCACTCAAAGGTATCTTATTGCCGTACCAAGTAACTATTTAGCGTCACCCAGACAGCGGACACATCGGATATATTGCGAATCCCCTCTATTATGTTTATAGGGGTGGCCATCGGCTGAATAAACGGCCCAGTATTTATTCCCTTTGTCCGGTGTAGAGCTCCAGAAGTCTGCTGCAATCGAATATTGTAGAATATCATTCTTATTATGTAGATTGATCAACTCATTGACTGTCGGCAGTCGCCAATCTGAATAACCTGCATAATTGAGACTTCGGCAATATTTATTGGCATGGTTCAAACTGCCTGCTTTTCCGGCGGAGCGTCCATTTTTGTATGCACCCTCTTCATGATCCTTATAAAGTTCATCCTGCCACATCAAGTCTGCATCTTTCTCAATATACACATCACCGGTTCTGCAGGGCGCATTTACTGTTGCAGACACAACACCTGTCTCTATGGGAACAATATCCCCGCCTGCCATTACTGCTATCCCTGTCAACAGCATTGAGGCTACAATCACAATTTTTTTCATCTCTTACTCCTTGTAAAATCCTATATTATTCAATATCATAATATATAATTTCTCAAATCTAGCTAAAAATAGCTGCATTTAGCCCCAATCTTCATTTCTGCTCTGGCTTTTATGCTTCTCTTTTTTATAAGTATTGCTATTTTTCAACTTTTGCAGACGGTTCAGGTTACTCATCTCCGCTTCACGGATATCATCAAACTTCTCATCCGTCAAAGTGTCACTTAGCACTGTTTCGCGATAAAGACGATCTATATATGCTTCTATCTGCCGATGATATTCAGAATCCAGCTGCACTGATACCCTGTCATCAGTTTTTTCTTTAAGCAGAGTGAACTTTTCAGTAAACTTGTCAGACGTCACAGTATTGTCCCGCAGCATTCGGAAAAGATTTTTGGTGATCTTTTCAAGTTCCGTCATATATTTCTGCCGGCGATATTTCTCTATTTGCTTCTCTGTATAGCGGATTTCTTTCTCCTTTAAGGGCACTTCTTAAAGTGCCCTTATGCGGTAATTTGAATAGGTGTTCCGGATTTGACGGAATACCATAATAGATCCATCGCATAATTTGTGACGGCGATACATCCGTTTGTCCAATCATTGGACAAGGTAAAACGGTTCCCTTTTCCATCTGCATTCCAGAAAGGCTGGGCATGGATAGTAATGCCGCTTCCAGGAGAAACACCCCGTTTATTTGCATCACGGAGATCTTTTCTGTTTGGATAGGAGAGAGAGATCATTCTATAATATTTTGGATGGCATTTTTTGTAAGTAATCATATAAGATCCTTCCGGTGTACGGTGATCGCCTATTTTGATCTTGTGCCCATTCGGATTTTTTCCCAGGGAGATACGGAGAGTATGGAGTACTTTTCCCTTTTTGTAAAGATACATTTTACGTTCGGATTTATCCACTACGATCCGGTCGATCTTCTTATTGTCTGCAAAATGATTTCCAAGCCGAAGCTCCTGACGGCACTCTGAGACTTCATAGTTTCCTTTTTTATAGGCCAGCTTTGCACTGCTCTCTTTGCACCCTGACAATAACCATAACAGTGCAGCTAAAATAAGAAATTGCCTGATCTTCATATCTTCTACTTTTTGATAACGATGGGGACACCTTCACGCACTGCATACCATAACTTCTCCATCTCCTGGTTGGTTACGGCGACACACCCTTCGGTCCAATTCTTTGAAAGAGTATATTGATTGCCATTGCCATCTGCATTCCAGATGGGCTGGGCATGAATAGTGATATCCCCTCCCGGATCTACTCTTTTGGCCTGGGCACGGTTCATATCACTGGGATTAGGGTATGAGATACAAAGGGAGCGATAATATTTTTGGGAGCAGAGCTTTCGTCGAATCCAATACTGGCCTTCAGGTGTCCGATGGTCGCCCTTGCGGACTTTATGTCCTTTGGGGTTTTTGCCAAGAGAGATCGGCAACGTATCTACGACCCTTCCACTTCGATAAAGATCCATTTTACGCTTAGATTTATAAACAACGATCATATCAATGTGTTCACTTTCATCAATATCTTTGGCGTGGGCCATCTCTTTCCGGCACTCCTTAATATCATAGTATTTCCCTTTGACTTTTGGTCGGGATTCACTGCACCCTGCAAACAAGACGGCAAGTACTATGATAATGCCTGCATATTTCATTGATTTCCTTTTTTGGGCACTTGAAAAATTATTAAAAAGGAATTTTAGCATACTTTTTTACGATACGGATGTAAAAAGATTGGATAATGTGAAGTTATGTTAAGCAGAAACGAAAAGTGGAGCTAAAATGAGATAAAAAAAAGAGTTAATAGATAAAAATAATTGATATAAACCATGAAAGAAAAAGCACCTCCCGCAAAGAGGAGGTACCGATATAATTGGTCAAACTACCTGAGTAGTCTACCTAATTAGAACAACTTTTTACAGAGCAGCTTTTGCAGCAGCAAGTGCCTCTTCATAGTTAGGCTCAGTTGTGATCTCTGGAACAACTTGCTTATAAGTTACTTTACCGTCTTTGCCAACTACAAAGATAACTCTAGCCAATACACCAGCCAAAGGACCATCTGCAAGAAGAACACCATAAGCGTTAGCAAAATCTCTGTTTCTGAAGTCAGAACATACTTTGATGTTATCGATGCCAGCTGCACCACACCATCTAGCTGCTGCAAATGGAAGGTCCATAGAAACTGTTACTACTTCTACACCGTCAAGTGACGCTGCTTCTGTGTTAAATCTTCTAGTCTCTGCATCACATACGCCTGTATCAAGTGAAGGAACTGCAACTACCAGCTGAACTTTACCTTCTCCTCCAACTTGCTCGTCCTGAAGCATTGGGTTACAGTTTACTACTGTTACTACCGGTGCTGTATCACCTACATTGATCTCTGTACCTGCGAGGTTACATACTGTGTCGTTTTTAAATGTTACTGTTGCCATTTTTTTTCCTTAAGAATTGATTTAGATCAAGTATTATGACCTAAATAAGATAAAATTACTCTTAATTAAAAAAAAATTTTGAGATAAATATCTTCTGTTACAGATAGTTACAGAAGAATAGCCCGGGATCTTTACCGGGAGGCAGTCATTGGAGGCTCCCAAACTTTAGAGCTTCAATGCCATAGGATCAGGCAGCTACCCAAAGAGAAAATATAGGCAATAAATTACCTGTTGCCATTTTTTCCTGCTATGGCGCCAAATCATAAATAAAATGCTGTCTTTTATTTATGGGCGTCCAGGGTTTTTAGAGATGCCCATATTTTATAAGGTTTTCATCAAGAGACTTCACTCAACCTTCCATTAGCATCACCTCGTATCTAAAAATTTTTTAATATTTTCTATTCTATGCTACTAATGAGCAGTCCGTTAGAAGCAATGTATCGATTATTCGCCTAACCCCTTTGCTTGCCTTGACCCCTTTGCCTCAGAGAGATTATTGGATAATTTTTTTGAATATTTGGCCATCTGGATGATAAAAAGCCTTTTTTAAAAAATGAAAGGGTGTTATTGAGGGATTGCTTAGGTGTGAGGCCGACAGGCTCCTGGTATCATCTATATTAATTCGATATTTGATATAATCAAAATATGAAAAAACAATTAGAGAATATCCTAAATTTAGATAGCAATGTTTCAAAATAAAAAGGTTTTAATTATAATGAGCGAGAGTAAAGATTTTTTACGTACAATAGTT
Source organism: Campylobacterota bacterium (assembly GCA_034721895.1). GTDB lineage: Bacteria > Campylobacterota > Campylobacteria > Campylobacterales > Sulfurovaceae > SZUA-451. Next base: position 3,249 of record JAYEND010000114.1, on the reverse strand, counting down.
GAAGAGGACTTAAAGTCAGGCAAGTATAAAGAGGTTGTTACAAGATTTCCTCCAGAGCCTAATGGGTTCCCACACATTGGACACGCTAAGTCTATCGTTATAAATTTTGGTATTGCACGTGATTATCATGGTCGCTGCTACCTTAGAATGGATGATACCAATCCAACTACAGAAGACACGAAATACGTCGAAGCCCTTAAAGATGCTGTAAAGTGGCTTGGGTTTGACTGGGGCGATAGTGTACATTTTACTTCTAATTATTTCCCAAAGCTATACGATTACGCTGTTCAGCTCATTACAATGGGCAAGGCATATGTTGATAGTCTAAATGAAGAGGAGATTCGTGAATATCGTGGGACTGTTACAGAGCCGGGAAAACGCAGTAAATATGCCCAGCGTTCTATTGAAGAAAATCTAGACCTTTTTGAAAGAATGAAGAAGGGTGAGTTTAAAGACGGTGAACACGTCCTTCGAGCCAAGATTGATATGTCTGCAGCAAATATGAAAATGCGGGATCCACTTTTATATAGAATCAGACACGCCCACCATTATAGAGCGGGGGGCGAGTGGAATGTTTACCCGATGTATGACTTTGCTCACTGTTTGTCTGACTATCTTGAAGGGATTTCCCACTCTCTTTGTACCCTGGAGTTTGAAAACAACCGTGAGATTTATGACTGGGTACTTGACACGCTTGGGCTTGAAATGCCACGCCCTTACCAGTATGAGTTTGCACGACTGAATATCAACTATACGGTCATGAGTAAAAGAAAGCTTTTGGAGTTGGTAGAAGGTGGACAAGTTAGTGGCTGGGATGACCCTCGTATGCCAACCATTGCCGGATACAGAAGAAGAGGTTATACGCCAGAGTCTATTTTAAACTTCTGTGATCAAATAGGTATAGCAAAAGCAAACTCAATGGTTGATGTTGCACAGCTTGAATTTTGTATCAGAGATGATCTGAATACAAAAGTACCGCGTGTTATGTGTGTGCTTGACCCTCTAAAAGTAACGATCGAAAATTATGAGGGTTTTGAAGAGATTGATGCTCCATACTATCCAGATGATGTTCCTAAAGAGGGTTCAAGAAAGATACCTTTCTCTAGGGAGATTTATATTGAGCGTGATGACTTTATGGAGAACCCTCCAAAAGGCTATTACCGTCTTACACCTGAACAGCCAGTGAGACTTAGACATGCTTATATTATCACTTGTAAGGAAATGATTAAAGATGCTAATGGCAATATCACAGAGATAAAAGCAGAGTATCATCCTGAGTCTAAAAGTGGTTCAGATACTAGTGGTATTAAGGTTAAAAGTGCCATCCAATGGGTAAGTGCCAAAGAGGCTAAAGAAGTTGAGATAAGGCTTTATGATAGATTATTCAAAGATGAAGCCCCTGAGGGAATAGAAGATATAAACCCTGATTCTTTAAAAGTTATCAAAAATGCCCTTATTGAACCTGCTGCGATAAATGAGAAACCTGATGAGAGATTCCAGTTTGAAAGACAAGGGTATTTTTATGCTGATCCTATTGACTATACAGATGAAAAGCCGGTGTTTAATAAAATTGTAGGTCTTAAAGACTCTTGGGGTAAAAAGAAAAAAGCACCTGAAAACGTACCTAAGCCTCAAGCCAAAAAAGTGCAAGTAGATGGTGAAGTGGTACCTATGAATGAGCACGAGCAAGCACTATTTGATAAATATACTGGTGAGCTTGGGCTAAACAGTGAAGTAGCCAATACCCTAGCACGTGATGAGAAACTATCTTCTTTTTATGAAGATGCTCTATCAGTCAATAATAGCCCGGTAACTATTGCTAACATTGTGGCTAATGAGGTGGCTAGAGAGTTAAAAGAAAGCCAAATAGATGAGCTTAAATTTTCTGCAAAGCACATAGCCCAGCTTATTAAGATGGTTGATAATGAGACTATTTCAAGTAAAATTGCTAAACAAGTATTTGAGCAGATGGCTAAAACAGGAGGAAATCCAACACAAATAGTTGAAGCTAAAGGACTTATACAAATAAGTGCCCCCTCTAAAATTTTGCCTATTATTGACGAAATAATTGCAAAGAATCCAGACAACGTCGCTAAGTTTAAAGCAGGTAACACCAAACTTTTAGGCTTCTTTGTCGGTCAAGTTTTAAAAAGCACAGGGGGCAAAGCAAACCCAAAAGTGGTGAATGAACTTGTGGCCAAGAAGTTAAAATAACAGACTAACCCAAAAGGCTAGTTGAACACTAGCCTTTGAGTTTTTGACATAATGCAAAAAACGTGAACATGATTCATTAATATAATCACATTTTATGCTATGTTTAACAACCAATGCCAATAAATGATTTTTTTTAACATGGTGCCTAGAGACACAAAGACGAGAGGAAAAATGAAAACCTTATAAATTTATATATTTCATAAGGTTTTTCAATATACAATTTGTACTTTTTGACTAACGTTTGAAATGAGCCAATAAAGTGCCCGCAGGGTAATTTATTGGCTCCACTGCTTTGTTTGCTTCACTTTTGCATTAAGACTCACCATGATAATGACGTACTGCCAGTGTAGAAACCCTTACAAACTCAAGAAATGGTGCTTCAAGGGTTACAATACTTCCAGATAAAACTACTCCTGGTAAATTTGACCCTGTAACCATTGCTAAACTCTGATTGTTTCTATTCCTTGTTAGATCACCATTATTGTGGGTAACTGCATTACGGATTTCTACAAGTATATTCATGCTTGCTTTGTTTATCCCACGAGCTTGAAAGCTGTCCTTAGGTGGAGCAGGATGGATAGCAACAAAGTTATCAAAATCTGCGTTATTTGTTCCTGGAATATTCCAAGAACGAGTACCGTCTTCTCCTTCTAGAAAAGCTAAGCAACCAGCCAAATAAAGTGAACAGCTATGATGGATAAAGGTGGGTTGCTCTGCCGCAAACTTCCCTTCAAGAGTTCCATCTGGACCATTACGAAAAGCATTTTCAAATAACCCGCTCAACCGTCTTAGATGTACGAGAAGTTTAGTTCTATCTGGCACAGTAGCTCCTTTCCTTCATTAGCAACTATTTATTAACGGAACACAATGTCCTGATATTACGTTATTTTCGTATTAAGAGTATATCAAAAATGTTCTGATAATGGCAAAAATAGCCAGAAAATAGCCATTATAAAGTGTTCCTTGATTTGTTGAATAATCCATTAATAGGACATTTTGTCCCTCAATTGAAAGGTCAAAATATCTCTCTAAAAT
>JAYEND010000113.1:0-3100 GCA_034721895.1 Campylobacterota bacterium | reverse complement strand
AACAACTCCTCTTCTGTTTCTCTCCCACTCATCTCTATTTCATTATGGATGACTTGCGGTAGTGCTGGCTTCCAATCAGGATTAACACCCAAATGTTTCGATAAAGCATTATAAATCATCACCGTTCCATTGACTTTACCCTCATAAGAGTAGCCGGCAATATGTGGGGTGCCAACATCAACTAACTTTAGTAACTCAGAATCATAATTTGGCTCTGTTTCCCAAACATCCAATACTGCGTAAATGTCTCTTTTTTCTTTTAATCTTTTCTTGAGTGCTTTGTTATTCACCACAGGCCCGCGTGAAGAATTAATTAAAATCGTATTCGCTTTCAGGAGGTTTATATTTTCTTCATTTAAAAGATGTATTGTGTTGTCAATGCCGCTTCTGTTTAACGGAACATGGAAAGTTACAATATCACATTTCAAAGCTTCTTCAAGCGTAGAAAAATGTCTCTCATTTGTTGTTCTCTGAAGTGGTGGATCATTAACGATGACCTTCATTCCCAAGGCATCTGCAATGGCTGCAACTTTTCTTCCAATATTCCCATATCCCACCACGCCTATGCTGAGTTTATTCAAATCAAGTTTGTATTTGTCAGCTAAGTAGGAGAGGGCAGAAAAAACATATTCAGCAACCGAATAGGAGTTGCATCCGGCTGCACTTGAAAAAGCGATATCGCTCCTTTTTAAATATGCTTGATCAATATGGTCTGTACCGATAGTGGTTGTCCCGACAAATTTTATGGAAGAGTGATCAAGTAATGCTCCATCTACTTTTGTTATGGATCTTACAATTAATGCATCAGCATTTTTACATACAGAAGCATTTATTTCTCTTCCATTGTGCAATTCTACTTCGCCAAAGTTTTCAAATGCCTCTCTTCCAAAGGGAATATTTTCATCTACTATTAACTTCACTTCATCTTCTCTTGCTTTTTTTATCAGAATTATAACCTAAACCTTTGGAAGATAAAGGGTATCTTCGCCACCATTAAGGCAAGAATATATGTATTTTTGGAACCGATGCTTTAGCTTCGGCAAGTATTTTTATTGAATTCGCTTTGGCGTGTCCTGCAAAAATCTGCCTTGATTATGAACGAAATCACTGCATTAAAAGTTCAGACATTTAGTTGGTGCGGTGACAATAGTGTTAAAGAAGTACCTCTAATAATATTATACTACTGATTTATGGTAGCAAGGAAGTGATTTTAGCTACCCTTAAAAACATACTAAACACTGTTTTGGGTATAATAAAATAACAATAGAAGTCAATAATTTCGTCTTTGGAGGACACAATGGAAAACCAAGCAGCTAAAGATACTCAGACATACTGGCATCTGTTTGATGATGCAGATGCGGTAGCGAAAGAGGCATCCCGGCGCATCCTTAAGTATGCCGATCAAGCCATTGCAGATCGTGGTGTTTTCCGTCTCGTGCTTGCAGGCGGACGCACTCCGGAAGCAACCTATCGTTTGCTGGTTGGGGCAGATACTGACTGGTCTTGCTGGGAGATCTATTTTGGTGATGAACGCTGTTTGCCGGTAGATGATCCGGATCGCAATAGTATCATAGCTGACAACACTTTTCTCAACTCAGTTGCCATTCCTGCTGCCAACATTTATCCTATCCCCAGCGAAAAGGGAGCTGAAGTCGCTGCCAAAGAGTATGAAGCTGTAGTCAAGGCTGCGATGCCTTTTGATGTGGTGGTGTTGGGTATCGGTGAGGATGGTCACACCGGCAGTCTCTTTCCTGGACATAAGCATCCGGCTGATCAGCTGGTTCACCCCATACACAATTCTCCGAAACCACCGCCAGATCGTGTCAGCATGAGTGTGCGTGCATTGAGTGATGCACAGGAGATTCTCGTCCTGGCTACAGGCGAAGGAAAACAAGATGCCATCAAGGCTTGGAAAACAGGCAAGCCGATACCTATATCTGAAATTGGTGGACCTCCACCCGTCGATGTGCTAATAGATAAAGCAGCGGTTGGTGAGAGTGGGTAAAAAAGGGGGATATTATCCCTATTTTTTATTCTCTTCTTTTTCTTTATTTTCCTCTTTTGCCGCATCGTGATACTTCTTTTTGATCTCTTTTATATCCACGGTTGGTGCCGGGAATTTCATATTTAATGATTCCATGGTCTCACTGATGATTTGAGAGATAGCTAGATTGCGGAACCATTTATGATTAGAGGGGATGATAAACCAGGGGGCATGCTCTGTGCTGCATTTACTGAGTGCTGCGTTAAAGGCATCGGTGTATGCGTCCCAGTATGGGCGTTCAGCGTAGTCGCCCTCGCTTATTTTCCAGTGGCGTGCAGGGTCATCGATGCGCTGCTTGAAACGCTCTAGCTCTTCATCGGCATCTATATGCAGATAGAACTTCAGTATATGTGTATTATTGTCGTGTAGAAGTTTCTCAAAGTTGTTGATATGATCGTAACGTTTTGACCAGACACTTTCCGGCACCAGGTTATGCACACGCACGACCAGTACATCTTCATATTGTGAGCGGTTAAAAATGGCGACATGTCCCTTATGCGGTGTTGCTTTGTGAATACGCCAGAGAAAATCATGAGCTGCCTCCTCTTTTGAGGGTACCTTAAAACCGGTAACTGTACATCCTTGCGGGTTCATAGCAGCCAGTACATGGTTGATAGTGCCATCTTTGCCGGCAGCATCTCGTCCCTGCAGGACAATCAGCAGCGAGCGCTTGTCCTCTGCGTACATCAGGTACTGAAGATCATGCAGCTTTTGGTCATAAGCCTCTATCTCGGGCAGGGCATGTGCATGGGATTCATACTTATCTTTGTAGCCGGCATCGATCTTGTCAAGGTCAACTTTTGTGCCCGGTTTGACACGGAATTTCTTGCTGTAGTTCATGGCTGTTATTTCCTTTTTTTGATTTCAGTACTTACAAAAATAGCTGGCCCATAGAGTGCTGTTCGTTCGTTTAAAATAACTTTGACCGGTATGTCACACATTATCTGCTCCATACGCCCCTTGGAGCAGAAGCTATCCATAAAAGTCGAGTTACGGAAGTATTCAATATTTTTTGCTACGATGCCGCCACCGAGATATACCCCTGCTGTTGACATA
>JAYEND010000112.1:0-31841 GCA_034721895.1 Campylobacterota bacterium | reverse complement strand
GAAGGAATGCACTCTTTGGCTATCGTGGGGGATTATCCTGTGGAAGCGATTGATCCGGACATTCCCTTTGAAGCCATCACTTTTGATGAAGCTGTTCCGATTGCTATAGAGCGCATCGAGACCGGAACGATGGACAGTGTCTGGTCTATACCTTATGAACTCTCAGTGTTCAATGCCCAACAGAAGAAACAGTTCCTTTATTTTACTTCCACAGAGATTGAGGGGATGATGTATGAAGAGTGCAGCAGAACGATAGGTGCCAACGAGATGGATGCCGTTTTTGAACGCGTCAAGCAGATCGGTGGCAAAACCGGTTACTACTCTCCCCGCTGGCTTTGGGAAGTTCGCGGTTTTATTGATAAAGTATTCGGTGGTCCCGGCCTATCTTCTTCCCGGCGCCGACCTGAATTATTGCGCGTTGGAGACCGACTTGATTTTTGGGTTGTTACTTTTTATAAAAATACGCCGAATGAAAAAATATTGCGCCTTAAGGCCAAAATGCTGACACCGGGCAATGCCTGGCTTCAGTTTGTTGTCAAGCGTTCCCAGACAGACAATGAAGCGCTATTTAATCTTCGGGCATATTTTGAGCCTTCCGGTATATGGGGTTATGTCTATTGGTACAGTCTCTACTTTATTCACAAGTTTATATTTAAAGTAATGACTGAGAATATTGTAAAAGAAGCACGGAAGAAGAATGGTTGATTTTAAAGATAAAGAAGAGATAGGGATATCATCTTCATTAGCTTTTAAAACTTATAAATCTCATCCATCAAATTGGCAAATGTGATCTCTTCCCCTCTCTCTTTCAGATAGGCATTGAGGAATTTTTCAGAGGCATCGACACCCTCTTTTTTTTCAACTTCAAGTACCTGCCTGTAGATATCCGCTACTGTTTCAATCGTATGCTTCGGTGCCAATTTTCTATGTGCAGTATAACCGATCACTTCACCGTTCGCATTTTTTTGTGGTTCAAATGTTGTAAATATCCAATAGTACCGCCCATCTTTTGCCAGGTTTTTGACAAGCGCTATAATGTCTTGTCCGCTTCCAAGACGCTCCCACATCAGTTTGAATACTACCTTTGGCATATCGGGGTGGCGGATGATATTGTGCGGTTTCCCTATCAGCTCCTCTCTCGAATATCCTGAAATCTCTACAAAATAGTCATTCACATCAGTAATAAGACCTTTATTGTCAGTGCTGCTGATAATATATTTTTTAGGGTCGAGCTTAATCTCTTCATCGATAGGCGTTGGCTTTGTCATTGTTAATCCTTCGTATAATCATAGTCTAATATGTTGAATATCTAATAAAATCAATCTTTAGGCACAAATATTAACACATCATTTGGCGCTTCTTTTGAAATATAAGAGGCCGCGCTTCCCAGCAATGCTTTAAAGCCTGAAGTGCCCCGCGAGCCCACTACCACAAGATCATAACTGCCCTTTTTTATATATTCAAGCAGCGCCTCTTTGGTATTCCCTTCTCCGTCAATCACTTTTCCTTTTTTAACACCAACTTCCTGCAAATACTCTTTTAAACTGTTTTCGGCGTGGGTTTTTGCAAGTTTTTTATACTGCACAAGATCACGGCCTTCCAAGGCATAAGGACCTGCTGTGTAAAAACCTTCTACATAAAAAGCTTCGTAGGCATGGACTGTATTAATTTTTGAAGCCGGGAAAATATTTTTAACAAATATTACGCTCTGTTTTGATTGCATACCAAAGTCTGTAGGGACTAAAATATTTTTATAAGTCTTTTTTACTTTGTTTTTAACGATCAAAACCGGCAAATGACTTTGCTGTGCTACTTTCTGTGCTGTCGTGCCCAGAATATTTTTTCTGGTTTTGGACTTTAAGTGTGACCCTATGACGATCATATCTGCTCTGAGCAATTTTGATTCATAGAGTATGATATCATCAGGATCACCTTCTTTTACCAAGACAAAACAAGGCACCTTGGTATCCGCGTTTAACGCCTTTATCTTTTTTTCTATTTTCTTTTTGATAGCTTTTTTGTCAATCACTATCTCTTTTGAGCCAAAATAGTCCGGTACAGAAAACCAGGATATCTGTATCGCATGAACAATATACAACTCAGCTTTATTCTCTTTCGCCAACATCAACGCTCTCTTTAAAACATTATTTGGTTTCCCAAGAGTATCAATTCCTACTATGATCCTTTTTAGTTTTTTCATAAATACAACACCTTTCTATCAAAATTTTCTTGTAATAAATACCTTTTTCAAGACCTTTCTTCCAAGCTAACATCCCTTCGCTTTTTTATTATAGCATTTTACAAAGTATTCATCTCGGTGTTGTCAAAGCTTGTCATATAATGCTGTTTGTACGCTACCTTTCTTTCCAGCGCCTCGATCATTGCTGCATGGAAGTTTTCATTGGCGATCCTGCCCGCTCTTCCAAGGCCGCCCGGACTGAATATATTGATCTCCAATAACTTGTCTCCTACGATATCCAATCCGGCAAAAAATATCCCATCCTGTACGAGTTTTGGCCTGACTATTTCTGCAAGCTCCAGGATCTTATCGGTAATCTCTACAGCCTGAGAGGATCCTCCGGCATGAATATTGCTCCGAACATCTTTTCCACCGCTCACTCTTTTGAATGCTGCAAATTTGCCATTGACCTGGAAGGGCCTGCCATTTAACATAAAGAGGCGTATATCACCTTCGGACGCCGGTGCAAAAAACTCCTGTGCGATCACATACCCATCCCTCATAACCGCTTCAGTCATCTGTTTGATATTGGCTTCATCATCAGGCTGAACCAAAAAAACATTTCTTCCCCCTGATCCCAAAAGCGGTTTGATGATAATTTTATTACTGTTCTGGTGGTAAAATTCAAGGATATCCTGATAGTTTTTTGTAATCAAGGTCTTGAGTCTGACGATTCTTGGAAATTGCTGAAAATACATCTTGTTGATCGCCCTTCTAAGCCCGCCCGGGTCATTCAGAACGATCACACCATGATTTGCTGCTGCACACCCAAAGACCAAAGAGGCATGCTGCGCCCAGGGTTTATCAAAATCTACTGCCGGATCATTTCGAAGCATCAATATATCCAGATCTTCTACCGATATCCGCTCTCTTTTTGCATCTTCACTCAGAATATGATGCATATACTCCTCAGCATTTTCAAATCTATTTTTGGAAGCGCGAACTGCATTGGCATGGATGATGTCGTTTGGATCATAGGCAAAATCACCGACACTCATCAGCCAGACTTCGTGTCCCATACGCAAAGCAGTTATGACCAGGTTGATTGTAGTGCTTGGCAGTGGTTCATTCATGACGTCATTCAGTACAAATCCAAGTTTCATACCATCTCCTCGTTAATAATATCCAAAATACCAAAACCGTTTTTGATCTTTTCCAAGCGTTTCAGTGCTTCGTCGTCTTCTAAATACTTAGGCGACAAAGGCGGTGCATGTAGTACTTTTCGATAAAGCAGTTCCTGTACGATAGGAATATGATTTGCCGCCATCTTGCCGACAAAAAGCAGATCAAGCTTCCCGCCATCTCTGATATAATCAAATATCTGCAAAAATCCTCTTAGATAGACAGCATCTTTTGTCAAGCCTCCACCGCGATAGACTCTGGTAGTGACACTAAAAGCACTTTTAGGCAAAAATCCATACTCTTTGAGCAGATTAAAGGTATCGATAAATGTAGCACCGTGGATCATCGCATGGACTGCTATGACTCTTCCTGCCAATGTTTTGATCCTGTTTATAGTCAATCCTCCGCACAGATACTCTGATAATACAGCAATTCCCTCTTGCATCTCATCATATCCGCGTAGTCCGGTATGAAGCTGCTTGAAGGGTTGCGACAAGCCATTAAAATAGGTTAAAATATGGGTTCCTATCTCATGGTGGATCAATGCTTCTACTCGCTCTTTTGGAAAACTGGACCAACGGTATATCAGGAAATTTCCGCCGCTCACCAGGGCACCCGATGCAATATCGTCACGAATTTCAACTTTTGCGTCCACGCGCGGATATATCTGCTTGTAGTAGTCGATCTCCTCTTTCGCCGCTCTTGCAAAGCCAACCGCATCTACCATCTCTTTGCTGTTCTCTTTTGGCTGAAGCTTTGAAATAGCATTCAAAATATCTTTTGAAGTCTTCAGCAGTTCCTGGCCAACACCTCCGTATATTTGAATACTTCCATAGAGAAAATCCGGAGTTCCCCTATCGTTCAGCATGGTTAGTTTTCTGTCTATCTCATCCCTTTTTTGTATAAAAATCTCAGAGAGTACAGGATCTTCGATCTTCTCTATTCGGATCTTAAAAAGCTCTCTTTTGACCAGAGCGGGATCAAACGGCCTGGGACGATAATAAAAAGTAGGAGTCTCTTTAAAATCAGAGGCTTGAAACTGCTTCCAGGCCTCATTGCTGTTTACCGGGCTGACCTGGAGTAAAAAATCAAAACTATCTTCTATCTTTGCCATCGCATCATCAATTCTGAAAACGGCTTTGGTGACACCTTTTCGTCCAAGTTCACGATAATCAGAAGTCAAAGAGGTTGTGTGTTTTTTGACAAAGGTGAAAAAAGTTTTTTTCAGTGCTTTGGAGACGCCTTTCTGGAGTGTGGAGAGCTCAAAGGGATACAACTCTTCTCCTGTTTGATTCTGATAAATCGGCTTGATCGCCAGTCCCAGCATATAGCGTGTCGTACCGCTTAAACTCCTGGTGTCAATAATGGGCTGCATCCCTTGAGGTGTTATGGCGGTAGTGTATTTTATGCCGACCGTTGTCGCATGATTATCGACCTTTATTCTCGAGAGCCTGTTTTTCATCGTCTCGATCTCTGGTGTCAATATTCCCCGTTTCTTTGAAGCAATCGTAAATGCCTCCGTTTCATTTTCAGTATAAGCTTCACTCTCCTCTTCAGGCGAATGCATTGACCAGACCTCGATCAGCAGGAAAGCACCGCACTCTTCACTGACAGTTTCGGCGATCGCCTTAATCAGTTTACTCAGTCCATTATCTGTTAAGCGCTCATCGGCAATGATATAAGATGCCTCCGACAAAACAAACTTATGTGTTCCGGTATCGGCTCTGTTTTTTGGTAACCTGTAGAGGCACAAAAAAGGCAATTGACGATCGATATGCACCCTTCCCCATCCCGGCAGATCCATTCTGACAGATTTGTTTTTTCTTATCTTTTCGCAAACTTCCTGGACAAATTCATCTGTAATTATAGTGTTGTTCATCATTTCTCTTTTATCTTCTGTAACTCTTCTTCAATCACAGGCATGATTGCTTCAAGCATCTTTTTGACCTCTTTGATCTGCTTCATATCAGCCTTACCGCTCCACTCATCCATAAAAAATTTCTTGAACTCTATAGACAAAACGCAGACATTTGGATAAAAGTTTTCATGTATCCACTGGGCAAAATATCCGCCATAAAACTTAACATTTTCGCGAACATCTAGTTGTCTGCCCAGATAGTCATACGCTATCATCTCTTCTATCACTCTATCTATCAGAGGGTGCCACTTCTTCGGATTTTCCAATGTTCTGGTCCCCACATTGATCTCAGGATTCAACAGGGGATCATCATAAGGTGCATCGGGTCCTGATCTTCTGTGATTGTATGAATGTATATCCAATACAACAACATATCCATACTCTTTGATGATATTGCTAAAATAGGTTTTCATCTCTTCATAGAAAAGATCGTAAAAAGATAGAGATTTTTCTATTTCCGGTTTGGATAGCGCAGTATGCCATATGTGTAAACCCCAGGCATCGTCAGGATATCTGTAGACAGCTTTATCTCTCGGTCTGTTAAAATCAACTTCGAATCTGGTATGACTATCTATGATACGGTTTTTAACGATCTGTGTAAATATATTAGTAAAGGGGTCCTCTTCTCTTAATCTTTCTGCTTCATCAAGAGCCATGTTATCCTTTAACTCAGACCTTAACGCATGACCGCAATGCAAAGCTGTAGCAACTATCGGAGAATGATCAGTTTCTATCAGCCAAAATGACCGTTTCATCTCGTCTCCTTCTTATGGGAACCTTTATGTTATTATATCCTACTTAGGCGCCAATTAAAAACCTTAATGAAAACATCAAAATAAAGGATGTAGAATAGAAGAATAAATAGGGCACCCTACAGAGTGGAAAGTAAACTTGTTCCGGAAGACATAGCAAAAGGGTATACGATGTATTTTCATACCAAAAATATCGACGATACCCTCTCATTGTTAGAGGCAGATTCTTCCGGCTTGAGCAGTGACGAAGTTCGCAGAAGAGAGGAAAAATACGGTCTGAATATTCTCCCCTCCAAACCTGACTTGACACTTTTCCAGCACTTTCTGCAACAGTTCAAAAGTCCGATTATCTATATACTGCTGTTGGCAGCTATGATGGCAATGATCATTTATGAGTATACCGATGCCGGTTTCATCTTTTTGGTTCTGATAATTAATGCCGTGATCGGAACCTATCAGGAGTATTCCGCTTCTCAAAAAGCCAAACTGCTTCAAAATCTCATTAAAGCCAATGTCATAGTGCTCAGAGATGGTGTCATTCATGAGATCGATAGCCGATATATTGTACCTGGAGATATCCTGGTATTTGAACCCGGTACGAAAGTGGCAGCCGATATTAGACTAATAGAGTCGAAAAATCTTCTGGTTGATGAATCTCTGCTGACAGGCGAATCACTCGATGTCCATAAAGATGCTCTTTTTTTGAGTGATAACTCTGACCTCATCCTGCCGGAGAGGAAAAACATGCTCTTTGCAGGCACCTTCATATCCAGCGGAAGAGCTATGGGCGTGGTAGCTTCCATCGGAAAAGATACTGAAGCGGGGAAGATCGCGCAAATGCTTAGCGAGAAAAGTAAAGCTAGGATCCCTCTGCTTGAAAAGATGGAAAAACTCTCCTTTACCATCTCTATCGTCATAGGCGTTATGGTGCTTATTCTTTTCGCAACAGGACTGCTCAAGGGGATGAGTTTTTATGCACTTTTCCTCTTCTCGGTAGCACTTGCAGTCTCTACGATACCAGAAGGATTACCCGTCGCTATCACCGTTGCTTTGACATCAGCCTCTGTGGCAATGTCTAAAAAAAATGTGATCGTACGTAAGTTGGCTGCCATCGAAGGGCTTGGGGCTTGTACCCTTATAGCCAGTGATAAGACGGGAACATTGACACAAAATCGTCTGAGCGTGGAGTATCTTATCTCGCCAACTCAAGTCTATGATACCAACACGATGAATGAAGTCTATGATAAAGTCTATCTCACTTCTATCCTCTGCAATGAGATGCATTATGAAGAAACAAAGGAAGGTGGCGTTGATTTCTTCGGGGATCAAGTAGATATTGCATTGGCACGGTTTGCCAAAAATGCTAATGAGTCTTATATAACAAGTGCAAAATTTTATAGAAAAATCGATGAGATACCTTATGAACCGATAAATAGATTTTCTGCAGTCATGATGGAACAAGATGAAAGAATCTTTCAGTTTAGTAAAGGCTCTCCCGAAACGGTACTGGAGCATTGTAATGTTACCCAAGAGGAGAAAAAAGATATTTTGGCAGATGTGGATGCATGGGCACTTAAAGGCTACAGAACCATCGCACTTGCCTATAAAGAGTCTGATGATGAAGAGAAGATCAATCTCAACAACTTTATCTATTTGGGTTTTGTAGCTATCATCGACCCGGTCAGAGAAGAGAGTCCTGACGCGATCAAAAAAGCACAGGAGGCGGGTATCAAAGTCGTGATGATCACTGGCGATCATCCCAATACAGCCTTTTGTATCGCTCAGGAGCTTGGGATTGCCTCTTCTGATGAAGCGGTCATGAATGAAAAAGAGTTACTGGCTTGGGAAAACGGTGGGGCAAAAGCCGAGGAAATAAAAGATAAAACGGTTTTTTCACGCGTGACTCCGGAACAGAAGATGAAGATCGTCATCGCATTTCAAACATTGGGACACTATGTTTCTGTTACGGGAGATGGTGTCAATGATGCTCCTGCTCTCAGGCATTCAAACATAGGTGTAGCAATGGGGAAAAGTGGTACAGATATCGCCAAAGCTTCCAGTGACCTTATTCTGACTGATGATAACTTTGCCTCGATCATCAACGGTATCGAAGAGGGAAGGCGTGCCCATGACAATATCCGAAAAGTGATCTATCTGCTGATATCAACAGGCTTTGCAGAGTTAGTCCTGGTGATGCTCTCCTTTATCACCGGACTGCCTTTGCCGCTGCTCCCTGTACAACTTTTATGGCTTAATCTTGTCACAAACGGCATACAGGATGTGATGCTGGGACTGGAAAAAGCAGAACCGGGACTTTTAAAGAGAAAGCCGAGAGCCCCCAAAGAACCGATCTTTAACAGACTGATGCTCAGACGGATTTTAGTAGGCGGCCTTTATATCGGCCTCGTCTCATTTCTCCTCTTTTACTTTTTATTACAAGGCGGAGAGAGTGTCGAGAGTGCCAGAAATATCACACTGCTAATGATGGTACTCTTTGAAAACGTCCATGTCTTTAACTCCAGAACAGAGAACAATTTCTTATACAAAATGAGATACAAGAACAGTGAAGCACTCATCATCATAGTGATCTTTACCCAGCTTTTGCATATCGCCTGTATGCATATACCTTTTATGCAAAAAGTACTTTCTATCCAGCCGGTCTCTTTTAACGCCTGGTTGTTACTAGCAGCTGTAGCAATCGGTCTGGTTGCTGTGATGGAATCGGATAAGTGGTTGATGATAAAGAGGACTACTTCATAGCGTATTTATGGAGTACTATGGTATTGATCTGTTTGCTATTGTCAAGCGCAGACTAAATTTCAGCAGTCACATTAAGCTCTTTCACCCATTTCAGGCAATATGTGTCAGAAATTGTGCCGAATTTAATTCCGCACTTGACATTATTTATGAAAATAGATTCCAAACCTGCTAATGATGAACCCAAAAACAGCATAAATCGCTAAAGCGTTAAATAGATAGAAGAGTATGCCAAGTACAATACTTAATAAACCAAAACGTATAGAGAATGTAAGAAAAATCGGAATTATATGCTTATTTTTCAAATATTGAAGTTGAAAATACAAATGCCCAAAATAGAGAAATCCAATCACTAGACCTGTAAAAAATAGAAGCAGCTCTTTCATCTTTTATAAAAAAATACTCTCCAAACAGAATAAATAGCGATTAAAAGTCCTAAAATGATAAAAGTCATCGTCCAGGAGATATCACCTGTTTGCATTTTATAATGTTTATCCAGATAGTTTCCCAGATAACCGCCCATCACCATCGGCAATACAATCATCCAGCCTATCGCCCCCACGATCATGACCTTTTCCCAAATGATTCCTTTTTTTCGCCATTTCTCCAGCCATGATGCCTGCTTATCGATACTCTTTTTAAACTTCTCGCTCTCTTTTTCCCTATTCAACTTCTCTCTCCATTTCAATCAATTTTTTGATAAACGCTTTTTGCAGATTTTCTATATTGTCACTAAAAAGACGCTCTTTCTCCTCCTGCTCTTTGAAAGAACTTTTTATCATCACCAAAAGCTCACTGACTTTATCGCTTTGTATGAACTCTTTGCTAGTAATAGTAAGTGCATTATTTTTAAAAGAGAGCACACCACCGTTAAATGCATAATAGTGCTCTTTATCCTCTATGACCGCTATTGCGATTGCAGGTTCCAAAATTGTGAGAAATTCTATGTGCCTTGGCAAAATACCAAAGGAGCCACTTTTGTCTTCGGCTCTGAAAAAAGAGATGTTCTCTACACTTTTTATCGCTTGCGGAGTGATGATCCTTGCGTTAAAGGTTGATTTCATCAATCGCTCCAATCATATAAAACAGAGATTCATCCAGCTCATCCATCTCACCGGAAATGATCTTTTTGCATCCGCTTATTGTATCTTTCAAAGAGACATTTTTGCCCTCTCTCCCTGTAAAAGCTTCGGTGACAAAAAATGGCTGTGTCAAAAACTTCTCCAGCTTTCTGGCCCTCATAACAGTCAAGCGATCTTCATAACCCAGTTGTGCCATTCCAAGCATAGCGATGATATCCTGCAACTCTTTATATTTTGTCAACATCTCTTTTACCTCTTTTGCGACATTGTAATGCTCTTCTCCTATGATTGAAGGGTCAAAAAGTTTTGAATGCGATTCAAGGGGATCGATTGTGGGGTATAAGCCCTTTGAAGCACGTGAACGAGAGAGTATGACAGAAGTATCCAAATGGGCAAAAACAGAAGCAACACCGGGATCTGTAATATCATCGGCAGGTACATAGATCGCCTGTACCGATGTGATCGAGCCCTCTTTGGTTGAAGCGATACGCTCTTCAAGTTCAGCGATCTCACTGGAAAGGGTTGGCTGATATCCGACCCGGGAAGGAATTCTCCCAAGCAGTGTTGATATCTCCTGCCCAGCCTGGATAAAACGGTAAATATTATCGATGAGCAATAGCACATCTTTATGCTCCTCGTCTCTAAAATACTCTCCCATAGTAAGCGCCGTAAAAGGTGCTCTATAGCGAATACCGGGGGATTCATTCATCTGTCCGAAAATCATGATGGTTTTATCCATCACACCGGACTCTTTCATCTGTTCATAGAGCTCATGCCCCTCTCTGATCCTCTCTCCGACACCTGCAAAAATGGATATCCCCTGATGTAAAGAGATAGACTTATAGATAAACTCCATCAATAAAACTGTTTTTCCAACACCTGCTCCGCCAAAGAGTCCAACTTTCCCCCCTTTGATAAAAGGAGAGAGCAGATCAATGATCTTAATACCCGTTTCATAAATCTTAATCCCACCGCTCTGTTTAGCTATCTCCAAAGAAGGCTTATGAATAGTATTCCACTTTGAAAAGCTGTTTCCGCCCTCGTCAATTGCAATACCAAGTGCATTAAAAACCCTGCCCAGTGTCTCTTCTCCCACTGGAACTTCTATCTTTTTATAGGTGCGTTTTATTTTCATCCCCTTTTTCACACCCTGCATATACCCAAGAACAATAGCGCGGACCGTATGTGCATCTATCTGCTTTTGCGTCTCAAAGTACAGCTTTCTGTCTTTGTCTTCCAGCACAAGCGCTTCATAAATAAAAGGAAGCTCCCCATCAAAGTAGATATCGCATACCGTTGAACTTAGAGCTATGATAATACCATTCATAATAAGTCTTTAAATCTTTTTATCTGATTATAGCCAAATGAGAGTTCCTATCAAATGCATCTTTTCTTTTTAATCTCTTTTAAACCATTTGTATTCTATCATGTAAAAAATAGCTGTAAGAGATCATGATGATTGAAAATGTTTTTCCGGGAGTAGTATTTGAAATCAAAACTGCAGCACTTACGATCCCTATAACAGATACTGTGATCACTACATGGATCATCATTGTTATATTGGCTATTTTGTCATTTGTGATAAGCAGAAGATTATCAATCTCAGACCCTTCAAAGATACAGCTTTTTACAGAAAAGATCGTAATGGCCATAAAAGAGACGCTGGAGGGTTCTGCAAATATCTCTGCATGGACACTGGTACCATTTATCGGTACGATATGGATCTATGTCGGTTTTATGAATCTGATATCGCTTATTCCCTATTTTCATAGCCCCACAAGAGATTTGAGCACAACGGCTGCACTTTCAGTCATAGCTTTTTTTTCGATTCACTACTATGGTATAAAATTTAACGGCTTCAAAAGGTATATCAAAAGGTATATCGAGCCTTCGATTTTTTTGCTGCCGTTCAACCTGTTTGCAGATATTTCAAGAATATTTGCGATGGCGATACGGCTTTTTGGTAATATGCTGAGTTGGGAGATGATCGTTGCGATTTTAATCGCCCTTGTAGGCTTTTTGGTGCCGGTACCCATGATACTGCTTAGTATTGTGGGGGATGTTTTACATGCTTTTCTTTTTGGCCTATTGACCTACATCTTTATCATCGGTGGCATCAGAGCGGAAGAACTTGAATCAACTAAGGAGAAAAAAAATGGATAGTATGACTATAATCGTTGCAGTATCGATCATCACTGCAGGCTTGACGATCGCAATAGGCGGATACGGACCTTCACGCGGTGAAGCCGATGCACTCACTAAAGCTATAGAGACCATAGGAAGACAGCCTGAATCAGCCAATGAGATCACCCGTCTGCTTTTTGTCGGTATGGCAATGGTTGAATCGGTAGCGATTTATTCACTGGTTATCGCACTGATCATTCTGTTTGCCAACCCTTTGCTTAGTTTGGTCGTGAAATAAGCGTTATGTTTAACTGGTGGACTTTTTTATTTCAGACGATTAACTTTTTTGTTGTTTTGTATATTTTATACAGACTCTTTTTCAACCCTTTGAAAAACATTATTCAAAAACGGGATGAGAGCATCAAGAAACGTTTGGAAGAACTGCAAGCCGGTGAAAAGAAACTGAAAGAGCAAGCGCAGAGTTATCAGGATAGACTCAAAGAGATAGATATCTTAAAAGACAAAGAGCTTAGCATCGCAAGAAAAGAGGCAGAGCAGGAGAAAAGCCGTCTTCTGGAGGAAGCAGACAAAGAGCTTGACAAAGAGAGACTCAAGCAAAAAAGCATACTGGAACTTGAGAGAAAAAAAGTAGACAGTGCCATCAAAGAGAAAAGTTTACAATTTAGTCTTGATTATCTTGTCAGATTTGCAGGTGAATTGATTGATGAAGAGATACATCAAAAACTTATCGAAAAATTTCTTTATGAGCTGAAGAGTACAAGTGCAAATGAGATAGCAGCATTAAAAAAAGAGATAAAAACAAAAGAGTGTGAGATCAAACTCTCCACACCCCTGAAGATAGAAGAGGAAACTATGCGTCTGATCAGAGAGACTCTTGAGAATATCTTCGATATAAAAATAGTCTCCATAAAGACTCTTACTGAGAACTCTCTCATAGGCGGCATAAAACTTGGGATAGAAAACAAAATAATTGATGGTTCGATCCAGGGAATGTTGAAGCAGTTGGAAGATGAAGTTGCCAAAGAGTTGTAACATGGAGGCAAAAAATAAAATCGATCAAACATTTGAAAAACTGTACCGGATATCTCATCAGTTTAAACCAAAAATCACTATCAATGAGGAAGGGCATATCTCCAGTATCAGTGATGGTATCATAGAGGTTAAAGATCTCTCTCGCGTCGCTTACTTTGAACTTTTAAAACTTCCTCACAATCTTTTTGCTTTAGCCCTCAATATCACAAAATATTCTGTACAAGCGGTTGTTTTAGGTGATTATACCTCTCTTAATGTCAAAGATGTAGTAACCTGCACCGATCAAAGTATCTCTATCCCTGTCGGGTACGAACTGCTGGGCAAAGTGATCGATCCTCTTTCAAAGCTGATTGATGACAAAAAAGAGATAAAAACCAAAGAGCATTATCCTATCGAAAGAGAAGCGGTCAAACTGATGGAGCGTGATTTTGTCAAAGAACCGCTTTATACCGGTATCAAAATCATTGATGCAATGATACCCATAGGAAAAGGACAGAGGGAGCTTATTATATCGGATGCATCTTTGGGAAAAACTTCCATCGCAGTCAATACCATCATCAACCAAAAAGATAAAAATGTCTACTGCATCTATGTTGCTATCGGACAAAAAAAAGCGCAAATCGCCAGAGTGATCAATGACTTAAAAAAAAGTGATGCACTTTCATATACTATCATCGTTGCAGCACCGGCAGATGCAGCACCGGGTATGAAATTTATAGCCCCTTATTCGGGCTCTGCAATCGCAGAGTTTTTTGCCGATCAAGGCAAGGATGTTTTGATCGTTTATGATGATCTGACCAAACACGCGGATGCATACAGAAGTATCTCTTTGCTCCTTGAAATTCCGCCTGGCCGCGAAGCATATCCGGGAGATATCTTTTTTATCCACGCAAAACTTCTTGAGAGAGCCGGCAAAAGGGCTGATCAGTACAAAGGTGGCTCAATCACGGCTCTCCCTATCATAGAGACCAAAGCAGGAAGAATTTCTGACTATATCCCTACTAACCTCATTTCGATAACAGACGGCCAGATCTATCTCGATCGGGAACTTTTCAACAAAGGCTTCCTGCCTGCTATCGATATAGGTAGATCAGTATCTCGTATCGGGGCTAAAGCGCAGGTACTGGCGCTCAAGAAAATGGCAGTCAAGCTTAAGCTTGATTACTCCCAGTTTCTGGAAGTTGAAATTTTTACAAAATTTGGAGCAAAAGTAGAAAAAGAGACACAGAAACTGATAGACAAGGGAAAAGCACTCAGGGTTGCACTCAAACAGGATCGTTTGGAACATATCAGTATGCCGATGCAGGTAGCGATATTTTTTCTTCACAATGAGGGTTATCTGGAGAAGTTGCCATTGGAACAAATAGAACTTTTTATAGATAAATTCAGTATCTTTCTGCAGACACAACATCAAGATATTTTACAGGCTATAAAAACAGCAAATGATATAGACAGCTATTTGATGAGCCGATTGAAAACGGCTGCAGATGCATTTATATTGCCACACCAAGTAGATACCCAAACTTTTAAAAGAATGAAAGGAGGTAAGATGTGAGTGAAAAAAACTGCAGGACTAACTGGTTAATTCAAAGATTTTTTTGCTTGCAGATTGCCTTCTCTCGTTCTTCCCGAAGGGTGCAGCCATGATCGCTTCTCTGAAACTAAAAAGAAAACTGCAAAGTGCCCGGGAGATAGAAGAGATCGTCTCATCTATGAAAGCATTTGCCAATTTTAATGTGCAAACAGCCAAAAAGAATCTCTCCAATTTGCGCATTTACCAGAACTCTATCGAAGATTCATTTGGAGATATTATCACGCTTTTCCCACATCTGATAAAAGAGAGTCCAAGCGATAAAAAGAGAACCATTTTTGTGGTCTTCTTATCACAGGAGGGACTTTGTGGTTTTTTTAACGAAAATATTTTAAACTTTTTTGAAAAAATCCCACACGAAGACTCTATCACTATTGTCATGGGTGAAAAAGGTGCACAGGAAGCAAAGTCAAGAAAGATCGCATGTGAGCACTATCTAAACGGTACCTCAAATGTTGAGGCTATAGAGATCAATGCGATTGAACTCTCATCATATCTGATCGAAATATTTGAAAAAGAGCACTTTGATAAAATAACCCTTATACACGCAGAACTGGAAGCAGGCAGTTATAAAATTGTTGAAAAAAGGGTTTTACCTCCTGATCTTTCAAAATTTCATAAAAAATCACTACAAAAAGAGCCACTTTTGTATCTAAAATCTAAAGATATTTTACACTCTCTGATAAAAGAGTATTTGCATATCTCAATATACAGAGCATTCATAGAGTCTGTTGCCAGTGAAAATCAGGCAAGACTAAATGCTATGGTACATGCAAGCAATACAATCAAAGAGAGGGAAAAGCTTTTGACACAAGAGCTAAATGTCCATCGCCAGCAGGAGATCACGGATGAGCTGCTGGAGATAATCAATACCTATCGTTCGATGACGAAATAGTGTTGACAGATTTTTGCAAAAATTATAGTTGTTTATTTCATCTTGGCAATTTACCTAGCTTCTTAATTGCTTTTTTTCCACAAGTACTCAACCCATTTACGTATCTCGATCATACCAAATACCCAAAGCGCCAACAAACCGATCATCATCAGTGATTCGGTATTTAATGGAAGTGTATGAAATACGTCCGGAAGTACATAAATGGCAAAGAGCTGCAGTATCAGCCCGATTCCTATACCGTAAAAAATGTATGGATTAATGTGCAATGATTTTTTAATATTTTTCAAAAAGGGTTCATGCTCTTTGAGTGACTGCAAACCGTTGATCCATGTGGCAATGACAAAGGCTGTAAAAAGTGTGGATATGGCACTCTCTTTTCCGTAGTGATCCAGCATCCAGATATATAAAAAAAGTGCACCTAAACTAATAACCAGTGCGGCATAAAGTACCCGTAAAAGCTGTATTTTATCTAAAAATTGTTTGTGCAGTTTGGTTGGTGCCCTGCTCATGACATCTTCTTCACTTTTTAAAAATGGAAAGGTTTTATCCAACGCACTGTCTGCAACAAGATTGATCCATAAGATTTGCACAGGATAGAGCGGCAGCGGCAGCCCCATCAAAATTGCTCCGGTGATGAGGATCACTTCATCCAAACTCGTAGAGACGAGAAAATAGATAGCTTTACGGATATTACTGGCAATAGTACGACCCTGCCTGATCGCATCGACAATGACTGTAAAATTGTTGTCAGCCAGCACCATTTTTGCAGTAGATTTTGCTGCATCGGTACCGTCCCCCATAGCAATACCCAGATCTGCAGCTCTTAAGGCAGGAACATCATTGGCACCATCACCTGTAACAGCAACGATCTCTCCCTGTTTTTGCAGTGTTTTAACGATGCGGTATTTATGTTCCGGGAGTACTCTTGCCCAAACAGTTACTTTGGGTAAAAGCTCTTCGAGTATTTTATCATCCATACTATTCAGTTCTTTGCCCGTAACAACCAGATCCCCTTCTTTGTATATATTGACTGATCTTGCAACAGCGGCAGCAGTAAGGGGATTATCCCCTGTGATCATCATCACTTTGACTCCGGCTTTTTGTGCAGTTTGAACAGCCTCCAAGACCCCCTCTTTGGGTGGATCTAAAAAGCCTACCAATCCTACGATCTCAATTTGCCATTTATCAATATCGTCAGTCGTGTGCTCTCCCATACCCAACGCGATGACTCTTAACCCATTGGAAGCCAACTTGTCATGCTCTTTTTCAAGGGTCTCAAAATCTTCCTGATTCGTGGCAAACTGCTTGAGCGATTCAAAAGCACCTTTTACAAAGATCTTGTGCTCTTTTTGGATCATATTTGAGCTTGCCATCAATCTATGTTTGGTATCAAAAGGATAGAGGTTGACACGGGGATATTTTTGTCTGATGCTTTTATACTCTTTGCCGACCCAAAGTGCAAGGGCAGTATCTACCGGATCCCCCTTTCCCTCTATCGATTCATTGGCAAGCGCCGAAACCGTTTGTGAAAAGGTCTCATGGAGAGAGAAAACATCTTTTACATAGAGTTTGCCCTGGGTGATCGTACCTGTCTTATCCGATGCGATGACTGTAGCGCTTCCTAATGTTTCGACAGAGGGCAAATGACGGATATATACTTTTCTGACACTGAGCGTCATTGCACCTATCGTAAGAACCAGTGTTACGACGATCGGCAGACCTTCCGGTACGGCAGAAACCAATTCGGCGATGACCAGATAAATAACTTCAATGCCCTCTCTGCCTTGCCAAAGGGCAAGGATAGCAGTTAACGCGATCATTATAAGCAGGATAAACATATGTTTTCTGATAAAAACTTCCAGTGCTTTGGTCAATGGAGTGTCAGGTGACTCTTCTTTTGCTTTACCCGCAATTGATGCAAGATAAGTCTTTTCTGCGGTAAATACAACAAACCCTTCTGCCTTGCCTTTGGTTACCGTGGTACCGGAGAGCGCCATATTGTCCAATTCATAGGGTAATGTTTCCTTAGGCAGAGTAAGTTTCGCATCTTTTTGTACCGGTACAGATTCTCCCGTAAGGATCGATTCATCGATCACCACTCCAGTTGTGTCAAAGAGGCGGATATCAGCAGGTACGATATCTCCTTCGCTCAAAATGATGACATCCCCAGGTACAAGTTCAGCAGAGGAGATGGCGAATGCCCGGTTTTCACGTTTGACCTGTGTTTTACTTTCAGTCAGTTTTTTCAGTGCCTTGATGGATGAGAGTGCTTTAACTTCCTGCCAAAATCCGATGAATGAATTGATCAGGATGATAAGCAGTATCAGCAATCCTTCATGCATCTTTCCCAAAAAGAGAGAAAGTAGAACTGCAACTACCAGCACATAAACCAAAGGACTTTTAAACTGTGCCAGAAAGAGTATAAAAAGATTATGCTTTTTTTCTTTAATTTCATTTAAACCGTAGATAGAGAGATTTTTTTGTACAGCTGCATGACTTAATCCCTCTTTTGAGGTTTCCAACTGTTCCGCTAACGATTCAACTGTTTCAAAATGAGGATGTTCCGGAATAGTCATTCTTTGTCCCTCTTCATATTATTGACCTCATATTTTCTATATTTGGGGCACCTCTGACATTATATCAAATCTCTTCATACTCCAGGCCAAAGTGATATTTAGGTAGATTTCTCTATTATTTTACTGGTTAACCAGGAACTCTGCCATCTTCGATGCCAATCTCATCAAACCATCGCATATAAGGAGGCTGTGTCATTGCTTCTCTTTCTGTACAATCTGCCGAGAGATTGGAAGATAAAATTTTTCGATATAGTCATTCATCATCCTTCTTGTGCCAAAACACGGTGAAATACTCTGCATGGCAGCCTTCATCATAACGATCCAATTATGCGGGATACCTTCATTGCCACTGTTATAATAGAGGGGAACGATTTCATTTTCAAGCGTATCATACAGGGATCGGGCATCTTCTGCATCATTACCGTTTTTTGTGCCGAATTTCCATCCGTTGCTGCTATTAAACGCTTCGGGCCACCAGCCGTCCATAATAGAAAGATGAAGTACACCGTTCATCGAACTTTTCATACCGCTGGTACCGCAGGCTTCCATCGGCGGCAATGGAGAATTGAGCCAGACATCGACACCGCATACAAGGTATTTGGCCAAAAATTCGCCGTAATCTTCGACAAAGGCGATACGTCCTTTAAATCGGGGGTCCTGTGCAGTTTTAAATATACGTTGCAGGATCTGTTTTCCGGGGTTATCCGAAGGGTGGGCTTTGCCGGCAAAGATAATCTGTATCGGCCGGTCTTCATTATCGATGATCTTCTCCAGTCTCTGCAGATCATGCAGGATCAGATCAGGGCGCTTGTAGTCGGTCATGCGCCTTGCAAACCCGATAGTCAGAATATCGGGATCAAGTAACAGTCCTTCTGCAAGCGCCACGACCGGACTGATCCCTTCATCGGCATAGTTACGGCGGACCTGCTCCCTGAGAATATTGATCAGGCACAGTTTGCATCGGTGGTGGAGATTCCATAATGTTTCATTGTCAAGCTCATCCATACACTGCCACAGATCAGGATCATCCTGCATACTGAGCCAGTCATTGCCAAGCAGTTGAGTATACTGACTATGCAGTCCGTCATTAAGCCAGGTCGGAAGATGTACACCGTTGGTTATATGCGTGATCGGTATCTTTTCAGGAGGTATGTTCGGGAAAAGCGATGCCCATATCGTCCGGCTTGTTTCTGCATGGATTTGACTGACTCCATTGCGGTAATGGCACATATTCAGACCGAGAACCGTCATATTGAATCCTGCTGAGGGTTCATCCGGATTGACGCCAAGGCTTAGAAACTGCTCTTTGCTAACCCCCAGTTTTTTCCAGTACTCAGCGAAGTACTGCTCTATCATCTCAAAACTGTAGACGTCCGTGGCGGCCTGAAGTGGTGTATGGGTTGTAAATACCGAACACTGTTTTACCGCTTCGATTGCTGCTTCAGGCTCCATCCCCGATTTGACACGCACACGGATATGCTCAAGAAGGGCGAAGGCGGGATGCCCTTCATTGAGATGCAGGACGGAATACTCGATCGAAAGAACTTCAAGTACACGGTAACCCCCCACTCCGAGTACAATCTCCTGGCGAAGTCGCTGATGCATGTCCGGTGTATAGAGTTTTGACGATATCTCTCTGTCCCACGGATCATTTTGATCGATATCCGTATCGAGCAGATAGAGGGGTGTGCGTCCGACATTGACCTTCCATACCGATACTGCTATGGGAGGATCGATAAAAGGTACTTCTACTATGAGATGCCCGCCTTTTTCATCCAGTACCCGCTCCACCGGTGCAGCATCTTTATCAATAGACTGATTTCTGTCCTGCTGCCATCCGTCCGGTCCCATTACCTGGTGAACATATCCCTGCGGATACATAAATCCGACACCGACCATGCTCAGCCCCATATCGCTGCTCTCTTTCAGGATATCTCCAGCCAAAAAACCCAGTCCGCCGGAATAGATCGGGACACTGTGGTGCAGACCGAACTCTGCACAAAAATAGGCAACCGTCGGCAGTTTTTCCGCCATAATACTTTGTCCCGCCATATAGTGACTAAACTGCGCCGAAACATAGTAATATTCACGCATAAAAAAGCTATTTTCTATGACATGACGGAACTCCTTTTCAGAAAGCGATTTGAGCATCAGGATAGGATTATGCCCAGACTCTTTCCAACGATAGGCATTAAGCAGTTTGAATAAATTTTTTCCCCGTGGATTCCATGTCCACCAAAGATTCAGAGCAATCTCTCTGAGCTCTTTAAGCTCAGCTGGAAGAGCAGGAAGGACAATGTTGACTGACGGATCATGCATTTTCGTTATCTCCTCTGAAGACTTTACTATAAGACACCTATAAGTTTGCTATCCAAATAATAAGCATCTTTTCGTTCGTCATATGAATCTGAAACTTTAGAAACTTTAGGGCCAGTGAAGAAACCAAACTTTTATTCATACTTATTCCTCACTTTGGCTATAGCAGAAGCTGTAATATTTAAATATCTTCCTATCTCTGCCTGTCCGTATCCATCGCTCAATGCCTGAAGTATAGCTGCATTTCTCTCCTCTTTGTTTGCATAATTTGAAAAATGAACTTCCAGTCTCTTCTCTTTTTCTTGTCTGAACTCATGCTCTGTTTGGA
Organism: Campylobacterota bacterium; assembly: GCA_034721895.1. Lineage (GTDB taxonomy): Bacteria > Campylobacterota > Campylobacteria > Campylobacterales > Sulfurovaceae > SZUA-451. The sequence continues at coordinate 11,088 of JAYEND010000112.1, read as the reverse complement.
CTATCTTCTTTTTCTGTTCTGCTTCTAATTCTTTTTGCTCTTTTTTGCTAAGAGGTTTTTCGAGTAACTTAGGGGAGTCAAATTTCAAATTCTTAATACAGTAAGAGACCAAAGCGTAGTAACACCAAGCTCTTTGGCAATACTGCCTTTAGATACTGAATACCGAAAATGAAACGATTAATTTGACTAAACGACTCATATTATGATACTAAAACAATACTCCCGATAGCAAAACAGAATTACGGCACCCATTATAAGCTAAGTCTCATGAGGGCATCATGCATATCAAAGTAGGCGATTACAAACTCAGCCATCATTCTCCAGAGAAGCTCCATACAGAAAAAACAAAAAGCAAAAGCAGCATAGAGATAAAGACGATATTCTAAAATCACATTGGGGAAATATCGGTTTTTGCCCCATCTTATCAACAACCAACTGAGCAGCGGGATCACAACTGCTCCAATATAATAGATAAAAATAATAACCGCCGGAGTCACAAAAGAACGAAAGGTCAAAAAATCAATCACACATCTCCTTTGTTTCTACTACAGTGATAAGTATAGCACGATCCCTTTCATTTTTATCTATCATGGCACAGCAAGAAGTTAAAAATTAAACAGAAAAGAACTTTCTTATGGTGCTGGTCAAATCTTTTTCATGGATTTTGCTGTCGTAATAAACATAGATATTATAAAGAAGAGCACGCTCAATTGTCTGTCTTGAGAAGGTTTTTGAACCTTTGGAATGAACTAAGTGTTTTTTGTGCGATTTGGATATATTTACGATCATAGCTTTGCTGTCTTTGCCAAACCAATCGATGATCGAGTCATATTTATAAACAATATCTTTACCTTTCACGTGTCTTCCCGATTTGCATTCGATCGTATAAAAATGGTTGTCTTTAATCATGGCAATATCAAGTTCGTTCTTTATCGGCTCAAGCCCTGCATATCCAACTTCGATCTCAACATTTAACAATATATCATCAAAACCGAGAGGCTCTGCCAGCAAGAATATATAGTGTTCTAAAATACCGCCTGAAAGATATGTCGCATTAATGAGTTTATCATTGCTGTCAAGAATCCCCAAATGCCGCAAATCCTCTAAAATATCTTTATATTTTGAAAAATCAAAATCATGGCTGCGGTTAAGCAGCGCTCCTCTTACTTTTTTAAAACGTTTAATATTATGATTTAGCCGAAAGATTATCTCTTTGTTTTTCAAAATCTCTTTTTTTGTTTTACATGATGATATCTTCATCCCAAGAAGGGTACAATAATCCTTGATGTTCATAGGCCTGTTTATGGGATGTGTCACAATTGTATCTTTGTGAAGAAGAGTATATCTGTTCTCAGATTTATCATATATAATGACATTTCCTCCCTGTTTGAATATTTCTGCCATGATCCATATCGCATGGGGAGAAGTATCGGTTGCATTGATAAAAAGATCGGAAGCATCTTTTGCTTCTTTAAGAAGGCTGGAAACAAGCAGGACTAATTTATCTTTTTGGGTTCCATCGATCAATATTTCACTCATTTGTATATCAAGTTTATGATCATCAATGAAAGATCTCAAACCGCTTTTTAGATTTTTTACATCTCCTGGTATTACTGTTTTATCATATAAAAAGATGTGTTTTTCGATCTTTGGTGCAAATTCATTGATTATTGGCGTTATATTGGTTGGAAAATCACTGATCGGAGATATCAGAATCATGAAATTCCTTTTTTCGAGACAATAAACTTTTAAACCAGGTTAACTCATTCAGCTTTTCCCATGGATATTCCGTATATCCGATCTGTCCTTTTGCAGCGATCTTCGCATATAAAAAGGTCTCCTTGCTTGGTCGATCCAATCCAAACTTTTCCGTGATCCATCTGGGAGTGAGTGAAAACCTGTCAGCAATGATCTGCGACAGCTCCTCATCTTTGATCTTTGTCAAGCCCGTATGCTGCGTATCAACAGTCACGGAAACAGGTCTGGGTTCTGCGATCACATAGGAGAGTTGCACCAGTGTCTTTTTGGCAAGGCCTGCCGCTACGATATGTTTGGCCAGCCACCTTGCGGCATAGAGTGCCGATCGATCTACTTTGGTATAGTCTTTTGAGCTTTGTGATCCGCCGCCTATAGGAGCATAACCGCCGTAGGTATCACACACCACCTTCCTGCCGGTCAAGCCCGAATCAGCGATAGGAGAATGTTTGACAAATCTTCCTGTATTGTTGATATAAAACTCTATGGAATTCTCATCAAAATGCCCCTCTTCAAATCTGGCTTCCTCTGCGATGATCTTTTTGACCAGTTTCTGAACCTCTTCCTGTTCGATAGTTTTGCTATGTGATATGGCTACAACGATCTTTGCGATACGCTTGGGTTTACAGTTGTCAAAATTTTCTTTGCTGCCGTAATCCATCAGCACTTCTGTTTTGAGATCCACACCAAAAGTCTCTGGATGCTTGAGTGCGTACTGATACAACACATCCCTGATCTCCCTGGCATAGGCAAAAGCTGTAGGCATATAATCTTCCCGTTCGCTGGTTGCATACCCAAACATCATCCCCTGATCTCCGGCACCTATCTCATCGTCTGCTTTGACGACACCCATCGTAATATCTGGGGATTGCTTGCTGACATATATCTGGATATCCGTCTCTTCAGGAAAAAGGGTTTCACCTCTCTCAAACCCTTTCTCGGGATACCCTATCTGCGTGAGTGCCTTTTTGGCAATCTCTTCATAGAATGCAGGATTGAGAGAGATATTGGCTTTGACTTCACCGCCTATGATGATATGCTTACCGCTGATAAATACTTCAGTAGCAACTTTTGACTCAGGATCCAGCTGCAACAAAGTGTCTACAATAGAATCGGCAATAATATCGGCACATTTATCCGGATGCCCTGCCGAAACTGCTTCAGAAGCGAAAAGATACATAATGAACTCCTATTGTTTGATAGATAAATCTATCTTACTCTTTATATACTATCATATTCTTTTTTCAAACATCTCTTTATCGTTAGAGTTATGAAAAACAAAGCGGATTTCTATCTCATGTCCATCATCTAAAAAACGTTTTACAGTCTCATAAGCAACATGTGCAGCTTTCTCTTTGGGGTAACCGTAAATACCTGTTGAGATAGCCGGGAATGCAATATCTTTGCATCCAAGTTCAACTGCAACTTTGAGTGAATTGGTATAGCATGATACTAAAAGTGCTGCACAGTTTTCACCGCATTGATGATAAATCGGCCCTACCGTATGGATCACATATTCTGCCGGCATCTCGCCTGCTGTAGTCGCTACGGCTTCTCCGGTGAGTAATCCGTCTGGATATTTCTCTTCCCGGATTTTTCGACACTCTTCCAGGATCCGAGAGCCCCCTGCCCGATGTATCGCCCCATCCACACCGCCACCGCCCATCAGCGAACTGTTTGCAGCATTGACAACCGCACAGACTTTTTCTTTGGTGATGTCACCTGTTTTTATCATGATGTTTGTGTGCATTCTGATATCTTTATAAATAACTTATGATCTCCGAGACGGTCGGGTGCGCACGGATCATCTCTTTGAGTTCCTCGGCTGTGAGCTTTTTCTCTACAGACAGCACCATTTCGTGAATGATCTCCGTTGCTTCCACCCCGATGATCGAAGCGCCCAGGATCACGCCGCTTTCAGCACAGACGATCATCTTGGCAAACCCGGAATCATCCCCGAGGATCTTGGCCTTTGAATTGACTTTGAAAAAGGCTTTTTTGACTTCTATGGCACGTCCCTGCTCTTTTGCTTCCATCTCTTTCAATCCACAGCTTGCGATCGCAGGATGGGTAAAAATGGTTGAGGGTGTGATATGGGTATTGGTCTCAGCTTTGCCACAGATGATATTTCCAGCAGTGATCCTGGCTTCAGCATGTGCCGTGTGGGCAAAGGCGGGTGTTGCAATGCAATCTCCGATAGCATAAATATGTTTTTGTGCCGTTTGAAACGATCTATTGACCTCAATAAATCCCTTTTCATCTCGTTCCACTCCGGCATTTTCAGGATGGAGTCCTTCGGTATAGGGAATACGGCCGGTTGCACAAAGTACCAATTCGCAGTGGATGCGCTCCTCCGTTTCTCCTGAGATAAACAATTCCACACCCTCATCATCTACTTCGGCCTTTTGAACAGCAGCAGAGGTGATGACTTTGATATTGTGCTTTTTAAATGCCCGCGACAATGCTTTGGCCACATCTTCGTCTTCGGCGGAAAGTAGCTGAGTACTTCGCCCGATCAGCGTCACCTCTACGCCAAATGCATTGAAGAACGTTGCAAATTCACATCCGATCGGACCCCCTCCGACAATGGCGATCGATGCAGGCAGACGCTCCAGGTCAAAGACTTCACGGCTGGAGATGATACGCTTGCCGTCAAGCGGTAATACCGGTATCTCCCGGACCTGTGAACCCGTTGCGATAATACATTTCTCAAAACCGATCTTCTCTCCTGAAACTTCAATGGTCTGTGAATCCACAAAAGATGCACTGCCGTAAAGAGACTCTACCCCTGCCTGTTCAAGCATCCATAGGACACCTGAGCGGATCTCATTTTTCAATGACGTAGTTTTCTCCCGAAGACGTTTCAGGTCCAGACCCTTGAATTCCAGTGCTACACCGCAGTCACTGAAATAGGAGGCTTTTGACACGAACCCGGCGCTCTCCAGGTAATTTTTGGCCGGTATGCACCCCTCATTCAAACAAGTCCCGCCGATACGCTCTTTATTTCGATCGACCAGCAAGGTTTTCATGCCTGCCTTTCCCAATTCCAATGCCGCTTCATACCCTCCGGGTCCTGCACCGATCACTGCTGCTTCGTACTTTTTCATTTTGCCTCCAAATATTCATGTGCCATATAACTGCTGCGTGTATAAGGCGAACTTTTGATATGACGAAAACCCATTGCCATCCCTTTGTCGCGAAAATAATCAAAACGTTCAGGCTTTACAAACTCTACAACCTCTTCATGTTTACGGGAGGGTGAGAGATACTGGCCGATGCTCAACAGTCTGCATTCCATATCCAGAAGGTCTTGCATCAGCTTCAAGACCTCGTCTTCCTGTTCACCAAATCCCAGCATAATGCCGCTTTTGGTTGCCATAGAGGGATTTAAGGCTGACAGCTTTTTCAGTACCCGCAAAGAGCGTTCGTATGTGGCTCCTTTCCTGATATGATAGAGTCGCGGTACGGTTTCTACATTATGCCCGATGATCTTGGCGCCACTGGCCGCCACTGTTGCGAGTGCTGTCTCATTTTCCTTCATATCAGGGATCAAAAGCTCTACAGCAATCGTATCATCAACTGTTTTGATGGCATGCACGATCTTCGCAAAATGTTCCGCACCGCCGTCAGCCAGATCATCTCTGGTAGGGCTGGTAATGACAACGTGCCGCAAACCCATTTGCATGACCGTTCCGGCAACATGTTCCGGTTCATCCGGATCGGGCGGCAGCGGAGTATTTTTGGATATATTGCAAAAAGTACATTGGCGGGTACATTGATTGCCCAATATCAGGAATGTTGCCTGCTTGTTGGAAAAACATTCGCCGATGTTGGGACACAGTGCCTCCTGACATACCGTATGGAGCCTGCCTTTGGCAATAAGGTATTCAACCTCCCTGAGGCTGCTTTGTGTCATCTTTTTGCGCAGCCACTTCGGCTTACGCACGATCTTGCTCTGCATAGATATTCCACCTCCGCTGGCTGTATTTTCGCACCAGAAGTTCCCTGGCGCTTCGCTCTTCTGACAAATGCAAGCTGTCCGGCATAACATTCACATCAAATGTTTCACAGAACGCCTTTTTCAGCAACCCTGCAAGCTGTTCATACGCTACCATACTTCCCAGCCGTTCCAGTGTTGCCGCATGCTCCAATCCGGAATCCTCCAGAAAAATCGGCTTTAGTCGCATTTCATCTACTTGCATGGGAATGCTTCCGTGCTGAAACAGAGTATGGCGGGTATGGCGCTGGGCATTACCACCCATTTTATTACCTTCTATCATAATATCATAGGTCTCATTCCCCGCCAGACAGACATTGGAACTTTTCTCCTTTACCTGAATATCGCAGGTGAACTGAGCCATAAAGCCTAGATTTTCATAAAGGCGAATAAGAAATCTACACAGATAACGGTAACTCTCCTTCACGCCTTTGTCTTTCAGAAATACGCGGGGCAGGATCAACGCATAGGAGAGATCCCCTCCATGCACCAGCACACCTCCTCCGGTCATACGTCGTACGCAAGAGAGCTCCTGTTGCTCCAGCCTCTCCAAATCCACACTCTTACTGACGTTCGAAAATCGCCCCAAACTAAGAGCCGGCTTCCATCCATAGAGTCGAAGGATCGGCATATTGTCCTCTTTAAACCTGTTTAGCAACGCTTCATCGACCGCCATATTCCAGCTGGCAGATCCGATACCGGTATCAATCAATCGCCACGCTTTTGATTCGATAATGACCTCCTTTTGCCGAGTATATCTTCGTCAATGTTTGCCTACACATCTTTGTCTTACTTTTATTATATTATATGTTATTATTGGTTAACAGACTTTTAAGAGGATGTTTGAATGAAAAAGAATTGGATCGAAAAAAAGCCAAATGATTTTCCGGTTCGGCCGAATCTAATGGATTATGAGCAGGAGTGCAAAGCCTTTAGCTGGGAAGAGGTAGGCCTGCAGTTTGAGGGATTGCCCTCAGGCGGGCTCAATATCGCCCACGAAGCGATCGACCGTCATGCCAACGGTCCTCTTGCGGATAAAACTGCCCTGCTTTGGCTGGGTCAGAGCGGAGAAAGAAAGAGTTTCACCTTTGCCGAAATGAAAAAGGAGAGTGCCAGGTTCGCGAATATGCTTCAATCACTGGGGCTCTCAAAAGGCGACCGGGTTTTCACCCTCTCTACACGTCTGCCCGAACTCTACATCGCCGCAATGGGCATCCTCAAAAATCGCAGTGTCCTCTGCCCGCTCTTCTCCCAGTTTGGACCCGAACCCATACTGCAGCGCATGCAGCGGGGTGATGCCAGAGCCCTGCTGACAACCCAAAGACTCTTCAAAAAAAAGATACGCCCCCTGCTGGATCAGCTGCCTGAACTTCGTTATGTTTTCCTGATTGATGCCGAGGAGGACGAGAGTGAGCAGGTGCGCTCGCTTCCTCGCCTGATGGAACAGGCTTCTGAAATATTTGAGATCCCACCCACCGATCCCGAAGATATGTCGATCCTTCACTTCACCAGCGGAACCACCGGAATGCCCAAAGGGGTAGTGCATGTACATAAAGCCGTCTATACTCACTGGATGACCGGTCAATATGTACTGGACCTTCATCCGGATGATATCTACTGGTGTACCGCCGACCCCGGCTGGGTCACCGGCACCTCATACGGGATCATTACCCCCTGGATCCATGGCGTTACCAATATTGTGGATGAGGCGGAGTTCAATGCCGAGCGCTGGTACGGGATCTTGCAGGATGAACAGGTGAGCATCTGGTACACTGCTCCGACGGCGATACGACGCTTGATGCGCATCGAATCCGAACCGACACAGGAGTACGATCTTTCACATCTACGCCTGATCCAGAGTGTAGGCGAACCCCTGAACCCTGAAGCGGTACTCTGGGGCATAGAGAAACTGAAAATACCGATCCATGACAACTGGTGGCAGACCGAAACAGGTGGGATCATGATCGCCAACCTGATTTCGCAAACTGTGCGCCCCGGTTCGATGGGCCGGCCGCTTCCAGGTATCAAAGCCGGTATTGTACGCTTAAACGACGACGGTAGTGTTACGGAGATCACCGAACCGGGTAAAGAGGGGGAACTTGCCCTCAAGCCCGGTTGGCCCTCCATGTTCCGTGCCTATCTGCATAATGAAGAGAAATATGATAAAAGCTTTGCCGGAGGATGGTACCTCTCGGGTGACTTGGCTTACAGAGACGAAGAGGGCTATTTCTGGTTTGTCGGACGCTCCGATGATATCATCAAGACCTCCGGCCACATGGTGGGTCCTTTTGAAGTAGAAAGTACCCTGATGGAACACCCGGCGGTGGCAGAAGCCGGTGTCATAGGCAGGCCTGATCCGATGATCGGACAGTTGGTCAAAGCCTTTGTATCGCTCAAAGCCGGATTTGAGCCTACTGATGAGCTCAAGCGCGAACTTATCGGCTTTGGGCGCAAGAAACTTGGCCCCGCAGTGGCGCCCAAGGAGATCGAATTTCAGGAGAACCTGCCCAAAACACGAAGCGGCAAGATCATGCGTCGTTTGCTCAAAGCGCGGGAGATGGGACTTCCTGAGGGCGACACTTCGACACTGGAAGATTAAAAGGAGGTTATGATGGAGTTAGATTTGACACTGGCTCGGAAGTTTTATCGAGAGATGCTTTTGATTCGGCACTTTGAAGAGAAGTGTGTGGAGCTTTATAGCAATCAAAAGATTCGGGGCTTTTTGCATCTTTACATAGGCGAAGAAGCTATAGCAGTAGGTATCATGCACGCCTTGAGTCCTGAAGATGCCGTGCTTGCCACTTACCGCGAACACGGACATGCACTTGCACGGGGAGTCTCCGCAAAAAGCATTATGGCAGAGATGTATGGAAAGGTAGAGGGATGTTCCCGCGGACGGGGTGGTTCTATGCACCTTTTTGATGCTGCGACACGCTTTTACGGTGGCAGTGCTATCGTCGGCGGCGGTTTGCCGTTGGCTATCGGGATGGCGCTCGCGGACAAGATGATGAAACGCAACCGGGTCACGGTCTGCCTCTTTGGTGACGGTGCCGTGGCCGAAGGTGAGTTTCACGAATCCCTGAACCTCGCTGCCCTGTGGCAACTGCCGGTGCTCTTTGTTTGTGAAAATAACCATTACGGTATGGGTACCGCACTGGAACTCTCCGAATCGGAGACTAACATTGCCCGCAAGGCAGCTGCTTATAAGATAAGCTCCAAACAGGTAGATGGAATGAGCGTTACCGACGTGGCGGAAGCAGCCGAAGAGGCAGTGGCAGAGATTCGTGCCGGAAAGGGCCCTGTATTCCTTGAATGCCTTACCTACCGTTTTCGTGCCCACTCATTGTTTGATGCTGAACTCTACCGTGAAAAAGCAGAGGTTGATGAGTGGAAGAAAAAAGGCCCCCTGGTGACTTTCCGGAAAAAACTTGAAGCTATGGACTTCTGGCCGGAGATCAATGTTGATGAACTTGAAGAGGAGATCGCCAACATCATAGATGAGGCGGTGGAGTTTGCAGAAAATGGGACATTGGAACCTGTCGCTGACCTGGAAAAATTCGTCTACTCTCAGGAGGTACGGGTATGAGCAAGAACACTACTTACCGCGAAGCGGTGCGACAAGCTATCCGTGAGGCAATGCAAAAGGATGAGCGGGTCTTCCTGATAGGAGAGGACGTCGGCCGCTACGGCGGGTGCTTTGCCGTCAGCATGGGACTCCAGGAAGAGTTCGGTCCTGAGCGGATCATCGATTCACCGCTGAGCGAATCAGCTTTTACCGGTGCAGGCATCGGTGCAGCTATGAACGGTATGCGCCCCATCGTGGAAATTATGACTGTGAATTTCAGCCTTTTGGCCCTGGATCAGATCATGAATAATGCTGCGACCCTGCTGCATATGTCTGGCGGGCAGTTTAACGTTCCGCTGGTGATCCGCATGGCCACCGGCGGCGGCAAGCAGCTGGCTGCCCAGCATTCGCATAGTCTGGAAGGATGGTTCGCACATATCCCCGGGCTCAAAGTTCTCACCCCCGCAACTGTACAGGATGCCTACGGTATGGTTGGCCTGGCACTGAACGACCCTGACCCGGTACTGATCTTCGAGAATTCACTGCTCTATAATACGAAGGGAATGCTCGATACCACAGCCACACCGTTGCCCATTGGAAAAGCTTTGGTGCATCGGCCGGGCAAAGACCTCACTATTCTGGCTTATGGGATCAATCTTTTCAAAGCGCTTAAAGCGGCTGAGACTTTGGCAGCAGAAGGAATTGATGCCGAAGTGATCGACCTCCGATCTCTAAGACCGCTTGATGATGCCGCTATCATGGAATCCCTCAAAAAGACACACCGAGTGATGATCGTCGATGAAGGATGGAAGTCCGGCAGTATATCTGCTGAGATCATGGCCCGTATTAATGAGCAGGCCTTTTATGAACTCGATGCCCCCATGGGAAGGGTCTGTACTGCCGAAGTACCTCTGCCCTATGCCAAACATCTTGAGGACGCCGCCATTCCGCAGCCTGAGAAGATCGTCACCATGGCACAAAAACTGATGGAGGGATCATGAGTAAATTTCTTATGCCCAGCCTGGGCGCCGATATGGAGTCGGCTGTATTAATGGAATGGATGGTCAAAGAGGGAGACCGTGTCACAAAGGGACAGGTGATCGCCGAGGTTGAAACCAGCAAGGGGGTCATAGAGATCGAAGTTTTCGAGGACGGAATTGTAAAAAAGTTACTGGTCGAAGAGGAGACCGAATGTGCTGTGGGCACACCGCTGGCCCTGATCCGATCCGAGGGTGAGAGTGCTGTAGAAGCAGAAGCGGAGCCAATGACTAAACCTGTCCCGGAGTCTGAGCCATTACAACCAGAACCTTCTCCCGAGCTTATCGAAGTACCATATGAGGCAAAAATAGAAGAACACATCCAAGCCTCTCCGGCAGCTCGCAAAAGAGCTAAAGAGCTGGGTGTGGACCTGACCACACTTGCCTCCAAAACAGAAGGAAAAATCCAGCTAAGTCAGGTAGAAGCTGCTGCCGAAACAAAGGATAAAGTACCTGCTGTGGACGGTATGAGACAGGCTATTGCTGTCGCCATGAGCCGCTCCAATAGAGAGATCCCTCACTACTACCTCTCCGCCTCGATCAATATGACACCAGCTCTGGAGTGGTTGGAAAAACAGAACAGCAACCGCACTATCCAGGAACGGATTTTACCGGCGGCGCTCTTGATCCGTGCCGTTATGCGAGCACTTGGGGGAGTTCCTGAGCTGAATGGTTTTTGGCAAGAGGATGCACATCAGGTCAGTAAGGCGATCCATCCCGGTATCGCCATTGCA
>JAYEND010000111.1:0-13343 GCA_034721895.1 Campylobacterota bacterium | reverse complement strand
GCTCTATCGGTTCGATCATGGTTTCATACGGCCCGCTTTTACACATCTTGATCATCCACTGACGATCTGTTTCATTCAGTTCCGACGGGTGCTTCATCCATAAAGTGAAAAAACGATCATTTGAGACTATGTCTTCACTGTAGAGTTGTATCTGCTCTATCAGTGGCGGAGTAATGTTGAATGTAGCTTTCAGTCCACTGTGACGGGCAAGCATCCAAGGCATATCATAGTAATCCTTGATAGCATGCAGAAAAACCCATGGCATCTGTATGATACCGGAAGCATCCCGATAATCGGGTTGGTGCATATGCCATAGAAAAGCCAGTTGCATTATTTACTCTGCCCAACTCTCAATTTTTTCTTTATACTGATCATAGATCGCTTGGCCGGCTGCTTCATTTTCAGCCTGTATGTAAAGGTTGAGATGGTCACTGTACTGATCAGGTATCATCAATATCCAGTTGCTATCAGTCAACCAGATCTTAACACCATCAGCAGAGGAGGAGCGCTTGTCTCTGGCATCTTCAAGGAATTTACGCATCATTTTTCCCTTAAGTGCCTGTGGACATTCTATCGCTGAATGGGTATGATAGAAGTTTTCCGTTCTGCTGACCAGTTCAGAGAGCTTAATATTATATTTGACAAGCATCTCCAGAATTTTGAGGGCTGCATACATGGAGTCTCTATAGAGAGAAAATTCGGTAAAGGCAAAGTTGCCGTCAGCCGTTGCGATCAAATCATACTGCTTTAGCTGTTCTGCTGTAAAGTCTGCATATTTGCCATACTCGATGTCAAGATACTCAAAATTGACCATATCCGGAGCCCAGGTTGGCAGGAAGATATGTTTTTTACCCTCATTGGCAGCCTCAATATCCATCAGTGCAAGAACGACCAGCAGGGAATCCTGCTTTGAGAGTAGAGTTCCTTTGTCACAAACAATCTCCAGACGCTGTCCAAAAGGAAAGAGTAAAAAGCCTGCATCGAGTTCCAGGCTTTTGACGATCTTTTCCATATCATCGATAGAATGCTTGCGTAGGGATTTGAAGTTAGATAGGCGATGGGCATCATAAAAGCCGTTAAAGATCATATTATCAATATTGAGATCATTGAGCACATAAGGGAAAACTTCACAAGCTGAACCATGCATCATATCCACTGCGATCCGACAGTCGACACAGGAGAAAAGTCTCTTTTGGAAACTCTCTTCCATACTTTTTTTGTAGTCGCCACACTCCTGAATACGGTGAGATTCAGTTACTCTCCCGATATCGCTGAAATCCACTCTTCTGAAAGTCTCTTTAAAAAAGGCTTTTTCAATTTTTTTGGCGAGATCATTGTTGATACGAAGTGCTTCATCATTATAGAAAGTAACTACGGTACTGGTCGTATCATCTCTGACCTGTCTGAAAAAAACACCTGCAATATACTCTGGATGATGGAACAGATCAAAACGCATTACTGAAGAGGGGATGCTTTTGAGGTCCACAACATTGATTCCTGCAGCCAGCATTCCTCCCACAAAAGCCCGCTTAAGCATTCGCGAACTTTTATGATGATCTCTGGCTACCAGGACAGTACTGCCTACAGGAAGTTGTACGCCAAAAGCTTCAGCCAGTTTACTGGACATTTCACAGGAGAATTCAACATTGGATTTTCCTATGACCATCCCATTTTCAAAAATGGAATTCTTATATTTGCTCCCCAGGATGACATTGCTGCTGACGATAGAAGCGGATTCGATCTTTTTATCCGGCCAAATGGTGACATCTTTTTCTACCGTGACAAGTTCACCGATCTCACAACCCTCTGCAAGGATGATCCCTGCTGTCATTTTAGTATTTTTACCAATGATATTATTATTACAGATCACACCGTTGTCAATCTTGGTGCCTTTACCGATCATCACATTTTCCCAGATAACCGAATTGCTGATTTTGCCATCTTCGCCGACTTCAACATTGTCAGAGATGACGACATTTTTGAGTTTGGTTCTTTTGCCAATAGTGACATTTTTACCCAATACCACTTTTCCGATGATCTCTATACTCTCATCCAGTTCATAAGGTTCAGTACTGTAGAGTTCGCCGTCAGGATACCTGGCCATGTCTCCGGGCATCCTGAAGCTAACCCGTCCACTCATGATATCCTCATGTACCTCTCTATAACTGTCCGGATTTCCGACGTCTCTCCAATATCCCTGCGCATTGCCGGCGATCAGTTCAACACCTTCTTCCATAAGAAGAGGGAAGAGATCTTTGGCAAAGTCAAAATCCTCTCCTTTGGGAATATAGTCGAGGATCTCTGGTTCTATGATGTAGATACCGGTATTGATCGTATCGCTGAAAACTTCTCCCCAGCTTGGTTTCTCAAGAAATTTCTCAATCCTGCCCTCATTATTGGCGATGACTACACCAAACTCCAAAGGGTTCTCCACAGACGTAAGTGTGATTGTCAGTTTCGACTCTTTTTTCTCATGATATTCAAAAATCTTTTTAAAATCAAAATCAGTCACCAGGTCACCGCTGATAATGATAAAATTATCATCACCGATGAGCTCCTGTGCCAGCTTGACAGCACCTGCTGTCCCGTAATCATCATCAGGAATTACATAAGTAATATTCATACCAAATTGACTGCCATCACCAAAATAATCCTGGATCACCTCAGGCTTGAAATAGAGCAGAACAATAAAATCTTTAATCCCCAAATCCCTGAGGGTTATCATCGTATTTTCCATCATTGGACGGTTGACTACCGGTAACATTGGTTTGGGTCTGGAATTTGTGAGAGGTTGGATTCGTGATCCGAATCCTCCTGCCATGACTACTGCTTTCATAAGTTACTGCTCCTTTCTGATATTGATAAATATAAATTTTAATGATGGCATAATTACACCACTTATTATCACTTATATAATTCTATTGTATATCCAACTGTTTGAATGTAGACTAAATAGAACCTAAAAAACACTAAATATTTATGATGGGCTTTGAAAGTGTGAGATTTGGTAAAAGATTAGTGAAATCTCAGCCAAATCCCCAGGAACAATACCCTGATATTACAGTGCCAAAAGCGAATTGTGACTTCCGTATGGACTCTCTATTTTATCAAGTGTTTCGTCAAGAATCCACGCACCATTGCTACGATATCCAAACTCGTAATCATTCCCAATACTAAGGACTTTTGTCAGATAGAATTCTCCACTTTTTTTCTGCTTCATCACTTCAGGTGTCCAGTCGTTCCAATCACCTACCAGTTCTACGCTTTCAACCTCTTCAACAGGCGCTGTGAAAGTCACCCAGGCCTTTTTTCCTTTTTTTGTAATTTTTATCATGTAATACTCCTTTTTTTTAAAATTAATTTAATCAAGTGATTATATCGAGATTAATCTAGTAAACTGATTGCATCGAGATATTTTTGGGGCAACTGATATTTGTTTGATACCACCTCTTCGATCTCGATCAGTTTGAATTCACCTTTTTGATAGACAACGACTTTATTGGAATTGTTGTGCGACAGCAGATGGTCAACAGCAGCGATAGTAAAAGCAAATGCCATGAGTCGATCACGTACTGTCGGATTGCCTCCGCGCTGAATATGTCCGAGGATACTGACACGTGTTTCCAGTCCGATCGTATCCTGAAGCCATTTGTGGACTTCTTTCGTCTGTTTGGTACCTTCAGAGACGATCGCAAGGGCATAATTACGTCCCTCTTCAACCTCTTGTCGCAGACGCTTGCCTACTTTTTCGTAGTCAAATTTGGTTTCAGGAATGACACAGACTTCTGCACCGCTTACCATCGCTGATATGATCGCCAGATAGCCGCAGTCTCTTCCCATCACTTCGACCAGGAATGCACGGTTGAAAGAGGAGGCAGTATCTCGTATCTTATCGAGAGCATCACGAATGACGTTGAGTGCCGTATCAACCCCCAGGCAATATTCGGTTCCATAAATATCGTTATCGATCGTTGAAGGGATTCCGACAAAATGCAGATCAAATTCCGAACTGAACCTATCCATGGCACGAAAGGAGCCGTCGCCGCCAAGCACAACAAGGCCTTTGATGTCATGTTCTTTGAGATTATTGTAAGCCTGCTCGCGGTATTTATATTCAAAAAAACGCGGGGAGCGTGATGATCGGATAATCGTACCGCCACGGTGCAGGATACCTGCCACATCATGATGGGTTGCCGGTTTGATCTTGTTATCGATCAAGCCTTCAAGTCCATCATAAATCAGATAGGGGCGTTCTCCCATCTTGTAGGCATAGTCGACAAACTTTTTGATAGCAGGATTCATACCGGGTGCATCACCACCCGAAGACATAATTGCCAAAGCCATTATGCTTCCTCCTTCTTGCGGTCGAGTCTGCTGAAGCCTGGCAGGATTTTACCTTCCAGCAGTTCCAGGCTCGCACCGCCGCCTGTAGAGATAAAGCTGAAATTGTCGGCTTCTCCTGCTTTGTCAACGGCATCAGCCGTATCACCGCCGCCCACGATCGTGTAGGCATAAGAGTCAGCAATTGCACTTGCCATCTTGTAGGTACCTTTGGAAAATCTTGGGATCTCATAGATCCCCATAGGCCCGTTCCAAATGATCGTATTGGAGAGTTCGATAGCTTCACTGAAGAGCTTGGCAGTAGCCGGTCCGATATCTACTGCTTTGAAGTTCTCGAGGACATCCTGTGCAGGTACCACCTTGACATCAATAGGTGTTTCGATCGAATCGGCAATGACGACATCGACAGGAAGATAAACTTTAACACCATTTTCCCGTGCCAGTATCAATACTTCAGCAGCGATTTCAATGTACTCTTCTTCATAAAGAGAGCTTTGCATATCATAGCCCTGTGCCTTGAGGAAAGTATTGCTCATGGCACCGCCAATAATGAGTTTGTCTACTTTCTGAAGCACGGACTTGAGTAGTGTGATTTTTGATGAGATCTTTGCCCCGCCAATAACCAGCGCGATAGGACGTACAGGATTTTCCAATGCTTTTGAAAAGGCTTCGATTTCACGCATCATCAAAAAGCCGGCTACCTTGGTGTCGACAAAATCCATCACGCCATAGGTAGAAGCGTGCTCACGATGGGAAGTACCAAAGGCATCATTGACATAGACATCGCAGATGGAGGCAAGTCTCTTTGCCAACTCAGGGTCATTTTGTTTTTCACCTTCATAAAATCGTATATTTTCAAGCAAAAAAACACGTTCAAGCGAGCAGGTGGCTATCTCATCTCTGGAGCTTGCAAAATCTTCGATAAATTCAACCCGTTTCTGCAGCAGCCGTTCGAGACGTTTGATGATATGCTTTAAAGAGTATTTCTCATCATATTTGCCTTTGGGGCGTCCAAAATGAGAAACCAGCGTAATCGAGCAGGCATTATGGTCGATACAGTAATTGATCGTCGGAAGTGCCGCCCGGATACGGCGATCATCTGAAATATTGTTATGCGAATCAACAGGTACATTGAAGTCGACACGGATCAGAACACGCTTTCCGGTGACATCAATATCTTTGAGACTTTTTACACCCATCATGGTAGTGATATTGGAAGTCATGTTATTTTTCCTTTATATTGTAAACATACGCTCATAATATTCTCTGGCCATGCGTCCGGAGTCAAAGTCATTATCGATTTCGGACATCGCATTTTTCATAATACCAACCCACTCTCTTGGATTATCATAGTAGAGCGGAAGGATATTATTTTCCAGAATATCCATCATATTTTCATAGTCCAGACGATCCTGTTTTTCGTTTGGAAGCGTATGGTCAACCGGTGGAATGGTAAAGGCATTCTTGCCGTCTCTGGCAAATTCCGGATGCCATCCATCATCGATAGAGAAGTGGATGGAGCCATTCATGCTGGCTGTCATGCCGCTGGTACCGCTGGCTTCACGTGTAATCCTGGGTGTATTGAGCCAAATGTCACTTCCCTGTTTGCACAGGCGGGAAATTCTCAGTTCATATCCTGTGATGACCGCAATACTTTTATAATGGTGGCTGATCCGTATCAGTTCATTGAAAATATCGATGGCACCCTGATCAGTAGGGTAGGGCTTTCCTGCCCAGATGATCTGGATCGGCCTCTTTTCATCAGTAATCAGTTTAACAAAGCGCGCTAGATCGTATGCGATCAGAGCGGGACGTTTATACTCGGCAAAGCGGCGTGCCCAGACAATGGTAAGTACCTCTGGATCAAACATTTTGCCGGTTTGATCGGCTACCAGTTCAAAAAGGATCTTTTTGAGGTGCTTTTTGCGGGCAAGAAGTTCATAATCTTCATGCTCGTCAAGTGCCCGGGTCAATGTTTTGTCAGTCCAGTATTTTTTATTCTGAGCGTTGGTGATAGAGATGATATCGCAGCGTCCTTCGACACCAGCCCACATTTCGTTGGCTACCAGACTATGAATTTTGGAGACGGCATTGGCGATCTTGGCGCTGCGAAGTGCCCCAACGGTCAGACTGAAGTTGTCGTCTTGTTCATAGCCGCTGAGCTCACGTATCGTCTCCAGGGAATGCCCGTTAAAAAATCCCATCTCATGCAGGAAATGGATATTATGCACTTCATTACCGGCTGCTTCAGGCGTATGTGTCGTAAAGACGACATGCTTCCGAAGTTCTTCCATCGTTTGATAGTGTTTTCCATAAAGTTCATAGACCAGTGGCAGAGCATGCCCCTCATTCATATGGTAAATGTCAATCTTATGGTTCAATGCCTCAAGTACCTTGGTTCCACCGATCCCCAGTACGATCTCCTGTGCTACACGGGTGCGTTCATTGCCGTCATAGAGTTTATGGGTAATGGTGCGTGCAAGGTAGTCATTTTCGTCCGTATCGGTAGAGAGGAGAATCAGTGGTGCCGCACCAAATACTTCTGGTTGGACCAGAAATGCTTTGACTACAACATCTTCATTGTCAATTTTGACCGTTACCCTGATATCGAGCTCTTTAAGAAAATAATAGAATTTTCTCGTATAAGTAGGGCGAAGCGTCCGGTCTTCATTGCGTGACTGGTCATAGTATCCATAACTCCAGAGTAGTCCGACACCCACAACATTCTGTTTGAGGTCGTAGGCACTGCGCATATGTGATCCTGCAAGAAAGCCCAGGCCTCCTGAATAGATTTTGAGAGCCTGATCGATAGCAAACTCCATAGAGAAGTAGGCAACGCTCTTGCTGTAGCGGTCGTCAATATCATAAGAGAAAAGTTTCATTCATTTACCTTGTTTAATTTGATAGATTTTTATAGAGTATTTGTTTTCCCAGTTCTACGCCGGGTTGATTATAGGTGTTAACTTTGAACATCGCTCCGACAAGAGAAGTCAATAGTTCATAATATGCAATGAGCATACCGATATTTTCCGGTGTCACTTTGTCCAATGTGATGGCATCTGCCCCGATACCTGATTGAATTACACTCTGCATGGTGGCATCACACTGGGCATTGATAAGTTTATTGAAACTCTGTCCATTGATAAAGTCGGTTTTTTCAATTCCATAAAGGGATATATCAGGAATGATCAAATCTTTCTGGAAATCCTCAATAGTAATAAAGGTAATACTCTTATCCTTCGGTCCTTCGATAATCAACTGGAGAAAAGAGTGTTGATCAACTGCACCGATAATGCCGATCGGTGTCAATCCCACCCTGTTGCCGTCAGCATCGATCTTGCCAAGTGACTCGCCCCAGAGCTGTACGTACCATTTGGTCAAATCTTCGAGACGGTCTGCATAAGAGAAAAGTACATTGATGCTTTGAGCCTCTGCATTTTCATAAAGGTAGCACGCTTTTTCCAGAAGATGATCTTCCTGGCCATCAAAGAATCGTTGAATGAATTCTCCTGCTCCCCCAAGAAGTCTGCGCATGTCATATCCGGCAATTTCCAAAGGTACGACACCTACGGCACTCAGAACTGAGAATCTGCCGCCGACATTGTCCGGAATGTTGAATTCATGAAGTTTGTGATGTTTGGCAAAGTCAGAGAGGACAGACCCCTCGTCAGTGATAGCAAACACACGCTCTCTGTCAGCTCCGTCAAGGTCTAACTCGCAGTAGGCAATCACTGTTTTAAGGATCGAAGTTGCTTCTATGGTAGATCCGGATTTGGAAATCATAAAAAAGCAGGCTTCCTCTTTGTTGATCTTTTTCAGGGTCTCGGAAATGGTAAGCGGATCGGAATTTTCCAAAAAGAGCATCTCTTTGGCTTCCGGAGTGTAAGGGCGCAAGATCGAATCGATCGCTTTAAGACCCAGTGAAGATCCACCGATACCGATTATGACGACCTGTTTTACATTTTTGACATCAATGTTTTTAAGTACTTCAAGATCAGCAAGAGAATGAGTAGGAAGTTTATAGTAGCCGATACGGCCACTTTCCATCTCCTCTTTGGCAGCCTTCATCGCATCCTGCATGACGGACTTATGCTCAGGGCTTGCATCAAAATCGTAATGTTTGGCAAACTCCAGCATTATTTATCTCCTACAAACACACACATATCAACCAGGCGGCTGCTATATCCCCATTCATTATCATACCAAGCCAGTACTTTGACAGTATCGCCACCTACCACGCTGGTCATATCGGGAACAAAAGTCGAACTGTACGTCGATCCGATAAAATCGCTCGATACGCGCTTGTCATGATCGATTTCGATCAGCCCGGTAAAATCTGCTTTGGCAGCAGCTTCAAAAACACTGTTCACTTCTTCAACCGTTACATCCTTTTTCAGGTTAACGGTCAGGTCAACTACTGAGACATCAGGGGTAGGGACGCGCATGGCATAACCGTTGAGTTTGCCTTTAAGCTGTGGCATGACCAAAGCGATCGCTTTAGCTGCACCTGTCGTTGTAGGGATCATGTTGACCGCTGCTGCACGGGCACGACGCTTATCCTTGCTATGCTTGACATCAAGAATATTCTGATCGTTGGTATAGGCATGAATGGTTGTCATGAGGCCGTCCTCGATACCGAATTCATCATCCAGCACTTTACAGATCGGTGCGAGACAGTTGGTAGTACAGCTGGCATTGGAGATGATCGCTTCACCCTTGTAGTCTTTTGTGTTGATATTGAGGACATAGGTCGGTGTATCATCTTTAGCCGGAGCAGACATGACTACTTTTTTTACGCCTCCATGCAGGTGCTTCTGTGCTGACTCCATCGTCAGGAATACACCGGTACATTCGATAACAAGTTCTGCGCCGGCAGATCCGAAGTCGATTTTCTCAGGATCGCGTTCGCTGAACATTTTGACCGGTGCACCATTGAGCTCTATGCAGTCATCAGCGACAACTTTCGCATCGACACCGCTGTGGACACTGTCATACTTGAAAAGATACTCCAGCATATCCGGTTTTGATGTTGTGTTGAGTGCTACCAATTCAATGTCATTACGCCCCATAATGATCTTTGCGACGATCATACCGATCCTGCCTGTTCCGTTAATTGCTACTTTGATTGCCATTGTATATCCTTCTATTTGTGTTTTATTTGCGTAATAATACTCATTTTTTCCAGTTATTATCCTGTATAGCTGTTTATTTTTTTAGCAACTCTTGAAATTTTGGAAAATATTAGATCCTTAATTGCTGCCAGAATAGTTACGAAATAATTTCTTTTTTCATATCTATTGCCAGCTATTGTCCTCTGGATCGGAATCTCAGGAAAGAGATGCTGTCAATCCAACAAGCTTGAAACAAGACTTTGCGCCTCTTTCAAGATCTGCTCAAGATGATCTTCCGAAAGGAAACTTTCGGCATAGATCTTGTAAATATCTTCTGTACCTGAAGGGCGCATTGCAAACCATCCGTTTTGACTGATCACTTTCAGTCCGCCGATCGCCGCAGCATTTCCTTCTGCTTTGGTCAAAATCTTTTCGACTTTTTCTCCGGCCAGCATCGGCAGCGAAAGTTTTTCAGGATCGATCGCCTTGATCGCAGCTTTTTGTTCCGGCGTAGCAGGGGCATCCACCCGTTTGTAATAGGATCGTCCGAATTTTTCTTCGAGTACAGCATAGAGCTGAGAAGGATCTTTGCCCAATTTCGCCCACATTTCTGCTGCAAGGAGGTTGAGGATGATCCCATCCTTATCGGTACTCCAGACTTTTCCATTGGATCGCAAGAAAGAGGCGCCGGCACTCTCTTCCCCACCAAAGCCGAGTGTTCCCTCGAAGAGCCCTTCTACAAACCATTTGAATCCAACGGGTACCTCCAGGACTTCGACGCCGAGATCATCCGCTACTCTGTCGATCATTGCACTGGATACGAGTGTTTTTCCGATCTTCAATCCTTTATCCCACTCCGGACGATTACCAAAGAGGTACCAGATGGCGACACTGAGATAGTGGTTGGGGTTCATCAGTCCAATAGTTGGCGTGACGATACCATGACGATCCGAATCGGCATCGTTGGCAAATGCAATATCGTATTTGTCCTTAAGTGCCACAAGTGAAGCCATGGCTGAGGGACTGGAGCAGTCCATGCGGATCTTGCCATCGTGATCGAGTGTCATAAAAGAGAAGGTTGGATCGATATAGGGATTGACGATGTCCATATCAAGTCCGTATATCTCATTGATTTTTTGATAAACATCAACACTGGCACCGCCGAGCGGATCGACACCGATACGAATGCCGGATTTGGCGATAGCATCCATGTCAACGATCTCAGTCAATGCTTCTACATATGGTGTGACATAATCGTAAGTATTGATGTATTCGCTTTCCAACGCCTCTTCGTAGGAAAGTGTCGGGACAGTATCGATACCTTGGGCCAGTATCTCGTTGGCACGGTTTTCGATCCATGAAGTGGCATCGACATCTGCCGGACCGCCATTGGGCGGATTGTATTTGAATCCGCCATCTTCCGGAGGATTGTGCGAAGGAGTGATGATGATACCATCTGCCTGCGCTCCGCCATTCTTATTATATTCCAAAATCGCAAAGGAGACTTGCGGTGTAGCGGTATAGCCATCATCTTCCGCGATCAAAGTCGAAACACCATTGGCCGCCAGGACTTCGATCGCCGTGATCTGTGCCGGAGTGGAGAGTGCGTGAGAATCCTTTCCTATAAAAAGCGGCCCCTCTATACCTTCTTTTTTGCGGTATTCATAGGTTGCTTGTGTCACTGCACGGATATGCGCTTCGTTGAAACTTTTTTTGAAAGCTTTCCCGCGATGACCCGAAGTACCAAAGGCAACACGCTCTCCGGTGACAGAAGCATCAGGCTTTAAACTATAATAGGCTGAAACAAGAGCCGGTATATCAACCAGCTCATCTTTGGAAGCAGGTTTCCCTGCTTTTGGATTCATGGACATTGTATTTCTCCTTTTAAACTATCTGTTTATGATATAGATAATGTTAGGACAACACACATTTAATAATAATTTCTGTATATTGTTCCTCTTGTAAACTATAACATTATAGGGCTTAGCTTCTATATGATGCAGAACAATTTATTCGAAGTATTCAATTGTATATTACTAATCACTAACCCAACTCATGTTACACTTTGTGATAATTAATACACAAAGAAGTATCATGGCATATAATCTCAAAGATAAAATGGTTATTGCAATCTCATCCCGGGCACTCTTTGATCTGGAAAAAGAGAATCAGATTTTTGATGAAAATGGGTTGGAAGCATACTACCAATATCAACTGGAAAATGAGAATAATCTGCTTCATGTAGGTACAGCATATCGTTTTGTCAAGAATTTTTTAAAGATCAACAATGCCTTTGATGACAAACTCATTGAAGTGATCATCCTTTCCCGTAACAATGCTGCTACAGGATTACGGATCTTGCATTCCATTGACAGATATGACTTGGATATTCAGCGGGCTGGATGGACAGGAGGAGCACCCATCTCACGTTATCTCAAGGCCTTCAAAGTCGATCTTTTTCTCTCTGCACATGAAGAGGATGTGCAGGAAGCGATCAATGCGGGAATAGCGGCGGGAAGAATACTTCCTTATAGTGTCCAAGGAGAGGAGGGGAGTCATGAGGTGCGGATCGCTTTCGACGGGGATGCAGTACTTTTCAGCGAAGAGAGTGAAAAAATCTATCAACAAGAGGGTCTTGAAGCTTTCCTGGCACATGAGAGAGCCAATGCCAAAAACCCTATGAGTGAAGGACCCTTTGCCAAGTTGCTGAAAGTAATCTCGAATATACAGGAGAACTTTCCGAGGGAACAGTCTCCTATCAAAACGGCACTGATCACAGCACGAAACTCTACGGCACAGGAGCGTGTCATACGAACGCTGAATGCATGGGATGTACGAATCGATGAGGCTTTTTATCTGGGTGGTGTGGAAAAAACAGAAGTGGTTAAAGCGTTTGGTGCAGATATTTTCTTTGATGATCAGGATGTGCATCTGGAAGGTACTGCAAAAGAAACACCCAGTGCGAAAGTTCCCTATAAGCAAGGCAGTTGATTTGGTTCAAGACGATGTCGATAATTTAGTGATATAATAATCAAAAGAAAAAGGAGTATCCAATGGAAACATCATTCGACATGTTCATAGAGACGGAAGTCCCCCATGGACAGGAGATTATCAGTAGGACTGATCTGAACGGGGCGATTACCTATATTAATGAAACGTTTGCTCACATCTCTGGTTATGAGCCCGAGGAGTTGATAGGAAAACCGCACAATATTGTTCGCCACCCGGATATGCCAAAATCTGTATTTGACATTCTTTGGAAGACGATCAAAGCAGGCAATATCTGGAAAGGGTATGTCAAAAATATGAGAAAAGACAAGGGATACTACTGGGTGCTTGCCGAAGTATCCGGCGTCTACAAAGACGGCGAACTGGTTGAGTACAAATCGATCAGAGAACCTGTATCCCGCGAGAAACGTATTGAGATGCAGCGCTTTTATGACAAGATGCGTTTTGACGAGGAGAATCAGAGCAGGGTAGTGATCTATGTGGATAATACGAAACTCAATACACTCGAGAGTCTTGAACTGGATACGGATTTCACCTACTCATATTGATTCTTTTTGTTGATCATCGATACTATATAGTCCAAGTTGCCTGATTGTTGCATGGGGGGAAATATAGAGGCAAGGTGGATTTTTGCTCTTCCATACTAAACGATAACCCGAATGGTCAAAATGGTCAGGAAATGGTCTAATTTGTCGACAGTCTTGCGGGGATAGAATTCTATTTCGTGAAGACCATCTGATGAGCTGGAACCAAAATCCCGGAAGATCAGATCGAGATTTTAACTCTCTATAGAGAACGTTTGTCGTGAGTGATATAGTTTCCCGACAGGGTAAACTATTCGCTCCTCGTGTTTGTTAGCATTTAAGTTCAGTTAATTCTATA
>JAYEND010000110.1:0-13387 GCA_034721895.1 Campylobacterota bacterium | reverse complement strand
TGGCGAGGGAAAGCAGAAAGGCTGTATTGGGCGAATTGCAATAAAATATCTAATTAAAGATACTAAAACATATCAAAATCAATCAATATTGTTTAGGCAACCCGGCTATCTCCCGAAAGAGACCCGTGGCTTTCCGTCCCCGCTTCACAACAGGTTTGGCAATAACATTAATAAAAACATATGAAAAAGGCTCTCTAGTATGAGAGTAAATGAAGCACCAAATTATTAATTTGATGGCAACCCGGCTATCTCCCGAAAGAGACCCGTGGCTTTCCGTCCCCACTTCACAATGGGTTTGGCCTTAATACAAAATGTTCAAAATTATTACACAACTTAACTTAAATAAAAGTTAAAGATCGAAAAAAATATTTTTTGAAGATACTCTTTGTTTGATCTGTAAATATTTCGTATTTTAGAATAGTTTAGAATAGTAATGATATAATACCGCAAATAAGGAAGAGACTAGAAGTGGTTGTGCCTATCTTATAATTTTATACATCATAAAAACATAGTACACACATCTAGTTAATGAAGAGTTTAAGAGGAAAAGAGAAGCAATGAACGAAAAAAGCCATGAGGTCGATATAGATATCGGAGAATTCTTTGAGACATTAAAACATTATCGATATACGATATTTTTTGTCTTTTTATCTGTTTTTGTTGCGGGAATAACTGTGATCTATTTTGCCCCTTCTGCCTATAGTTCAAACGCTACATTGTTGAGTGCCAGCGAAAAAAGCTCTCAGGATACCATGCTGCAGCAGATGATGGAGGGGGGGGCTGCCGGTGGAGCGGAAGGCGGACCTGATATAAGCAGTGAGGTCGCTATTCTCAAATCGAAAAGACTGATCTATCCTGTATTGAAAAAGCTCGGCTATGAAACACGCTTCTTTGCAAAAAAACACTTGAAAAAAGTAGAGTTTTATGGGAATTCGGCTCCTTTTGCCCTTGAGGATCTGAATATTACAGACCCAAAAGTCTACGGCAAGGCAATCCATATTACCCCCCTGAATGAGACCAACTATCGTATGGAGATCAAGCAGGGCATTCTGAAACGCATGATAGACTCTGGAGACAAGCCCGTAGTGCTCGACAAGATTTATCATTTTGATGAGAAAGCAGAGACCCCTTTCTTGACCTGGAAACTCAAGAAGAAGAAAGGATTTGACTATAGTGCTTATTCGGACTATGTGATTTCTTTGAACGTTGTTCAGAATATTTATAAAGGTGTACAAAAGAAATTTTCCGCTTCCAAAGGGGAAGGAAATATGATTGATCTGAAGTTTCAGGATAATGTACCACTCAGGACCCAGGGCTTTATCAATACACTGCTGGATGACTATCTCAGATATCATCTAAGTTTGAAGACACAGGACACTTCGCAGGTTTTAGCCTTTATAGATAAACGACTTAAAGAAATAGGAAAGAAACTGCAAATATCTCAGGAAAGCCTGCAGAGATTTAAGAGTAAAGAATCTATGATCGATGTCCCTACTCAGGTAAAATCATTGATCAGCAAGACTTCAGCTTTGAATGTCGAGCTCGCAAATCTTCAATTGAAAAAGCAGGAAGTTGATCTTCTTGTGAATCGGTTTGCCGGGAATAGTGCATTTCGGCTTGATTTTGCTGCCCCAACCGAAGATCCTGCATTGACCAATATGATAAATAGTCTAAAAACCAAGCAGCTTGAACTCCAGGATCTGCAGCAACGTTTCTCATCTATTCACCCACATGTTAAGTCAGCGCGTATGCAGATCAAAGTAGCAAAAGGACAGGTTGTAAACTATATTTCATCTCTGCAAAGGCAATTGGAGTCGAAGATATCCTCAGTCGAAAAGACACTCTCTGAATATGATGAAAAGTTGCGAAGCTTTCCCGGAACTGAGGAAAGATTCGTTAATCTCAATCGTGATTATGGTGTCAATGAAAAACTCTACTCATTCCTGTTGGCAAAGCAGGCAGAACTATCGATCAACCGTGCTTCGACTCTGCTTGATACTAAAATCGTCGATCGTGCGGAATACCCGGATAAGATCAAGCCAAAAATACCACTAATGTTTGCTGCGACAATTATCCTGGGATTGATACTGGGAGTGATTGTGGCAATATTCCGTGCTTTCATGGACAAAAAGATCCATACTGTCAAGCAGGTCGAAGCATTGACTGACACTCCTATTTATGGTGTAGTTCCCAAGCTTCCACCCAATAAGACATCGGGTCTGGAAGTGCTGTCTGATCCCAAAGGGGTTTATGCGGAAGCCATGCGTACGGTGAGAACCAATATCAGCTTTGCCACATCGGCAAGGAAATCAAGCATCATTCTTGTGACATCGAGTATTCCTGGAGAAGGGAAAACAACGATCGCTTCGAATTTGGCAGCGATCACTGCCTATGCTCAGCATAAAACCATCATCGTCAATACCGACATGCGAAAAGCACGTCTCTATCAAGTGCTGGGGGTCAGCAGGCGAAGAGGTGTGAGCACATTGCTCTCGGGACGACACACACTGGATGAAGTGATCCAAAAGACAGAGCATGAAAATCTCGACGTGATCTGTTCCGGGCCGGTACCGCCCAATCCTTCGGAATTGATCAGCTCAAATCGGATGAGTGAGGCACTGGATGAGTTGTCGGATATATATGAGTATATTATCGTTGATTCGGCACCGCTGGGATTGGTCACTGATGCAAAACTATTGATCCCGAAGAGTACAGTGACGTTGATGACTTTCAGGGCTGACTATGCTGATAAGGTAATGATCAAAGAGTTTGACAAGATGATCAGGCATCTTGATCTCGAAGATACAAGCGTAGGTATCATTCTTAATGGTGTTGAAACAGCCAAGCTGAGTTATGGTTATTATGGTGACTACGGAAAATACGGCGAATAGCCATCATCTCCCCTTTTTTGAGGAGTTTCCTCTATTAGGGGGCTTTCTTCTCTTTCCTTCTGATTTATCTTGACAAACAATCTATTTTCATGTATAAAGAGCGAAACGAATTGAATTTTGCTATAATTTAAGCAAACAATGTAAAGGAGAAAGATTGATCCCGTTTACAGATGAAGAATTAAGGCCGGCAGTGGAAGGTGTCATAGAGAAGGTACGGCCTTCTATCAAGTTGGATGGTGGAGACATACAGTTGATCGATATCAGGGATGGTATGGTATATGTGCAGCTTCAGGGTGCCTGTATCGGCTGTGCAAGCAGTGGTACGACACTGAAATATGGTGTTGAGAGACAGATGCGCACACTGATACATCCTGAGATTACCGTTATGAATGTTCCTCTCGGATGGGAAGACAAACTGGATCAATTGGGATAAGAATGGGGAAAATCAGCAAGAAAAGTCTCTTGGAGCGTGCGGAAGTGCAATTTGTCAATGGAGAGTATCATACATCTCTTCAGAGTTATGGCCTGCTCCTGAAAGATTATCCTGAACTGGAGGAAGCAAAAGTCGGTGTCTATCTAAGTGACTTGGGAACAGAGAGTACTGATGATGCACAGGCACTCTTTGATTATTATCAGGTGATCAAGGAGGGAAAAGAGGATGCAGCAGAGATCATCGACAATCTGATCCATACACTCGACACGTCAAAAAATATACTACAAGAACTCCTGGTCGATCCTTTGAAAGAGCAGGCAGATTATGAAGATGGGATCCGCTATGAGGATTTCATGCAATTGGTAGCATCTCGTGGTGGTTTCAGGGAAGCCTTTGAGGATATTATGTTTTCCACCAAGGTGGTGATCACGGACAGAAAAGAGTTTATCGATTTTATCAAACAGCTCTCGACTGAGGGTTTTAATGAAATGGCGCTCGCCTATCTCGATGCGGCATCCGGGGCTTTCGGTAATGATCAGGAAATTTATGAACTTTATCATATGACCAAGGGTCAAGAGAAATGAAATTGCCCTATGAGAAGGATGGCTTCACTGCCATCACTGATGATACCAATAAGATCGATGCGCAAACCCTCTTTCTCAAAACGGCACAAAACAGCCGCTACTATGAGAAGCTCAAGGATCAATCTGCGTTTATAACCCCTGAGGAGCTCAGCCGGCATTGGGGACTTGAGAATCTTAAAGTGGTAGGTGTTACCGGAACCAATGGAAAAACAACCGTCACTGCCGCTATATACTCCTTTCTTCTGGATTTGGACGAGAAACCTGCATTGCAGGGTACCAGAGGGTTTTTTGCCAATGATGAGCGTCTGGAGGAGAAGGCGATGACCACACCCTCCATTCTTGAGACGATGTATCATATGAAGATGGCACTCGATCACGGATGTAATTACTTCATCATGGAAGTAAGCTCCCATGCGATCCATCAGAAGCGTATAGAGGGGATAGATTTTGCTCTCAAAGTTCATACGAATGTCACCAGTGACCATTTGGATTATCATGGAACAGTAGAGGAGTATCGACGGGTTAAGAGTCTCTTTTTTGCCGATGATACGCCCAAGCTGCTCAACAAAGATGATATCAAGAGTATTACTTATAACCCCATAGGAGCACAGAGTTACGGAGTGGATGAGCCTGCTACATTCAAAGTGCAAGCCTTTTCTCTGTCGCATGGCATTACAGCGGGAATCAGGCACCTGCAGGAAGAGGCGACTTTCCACTCTCCCATGGTTGGCCTTTTCAATCTCTTCAATCTTATGGCTGCCGTCGGGTCTGTAGTGATTCTGACAGGACGAAAGCTCCAGGAGATATGTGATGTAGTGGAGAATTTTGCGGGAGTGGCTGGACGCATGGAGGTGATCAGCCGCGACCCTCTGGTGATCGTGGATTTTGCCCATACGGATGATGGCATCCATCAAGTCCTGGAGAGCATGAAAGATAGAGATATTTCTGTGGTTTTCGGTGCCGGCGGCAATCGAGACAAAAGAAAGCGCCCCCGCATGGGCGCAGCAGCAGGCCGTTTCGCCAATAAAATCTATGTCACCAGCGACAATCCCCGAGATGAAGTCCCAGAGATGATCCTGGAGGATATTTTAGTAGGCTTGCGCGGCAAAGAGCATGTCACCGCTACCCCGGATCGAAAGCTCGCAATCAAAATGGCGCTTGAAGCACTTGAAAAAAATGAAGTACTGTTGATCCTCGGCAAGGGTGATGAGGATTATCAGGAGATCAAAGGGGTGAAACATCACTTTGATGACAGAGAAGTTGTCCGCGAGATTCTCGCGGACAAAATTAATAATTAGCAATTAAAAATTAATAATTGGGGGTAGGCTTTTCTTTGAAAAAGCTTTTATTTTTAAGTTTGCGATAAGTTACCCTGCGCAATTCTCCTTTAGCACTTAGCACTAACCTCCCATTTCAAATTTTTCACCGGTTTTTTGTGTTTTAATATAAAGCAGATGCGCATGTACGATCTGATAACTCACCCATCCGAAAGAGAGGATGGTTAAAAGTCCCGACAGGATAAGCAGCTTCTCTATGAATAGTGACCCGATCAATGTGATCATGAGAACAAAATGGATCCAAAAGTGTTTCTTTGCTGTTTTGGGGTGGATCACTTCGTGCATCATGGGAGCCGTGAAGTAGCCCTGGGCATTGAGATGGAACCAGGTGAGGAATGGGATGATTTTGTAAAACATTGCGAAGACGACACTCAGGCCAAATGAGGCAAAAGCAATAGTGCTGATTCCTTCGGCAAACTCCATAGAGAAAAATCCATACAGAAGCCAAAAAAACATGCTTGTGATCAGGCTTCCCATGCCCATGCGCCAGAACCATATCGTTGCATCAGCCAGGGGGCGTTTCCGCTGTGAGAGTCTATAGAGTGTCAGTATAGCAAAACCGATAAAAAGCAGGGCGATCAGCGTATCAACGGCCAGTATTACATTGGGCATGAAAAGAGCCAAAGGAACTTTGACAAGCAGCAGGAGGAAGATGGCAGTGGTCAGATATCTGCTTACCGGCAGAGGATAGGGTGGTGTGACATAGAACATTTCGATCACTTGAAAAGAGATGGAAATGATCAGCAGGGTGATCCATCCAAAGAGTCCGAAGGAGTAGTGTGCAGTTTTGATCGATGCATAATAGCTCCCCTCTGCCAAACCGCTGAGTGTAAAAGTGAGGTAGAGCGCCAGTATAACGACAAAGGCAAAGGAGAGCAGCGCGAGTATCATTCCCTTTGATGATGGGGTATGATAGGTGATTGCAGAGAGGTTTTTGAGCATTAAAGCGGTGACACCCAGAAGGCTGCTGCCAAGCAAAAAAGATGCCAGCCAATAGAGGTGGTGGTATTGTGGCAGATTGAAAGCGAGCAGAAGGGCAATGGTTCCCAGAACGAAGGGTATCTGTATCCACCAGGATTTTTTTGCAGGGGATTGGATCACGACACCGGCAATGACCGGAAGCATTTGGAAAAGGGCACCGAGCATGAAGGATGCCATAACTCCCAGAGTCAGTGTATGGGTCAGCGTGATGGCTGCTGCGGAAGAGGTTTGAAATATTTTGCTTTGGTAAAAAAGGATCAAAACTCCAGACAGGATACCAAAAAGCGAAGCCGAAAAGAAAAACCTGAAAACAACACTGACGGGAGGTGCCTGATCAAGAGAGAGTCCGTTTTGCTGAAACATCGTAGCTCCTTATATTTTATCCCGCAAATGCAGATTAGGCAAATTCTACTGCATATTTACGGATGATGAGAAAGATTTTTCTATCTTTTTGTCCAAGTCGATCGCTTTGTTCTTGCTTATCAGAATATGCCAAATCCCTTCACTCTCCTCATAGGTGAGGGATTTGAAGTTTTGTCCCTCTGCCAGGCTGATCAGGGGAATGGGATTTTTACGGTGAAGCATATAGAAATAGTTTTCGTCATTCAACTCACGCAATGCCAGGATCGCTTCTTCCAGTGGTTTGGGATGCTCGAGTTCTCTGGCATCCAGAAAGATCTTGTTCACAGGGTCACTTTCTTCATCTTCTCAAGAGTCTCTTCTTTGAGTTCTGCAGGGAGTGTCCGGTCGCACATTGCATAGAGCATCTGCTCCTCTTTCATATTATGCTGCTGCAGGAGGATCATCATCGATTCCGCCAGGGAGAGGTAGGCATCTTTGTCCTCTTTCTCAAGTGCTTCAGCCATCTTTCCGATCAGTCCTTTGACCTGCTCATGTTCGTAGCGCATGACCATGGTCGGCCCTTCGGTAGTTCCGGTCTGGGCTTCGAAAGCAGGGAAAAGTTCCTCCTCCTCTTTTTTGAAGTGCGTGAGTGTTTCATTGGCAAAGGCGAGAAATCGCTCACTGGCTACTTCCCACTCATTGAGGGCTACAGCTTCCTCTGCACCGGCAAAGAGACTGTCGCACTCTCTGTGTTCATGTTTCATATAGTTGGAGATTATCATAATTTATCCTTTTTGAATAGTGATCATGTCGTTCCAGCGATCTTTGGAGAGTAGAATCTTCTCTACGCGCTCTTGCCAGAGTGTTCCAAATTGTACCTTCTCCTCTGCAGATGCCTTATTTTGCATCATCTTACCCATCAGTGGCTGCATTTGAGGTGAAGGCGGGATGGAAGAGGGGTCATAATCGACCTCAACACTTGCTCCTGTATCGATACGGGTCAAGCGAACTTCTCGTGTGATAGTCGCATCATAGGAGATGAGGTTGTTTCTGCTCATATTTCCTTGGAGTCCTTTGAACCCGCCTGCTCCACTTGCTCCTGCGATAAAAGAAATCGTGTTGCATACTACTCCTGTCACACCGTCTGCCTCCGCATCTCTCATCTCCACCTTGATATATCCTCGTTGAGGTAGTGTATCTGGATAGAGTGCTTCGAGTCCTTTGAGAGCCATTAGGTAAGCACCGGCCACAGTAGGGCAGGAGTGTCCTGCAAGTTTGACACAATCGAGATAAGTGATCTCGAGTTCACCATTTTCAAATGCACCGAGAAAGTTGCTCAGTGGATCCTGGAGTTGGATAGGTTCGACATTGTCGAAAAAAGCCGGGTATTTCATCTGTTTTCTCCTAAAATTTAAGTATTATTACCGCACCAACCAAATACACCAATCTTTGATGCTGTGCTTTCGCCCATACTCTGCGTTAGATTTGGTAATAAGGGCATCTCTAATAATAATCCATTTTTAGTCATATTCTATTGATATTTGTCAAGCAAAAAGAAATTAGAGTGATAATTAAAGGTTTAACTGAGATTATTTTGCTAAAATTTCGTAAATAGGAGTAAATTACTCTTAATTAAAAATAAGTGTTTAGCTTCTTGCCAAAGGCAAAGCTTTAGTGAGAGGAATTGAAGTGTGGCTTTGCCATACTTCAAGGAGAATTCAATCAAATAACAAAGGATTAATAATGATCAACGGCGTACCACAACCAGCCTTCTATATCTTCAAGTGTCAGCAGAGCGCACCTCCGGGGATGCCAAAACCAAGTTGTGTCAGCCAAAATGACCCAGAGTCTCA
The DNA here is from genome assembly GCA_034721895.1 of Campylobacterota bacterium. GTDB lineage: Bacteria > Campylobacterota > Campylobacteria > Campylobacterales > Sulfurovaceae > SZUA-451. The sequence goes on along the minus strand of JAYEND010000110.1, from coordinate 4,966 downwards.
AGAACTTTTCCAGCATCTTGCACAGAGTTTGATGCAAAAAGGGATCATCGGAACTGTGCAGCCGATCCAGACAAGCTGTCTCAACCGTTGCCAGGAGGGTCCTGTGATGCTTGTAGAGCCTGGACACACGATGTATATCAGATTGACCAAAGAGAAGATCGATCGCATCATCGATGAGCATATCATCGGAGGCAGTGTTGTCGATGAGTATGTGATCCCTGACGAAATGTGGGGAGAGCCTATCGCTCCGTCAGAAATGGCGCGATAGTTACTTTTATGGTATAATTGTATTATAGTAAAGAAGTAGGAGATTTGTATGACCATTACCATGCTTTATAGCAAAATACATAGAGCCACTGTTACGGATGCCAACCTTAATTATGTAGGTTCCATCACGATAGACAGGGATTTGATGGATGCTGCCGCGATGCGTGTAGGACAAAAGATAGATATTGTCAATGTCAATAATGGTGAGCGCTTTTCGACTTATATCATCCCTGGTGAACGGGGGAAAAAAGATATTTGCCTCAATGGAGCTGCTGCACGAAAAGTGCATGTCGGTGACAAGATCATTGTCATCGCCTATGCATCCATGAACGAAGAAGAGGCAGATAAGCATTCACCAAAAATCGTCATCCTGGATGATGACAACTCTATCGCTCAGACATTTGAGGGGTTGGAATAATGCAAAGTTTTTATCATACAAGGTATTTATCATGTTTGAAGGATTGAACTTGGGGGATATGGGCAAAATGCTCGAACAGGTACAAGAGAAAGCCAAAGAGGTTCAAGAACAGTCAAAAAATGTACAGTTTACTACCAAAGCAGGTGGTGGATTGATCGAATTGACGGCAAATGGATTGGGTGAAGTGATAGATCTGCAGATCGATGATTCGCTGATGGAGGATAAAGAGTCTCTTCAGATCCTTTTGATCTCTGCGATGAATGATATTGCCAAGATGGTGGAAGATAATAAAAAGTCACAGGCGATGGGAATGATGGGTGGCATGAACCCGTTTGGCGGATAGCCCTTTTTGGGCATAAGCATTAGGCTTTGCTTGTATCTACAAGGTAGCTGAACTCTTTGGAAGATTTGAGTTTAACAATCTTTTTTGAAGTCAATGACCGTTTGCCATCTTTTTTGATGACACTTTTGAGTGTTTTGCTGATCTTCATAGTATTTCCCTCTTTTATTGATTAGTCTCTATAATTAAGACGATGGAAGTCTATCGCTCAACGGTAACGAATTGATAACATGATGATATTTTGAGAAAATGAGTTATAAAGGAGTACGGATGAAAGCATTATTGGAAGCGATAGAGCATGACAATCTGGTCAAGATGAGAGCGTTGCTGGACGAGGGGATAGATCTCTCCCAGCCTGTAGTGATCGGCGAGGAATACGAGCTGGATGATTATGATGAGATCGGCCTTCTTTTTTATGTGATACGCAAATACGCCAGTCTGGAAGCGATCGAAATGCTCATGGAATATGGCGTAGATATCAAAGAGTGCGATGACAATGGTGTCAGTGCACTGGATACAGCGATCAAATTCAGACGGCATGATGTCATCAAACTTTGTATCGATAAGGGATTGGATGTCAATGCAAGTGCACGCAAAAGCGGGATCACCCCCCTGATGCTTGCCTCCTGTTTCAGTGATGTGAAAACAGCAGAGATCCTGCTGGAAAACGGTGCTGAGATCAATGCCCTGGATAGCTCAGGGATGAGCGCCAAGGATTATTCACGTAAGCTGGGACAAAAGAAGATGCAGGAGTTCCTGACTGAAAAAGGCGGACGATTTTCAGCCTACAGAGAAGAGTCGTAGAAACAATTTCACTTGCTGTCTGAGGCGTTCTTCTCAAAAAACTTCAAACCGCATGTCATTCCTGACTTCTGGCACTAAATGCCGATACTCCCGTTGCTAAAGCATAAGTGGGGTGCGATCCTGAATCCGTCATGCTGAACTTGATTCAGTATCAGGATGACAGCACAAAATTCACGATAACGCTTGGTGCTTAATTTTATAGCCATAGAAGTGCTCTGTAACCACTATGTAACAATTATGTAATGCTTTTTTCCTATACTTCCGCCAAACAAACAAACAAGGAAAGAAGATGAAAAAAGTTGTACTTTCGGCAGTTGCTGTTTCTGCACTTGCTCTCACTGGTGCAAGCGCAAGCAACAGTTCTGAGATCAAGGCACTCAAGTCACAGATGGCGTCCATGTCAGACAAGATCGATGAGCTTGAGAAAAAAGATGAAAAATATGCTGACTATGAAAAGAAGTTTGAAAAAGCTACCGTGGTCAAATCCAAGGTACCGGTACTGAAATTCAGCGGTGTCCACTATCTCGGTTTTATCCATCAGACTGAAGATAAAAATGCCTTTAATTATACAGGGCCTGACGGTACGAACTACTCCGGCGACGCAAGCAGCAACACTTACGATTACTTCTCGACAAGAAGAAACTACCTGCAAGTCAAGGCCTATTTTGCCGATAATCCCAAAAGTTATATGCGAATGACACTGGATACGGTTCAGATCGGAGAGGGAGTCCCCAATGCCGGTGACTGGGAAGTGAGACTGAAATATGCCTACCTCTACCTCGACGATATTCTGCCTTATACAGGAGTGGAGTTCGGGCAGGCACACAGGCCATGGATCGATTATGAAGAGCACCATGGTTGGAGATATCGTTCGATCGCCAAGGTTTTTGTAGAGAGCAAGGCAGATACGGATTTTACCAATTCGGCAGACCTCGGGATCAACTTCAAAACAAAAACAGAGTATTTTTCGAGTGAGATCGGCCTCTTTAACGGTGAGGGGTATCATGGCCTTCTCGACAAGGATTTGGACAGTGGGTTGAGTTTTGAGTGGAGACTGACTGCCAATATCCTCGGTACCGGGAAGCAGCATGTGGGCAAAAGTGATACGTACCTCGATGCATCGTTCTTTGGCCAATACAACCAGGATTATGAAAAGAAGGGTGAAGTGGATCCGATTACCGGTGAAGTAGGTGATTTGGTCTGGTACGGCCTCAACGCGGTATACAATCAACCCAACTTTCTTCTCAACGCCACTTATGCCAAAGCCGACAAGGCGGGAGTCAACTACAAAGGTAACGGTTGGTCTGTCAACGGTACGTACCGCTTCGTAGACGACTGGGCTAATGCGAACGAATACTTGAGGAAAGTGAGTCTTATTGGACGATATGACTACTTTGAGCTGGATGCTTATGAAAATGATCCAAGAGAAGCCTGGATCGCTGGTATCACGTATCAATGGAATAAAAATGTTGAATTTATCCTCAACTATACGAACAACAAAGATCCGCGTCTTGTTGTGGATCCGGAGGACCAGGATATTCTCCATGCACCGCAGGAAGATAAACTTGTCATGTTTACCGCTGCTGTCCACTGGTAGTTTTACCACTAATTTTTTTCAGAGGGGCGATCGGCTTCTCTGACCCTTTTTAAAAACTCCTTACACTTTCCCACTTTACAAAGTCTCCCTGTTTTAGCAACACGAATGTTACTGAATTGTTATTGGGTTGTAACCACTAAATTATAAACTTTTTACTTCAATCATACTATTGCTTTTCATAATATATTGTTATTGAAATGTAATCAAATTATACTACTCTTTGAGCATCACACTATTGGAGTTCACCATGTATTATGAGAGTGCAGTTGTAACAGAAAAAAAGTTGGTTAAATTGGCAAAGAAGCTTCAAAAATACTACCGTATCGATGAGCAGGAAGCACTGGAGATCATCTATGAAGAGTGGGATCTCATCGAAGAGGCATTTGCCTCCAATCAGAAAGCCAAAGAGGTATATCAAAACCTGATCTATGCACTCAACGATATCTACAAGGTAGCCTGATGCAGCTTAGTGTTGAAAACTACATCACGCATCACTATCCTCGGGTAGACAAGGTGCCTTCTCTCCTTAGGCAGTCCATGTTTAAGTTTCTTAAGCGGATGTTTCACGAGGATCAGGTCAACGATTTTTTGTTGGAAAACAGGCACAAAGACTCTTTCGCCTTTATCGAAGCGATACTGGACTATTTTGATATCGATATCCAGATCAGCAAAAATGAACTCAATAACATTCCCTCCTATGGGCGTGTGGTGATCGTCGCGAACCATCCTCTCGGCACACTCGATGCGCTGGCGCTCCTGCATCTCATCAAAGATATTCGCAAAGATATCAAGATCGTTGCAAACTCCTTTCTGCATACCTTTGAAAATATTTCTGAATTGCTGATTCCTGTGGACAGTGTCAATGAAAAGATGGATAAAAAAAGTGTCAAAAGTATTTATCAGGCACTCTCGGAAGAGAAAGCTGTCATCATCTTCCCCTCTGGAGAAGTCAGTCGTGTTCGGCCAAATGGCGTCAAAGATACCCGATGGAAGAGTGGGTTTTACAAAATTGCCTCCAAGATGAAGGTGCCGATCCTCCCGGTCCATATCCAGGCAAAAAATTCTAAAAACTTCTATCTGCTCTCTATGCTGAATCGATCTCTTGCGACAGCGGCACTTCCCCATGAGATGTTTAAGTTCAAAGGCAAAAATATCGGTTTTACGATAGGCAGTATGATCCCCTATGAAGCATATCATATTCCATCGCTCTCCAAAAAAGAGTCAGTGAAGCTGCTCAGAAAACATTATCATCGTATCGCCAAAGGAAAAATAGGACTTTTCAAAACCTACAATGAGATCGCGCTGCCGGAGGTGCGAAGTGAACTCAAGGAGGCATTGAAACTTGGAGAAGAGTTGGGTGCAACGAGTGACGACAAAAAGATCATCCTCTACGAATCAAGTATCGAAAATGTCATTATTCGGGAGATAGGTCGTCTCCGAGAGATCTCTTTTCGGCATGTCGGCGAAGGAAGTGGTAAAAAACGGGATATTGATCCGTATGATTTCAGCTACAAACATTTGATCGTCTGGGATGATGAAT
>JAYEND010000109.1:0-13864 GCA_034721895.1 Campylobacterota bacterium | reverse complement strand
AAGTTTGGTTCATTCTCGCATGGTGCGGTGTCTATCTTCGAACACACAACGATATAGTCAAAAAGATGCTAACATCAGTTAGCGGATTTAACTGTGAACAAAAGCATGAACTACTGAAGACCCTTGGCGATTTCATTAAAACGATCTTTCCTTACTATGCAATACTGCAGCGCGAGGGGACGATTTCTCTCTCCACAACACCGCTCAACCACCCTATTCTGCCGCTTCTTATCGATATGAAAAATGCAGAGGCTGCCCATCCGGGTACCAATATACCTGAGCATCCATTGTCGCTTGAGGAAGATGCAAAACTTCAAATTTCACAGGCACAGGCACTCTATCGCACGACTTTCGGTCATGATGCCATAGGATTTTGGCCGGCAGAAGGTGCGGTTGATGAACGGAGTGTCACTCTCTACCGCGATGCCGGACTGAACTGGATAGCAACAGACGAAGCGATCCTCTTCAAATCTTTGGGATCAGACCATCGTGATGCCCTCTATCACCCCTATAAGCACAAAGGCGTGACCATAGGTTTTCGTGATCATGGATTGAGTGACCTGATCGGCTTCACCTACCGTTTCTGGACAGCGGAACGTGCGGCTGATCATTTTGTTTCAACGCTGCACCCTATTGCCGAAGGGGGAAGTAGCCGTACTGTTTTTGTCATCCTTGACGGAGAAAATGCCTGGGAATTTTATTCAAACAATGCCTTTGATTTTTTTGATGCACTTTATAAACGTCTCTCGAATACAGTGTGGTGCGACATGGTCGGGATGGATACGATTGCAGAGCAAAATGCAAGAGAACTGCCGAATCTCGCAGCAGGGAGCTGGATACACGGTGAATTCAATACTTGGGTAGGACACCCTGAAAAGACCAGAGGCTGGGAACTTATCTATATGACCAGACGTGATTATGAACATCATAAGGAAGGGCTTGACGAAAATACAAAAGCAAGGATTCTGCAAAATTTTCTGGCTGCAGAGTGTTCAGACTGGTTCTGGTGGTATGGAGATGATCATATTACAGAGTTCTCCGCCGAATTTGACGAACTCTTCCGATCACACCTGATCAACATCTATCTTCAGATGCAAATGTCACCCCCCAACGACCTCTACATTCCGATTATTTCCGATCGGAGCGGGGAAGATTTCCTCTTGCAGCCCAAGTTCGCTATACAACCGCGTATCGATGGCGGACATAACTCGTTTTTTGAATGGGTCGGCAGCGGGATCGTCGATGAGACGAAACTCTTTTCAACAATGGACAGAGAGCGCGGACCGGTAGAGCGTATACGTTTCGGACAAGATGAAAATGTGGTCTATTGTGCCTTTGAGGGCGATATGGAAGCATTGAGTCACTGCGAGAAGTTGCATATTACGGTTGACCCGTTTGATGCGCGATTTGAAATTTCGGTGGCAGCATTATGCAGAACAAAAAGTTCAATAATGGAATCAGAAAAAATCAAATTACTGGTCGCCTGTGATTCATGGCTTGAACTCAGCCTTGACTTTAATGAAGTGGATGCCCAGAATATACAGCTTCGTTTTGAGATTGAGCGTGAAGGCATTATCATTCAAACCCTGCCTGGATTCGGTGAACTCGAGATTGCACTGGATACAACCTATGCCGAGAACTGGTTTGTCTGATGCTGTTACCAGGAAGGACAAATATGCGTAAAAAAGGGAAGAAAAATGTCTGAAATCCGTCGAGACAGGCTACACAGTCAATATGTATTGATCGCACCGGAACGTATGCGTCGGCCCGATACTGCTACTCTTCCAAAGTCTTCAATAAAAGTCTGCCCATTCTGTGAAGGGAACGAGAGTATGACACCGCAAGAGATCTATGCGATAAGAGAAAATGAGGCAAATGCAAGCCACTGGAAAGTGCGCGTAGTACCCAATCTCTACAAGGCAGTCCAGGTTGAACTCGAAGATAAATCACGACGAATAGGCATGTTTGACACCTCACCCGGTGTGGGAGCCCATGAAATCGTGATCGATTCACCATGCCACGACTGCAGGATAGCAGATCTCGATACTGTACAGATCAGAGACTGGCTCTCGACTATTGCCGGTCGCATTGCCGATCTGCGTCAGGACGACCGGCTGGTACATACCAGTATCTTTAAAAATCATGGGGATGCTGCCGGAGCAACACAGCAACATCCTCATACTCAGATTATCGCCCTTCCGATCATGCCGACCAATGAATTGAAGCTTCTTGAGAGGCATATGCAGTATTACCGAAGAACCGGCCGCAGCAAGGTAGAAGACATCGTGGAAAACGAGCGTCTTGCAGAAGAGAGGATCGTTTCGGAAAGGGAAGATTTCACTGCATTTTGCCCCTATGCTTCGGCTTTCCCCTTTGAAGTGATAATCGCACCCAGAAAAGCATTGACAAATTTGGATGAACTTAATCGGGATGATATGGCAAACCTTGCAGATCTCATGAAAGAGGTATTTACACGTCTTGATTTCCAGCTGGGAAATTTTGATTTCAATCTGGCTTTTCGTCTGGCTCCACTCAATGCCAATTTTGAAAATGCTCCTTATTTTCCTCATTTGAAATACTTTTTCCGTTTTACGATCCGTATTATACCGCGCATCTATCGACTGGGAGGGTTTGAGCTCTCTACCGGGATGATAATCAATCCGGTAGAACCGGAGGAGGCAGCAAAGCTGCTGCGTGAGGCAAAAATCTAAATGAAGCTGCTTTTTGCTGCTGCTGAAATTTTTCCTTATGCAAAAACCGGGGGATTGGCCGATGTGGCTCAGGCTCTGCCGAAAGCCCTGGCAAAACAGATAGATGTTCTTTCTGTAATGCCGCTCTATGATTTTATTGACCGTGAGAAATTTGCTCTGACGGCTCTGGATAAGTCTTTCACGATCACACTCGGCAAAGATACCTATGAAATTTCTCTCTTTGAAGGAATGAACCAGGGAATACGCACCCTGTTTGTGTATGAAGCAATGCTCTGCAGCTACCTGACACCTTATGGAAACAAAGATGGTGATCATCCTCATAATGATCTTCGTTTCGGTATTTTTTCAAAAACACTGGTTGTTCTCGCGCAAATGTTTGACGTCGATCTGCTGCATCTTAACGATTGGCATACAGCACTGGCGGCACTCTGGGCAAAAGAGACCCTGCCTGATCTTCGAATTGTTTTCACTATTCATAACCTGGCTTTTCAGGGACTTTTTCCCTGGGAAAGCATGGAACGGTTGGGTATAGAAGAGTACTATTTTACTCCGGAAGGTATTGAGTTTTGGGGAAATATGAATTGTATGAAAGCGGGTATTGCCTACAGTGATATTGTTACGACAGTCAGCCCAACCTATGCCAGAGAGATCCTGCAGCCTGAATTTGGCTGTGGGCTTGAAGGCTTTCTGCAGGTTCATTCACTTAAACTTCATGGTATTCTCAATGGTATCGATACGGTACTTTTTGATCCTTTGAGTGATCCGGCACTGCCGAAAAACTTCGGGCCTGAAAAACCTGCAGGCAAAAAAAGCGGCAAAGTTCTGTTTTGTAAAGAGAATGGACTGACAGATGCACACAAACCACTGATTGTCTTTATCGGACGTTTTACGAATCAAAAAGGGCTCGATGTTATCATAGAAGCGTTACCGAAACTATTGACGATGAAGCTCAACCTGGCCATTTTGGGTGAAGGTGATGAAGCAATGGCTGAAGCGCTGAATACAGCAGCAGAAAACCATAACAACCTTTCGATTCAATTTGGCTATGATGAATCCTTATCGCACCGAATGTATGCTGCTGCCGATTTCCTTCTGATGCCTTCACGTTTCGAACCCTGCGGACTCAATCAATTGATCGCCCTGCGCTACGGGGCGATGCCCATAGTCAATAATGTAGGTGGACTGCATGACACTGTCCGGGATATTGACGACACAGAGAGGCCTGTTTGCGGTCAGGGCATTGTATTGGGCAGATTGAGTAGTGATATGGTTGTAAAGTCAGTGGAACGTTCACTGCAGCTGTTTGCACAATCGAAGCGTTTTTCGAAAATCTCCAGAGTCAATATGCATTGTGATGTCTCTTTTGAAGAAGGTGCCGTAACATATCTAAATCGTTACAAAGATATCCTTCAGGGTAATTAAATTATAGCTTTATCTAACCCTTTAAAGCGATATCCTGATATACTTTTTAAAGGTATGGTAGTAGATTGAGAAGCGCTTAGCACTGCTCCATTCATCTACTCCTGTAACCATCCAAAAAGAGCTGGAGAAATCGTATGAAAAAGTCACTTAATATTCTGTTTGCGGCAGCCGAAGTGGTGCCGTTTGCCAAAACCGGAGGGCTTGCCGATGTTGCCGGTGCCTTGCCCAAGGCACTCAAAGAACTTGGTCACAATGTTATTGTTGTAATGCCGCGCTATTATAGTATCGACAAGAGTAAACTCGAAGAATTGCCGGGTGCACTGGGTGTTCCAATGGGACCGATGGGAGAACTCTGGGCAGAAGTCTATATGACAACATTGCCTGATTCGGATGTTCCTATCTATTTTATAGATTATGAGCAGTTTTTTGGGCGCGGTGGACTCTATGCCGATGAAAACGGATTCTCCTACGGTGACAATGACAACCGTTTCGTCTTTCTCTCCAAGGCGGCCTTTCAACTGTCTAAAAAACTTGACTTTAAACCTGATATTATTCATGCCAACGATTGGCATACAGCATCGATGCCACTGCTTCGCAACACTCGATTCTCACTCGATGAACATTTTGCTGACAGTGCCACAGTGCTAACGATACACAATCTTCAGCATCAGGGCTTCTTTTTCAAGGGAGTAATCGATGTGATGGAGGTGGGATGGGATCACTTCAATCCTCTGGAATTGGAGAGTATGGATGGGGTCAATATGCTCAAAGGCGGAATTGCGCATGCCGATGCTGTTACGACTGTGAGCAAAAAATATGCTAACGAGATACAGACAGCTGAGTTCGGTTTCGGTCTCCAGGATCATGTCTGGGCGCATAGAGACAAACTCTATGGCATTCTCAATGGTGTGGATTATGACGAATGGAGTCCGGCAGTCGATCCATTGATCCCGTTCAAATTCGACAGTAATGATATGGAGGGAAAACAGAAGTGCAAGAATGATCTGCGCAAAAAGTTCGGATTACCCGAATGGGAAGTGCCATTGATCGGTTTTGTCGGACGTTTTGCTGAACAAAAAGGTATTGAGCTGATCGCAGGAGCGATTTGGGGAATGCTACATCTTGATGCACAATTTGTCTTTTTAGGGACAGGTGAGAAGTGGGCTGAAGGTTTTTTCAGTGATATTTCAGCACGTTACCCTGACAAATTTGCTGTCTATGTGGGATACGACAACACACTGGCACATCAGATCGAAGCAGGAAGCGATCTCTTCCTGATGCCGTCACTCTTTGAACCTTGTGGCCTCAATCAGATCTACAGCCTCCGCTACGGTACACTGCCCATTGTACGCGCTACAGGCGGCCTTGATGACACTATCGAGAATTATGATCCTGTTCGTGGGACAGGAACAGGTTTCAAATTTGAATGGGCAACACAAGATGCACTCTATCATACGGTTCGCTGGGCTGTAGATACTTGGCACAATGAAAGAGAAGCATTCGAAGAGATGCAAAAACGTGCGATGGGCAAACGCTACAGTTGGGAAGAAGCAGCCAAAGGATATGAGGCTGTTTACTACTCGATACTATTAAACCGTGAAATCACACAGTACCGTTAGGAGGTCAATGATGTCATACTCTATGCACTACGATGTTACCCGTTTTGGGGAAACCGATATTTATCTATTCAAAGAGGGCACACATGCCCATCTATACAACCATCTCGGAGCACATCCGATGCAACGAAATGGTGTTGACGGCTACTACTTTTCTGTCTGGGCACCCAATGCAGCCTATGTAAGTATCCGTGGGGATTTCAATGATTACAACTCGGATTCACATCCGCTCAAGATCCGTCTGGATGGTTCAGGAATCTGGGAAGGTTTTGTCGAAAATATCACAAAAGGGCAAACTTATAAACTCCATATCCGTTCACACAATCAGGGGATGGTACAGGACAAAGCAGACCCCTATGCTTTTTATACGGAACGGGCGCCTAATTCAGCTTCAAAAACATGGGATCTGGAAGGATTCGACTGGAGTGATGATAAGTGGATGCAAAGTCGCGGAAAGCGCAATAACCATCAGGCTCCCATCTCTACTTATGAAGTACATTTAGGTTCTTGGAGACGTCAAGGTGAGTATGGTGAAGAGTACCTTAGCTATGAAGAGGCAGCGCAGCAATTGGCAGCCTATATGGTGGAGATGAATTACACACATGTTGAACTGCTTCCGGTCACTGAATTTCCGTTTGCAGGTTCCTGGGGCTATCAGGTCACAGGATATTTTGCACCGACCTCCCGTTTCGGCACTCCGCAGGAGTTTATGACATTTGTCGATACTATGCACCGTCACGGCATCGGTGTGATCTTGGACTGGGTACCTTCCCACTTTGTCACAGATGGGCATGGCTTGATGAATTTTGACGGTACCTGCCTGTTTGAGCATGAAGATCCGCGCCAGGGATATCATCCTGAATGGAGCTCTGCGATCTTCAATTATGAACGCAACGAAGTGCGTGCTTTTCTAGTCAGCAGTGCAATGTTCTGGCTGGACTACTATCATATCGATGGATTACGGGTCGACGGTGTTGCCTCCATACTCTATCTTGACTATGCCAGGGAAGAAGGAGAATGGGTACCCAACAAGTATGGCAGCAATGAAAACCTCGCTGCGATCGCCTTTTTGCGCCAACTGAATGAAACCGTATACAGTGCCTATCCGGACACGATGACGATCGCTGAAGAGTCCACAGCCTTTCCCATGGTCTCTCGCCCGGTCAGTGACGGCGGACTCGGCTTTGGCTTTAAGTGGAATATGGGATGGATGCATGATACGCTGAAATATTTCAAAAAAGACCCCATCTACCGCCAGCATCACCATCATGAGTTGACCTTCAGTTTCGTCTATATGTATAACGAAAACTATGTCCTGCCTCTCAGCCATGACGAAGTGGTGCACATGAAAGGCTCCCTGATCAATAAGATGCCGGGCGATGAGAACCAGAAGTTTGCCCAACTGCGTGCACTCTATGCCTACATGACGGCACACCCCGGAAAAAAACTGCTCTTTATGGGTGGTGAGTTCGCTCAGTATGCTGAGTGGAACTATTCCCAAAGCCTCGACTGGCACTTGCTCGAATACCCCAATCACAGTGGTATCCAGAAACAAGTTTCTGATCTCAATGCCCTCTATGCCAGGGAAAAAGCATTGCATCAGTATGACTGTGAACCATTTGGCTTCGAGTGGATCGATGAAACCGATAATGAGCACAACACTATAGCCTTTGTTCGAAAAAGCGATAACGATAACGTGATCATCGTCTGCCACCTGGCTGATGGAGTTTATGAAAACTATCGCATGGGTGTTCCTGAAGCCGGAAAATATGAAATTATTTTTGATTCTCAATCTTCTGAGTATGAAGGATGGGCCGGTGCCGTCGGTGCAGTTGTGGAGAGCGAAGCCGTCAAATGTCATGGACGGGACAACTCTATTGTGCTTGATCTGCAATCCATAAGTGTTATCTATCTAAAACGGGTATAAACCATGGGTCGAGAGCGCAGCAGCGGTATTCTTCTGCATCCGACTTCCCTTCCCGGTGCATACGGCATCGGGGACTTGGGGCCTTCTGCTTACCGTTTTATCGATTTTCTGGAACGCTCCGGTCAGACACTTTGGCAAATGCTGCCGCTTGGGCCGACCGGTTACGGCGATTCTCCTTATCAGACGCTTTCTGCTTTCGGCGGAAACCCCATGCTTATCAGTCCCGAATTGCTGGTTGAGGATGATCTGCTGTATCGCAAAGAGATTGAGGCAGCAGAATCTGATCGGACACGTATTGTATTTGACCGTGTTATTCCCTACAAACTCAACCTTTTAAAAAAAGCCTATTTGCATTTCAAGCTTCGGCCAAACCATTTTCTTGCAGAACCGTTTCGTGACTTTTGCAAGAAGGAGGCTGTGTGGCTGAAAGATTTTGTACTCTTCTTTGCTTTAAAATCCCATCATGACAATCTTCCCTGGACAGAGTGGCCAAAAGAACTGAGGATGCGTCATCCCAATGCACTTGCGGATTATGCAGAGAAACTTCATAGTGAACTGCAGTGGTACCGGTTTGTTCAATTTCTTTTTTTTCGCCAGTTTGAGAAATTGCACCGCTATGCCCAAAAGCATCATGTGAAGCTCATAGGTGATCTACCGATCTTTTTAGCACATGACAGCAGTGATGTCTGGAGCCACCCAGAGTGGTTTAAACTCGACAGCGATGGTAATCCCACCGTTGTCGCAGGTGTGCCGCCAGACTATTTCAGTAAAACCGGCCAGCGATGGGGCAACCCTCTCTTTGACTGGAAAGTGCTCAAAAAAGAGAAGTATCGCTTTTGGGTTGATCGTTTCAGCCATATGGCAGAGATGTTCGATCTCGTCCGGATCGATCATTTTCGCGGTTTTGCAAGCTATTGGGAAATCCCTGCCATTGAGAAGACGGCGATCTACGGACGGTGGCAAAAAGGGCCGGGAATAGATCTTTTCAAAACACTTGAGAAGGAGATGGGGCGAAAACTGCCTGTGATCGCCGAGGACCTTGGCATCATCACTCAGGATGTGACCGATTTGCTTAAGGCACTGGATTATCCGGGAATGGCAGTTCTGCAGTTTGGGTTCGAATCTATGCAAAGCGATGACCCGTCTGCATTCCTGCCGCATAACCTAAAGAGTAATCAAGTGGTCTATACCGGCACCCATGACAATGATACGATCGTGGGATGGTGGAGTAAACAGCCGGAAGAGGTACGGGATTTCACCCGGCGCTATCTCAATACAGATGCCAATCTCATTCATAGAGATATGATCCGTGCCGCACTCAGAACAGTATGCAGTATGGCACTTTTTCCTATGCAGGATCTTCTCGGTCTGGGGAGCGGATCATACATGAACCGTCCGGGGACTACGGGCGGAAACTGGCAGTGGAGAATGAAGGATAATGCACTGAATATCCTGCTTGAAAAAGATCTTAGAGAGATGAGCAGACTTTATGGACGAATCGGCAAAGAAGAAGCAGAAGAAGAAACGATAGAAGAGTCAAAAGAAGAGAACATTTCAATTTTCTAAAATATGTGTATAATATAGTCAATTCACTTCCAAGGAGACAAAATGAGTTTTGGAAATATTATACTGTTGATCCTGGTTGCCATCGCTGGTTACCTGATAATGATTTACAACAAGTTTGTATCATTGAGGGCAGGCATGGATTCTGCATGGTCGGATATTGATGTACAGCTGAAACGCCGTTTTGACCTGATCCCTGCACTGGTAGATACCGTCAAAGGATATAAAGACTACGAAGCATCAACACTTGAAAAAGTGATCCAGGCGCGCCAACAGGGTCTTGATGCCACCACGGTAAAAGAGAAGGAGCAGGCAGATAATATGCTTACCGGTGCACTTGGAAAACTCTTCGCGCTGGCAGAAGCCTATCCTGACCTCAAGGCAAATACAACATTTTTGAATCTGCAAAATGAACTCTCTTCTATAGAAGATGCCATCCAAAATGCAAGACGCTATTACAATGCCATCGTGAGAGACTACAATGCTAAAATTGAGTCTTTCCCTGATCTTTTTGTGGCACAAAAATTTAACTTTACAGCCCGAGATTACTTCGAACTTGACGAAGAAGAAGCGGAAGCTGCCAAGAAGATGCCAAAGATTGATCTATAAAAGGGGAAGGCCTATGAAAAAACTGCTCCTCTTTCTCCTCCTCTTTACAGGATGGAGCAGCACCCTTTTTGCCGAAAATATTTCCCGATATGATATCAATTTAACTGTTCAGCAAAACGGTGAACTGCAGATCATTGAAACAATCTATTACGATTTTGAAGAGGCTTCACGACACGGTATCTTTCGGGATATACCTTTTACCGTCAAGGGTACCGGCCAACCCAGGGATATCGGACTTTATGAGTTTTCTGTCCAAATGGATAGCCAAAGAGTCGATTGGCAGCAAAGTACGATCAAATCCTCCGACGCAGGTGAAATGATCCGTCTCAAGATCGGCTCTCCATCCAAATTTATTAAAGGTCAGCACACTTACACTATTGGCTATCGGGTCAAAAAAGGTGTTTTACCCTCTTCTCTTGACGCTTTACAGGATGCCATACGATGGAATGTCATCGGTACAGGATGGAGAGTCCCGATCGAACAGATAAAGAGCGACATTTATCTCCCCTTAACTCTTGATCGGCAGAATGTTACGATCCGTACCTTCAAGGGTCATTATGGTTCCAAAAACAGTGGTGGCGAAGCTATTTGGATCGACGATCACCATTTTCAGACAAAGATCGGTATGCTCTCACCGCATGAAGGCTTGACAGTGGAGATCAACTACCCTGTAGGCCTTTTGGATCAGACAGGTTCAGAAAATATGGCTGTTTCCTTTTCCGAGAGGCTTCTGAACAGTTGGTATTGGCCGATTCTGTTCGGGTTCCTTCTCTACCTTTTCAACTTTCTGACGAAACATGCCGGAGTGACAGATGAGCGGTCTATCGCGCCACAGTATGATCCTCCCAAAGGAATGAATGTCCTGCAGGCCGGTCTGATCTATGACAAATTCGCTGATAATGATGATTACTCTGCCGCTGTATTGGAACTTGGAGAGGGCGGCTATCTTGAGATCTTCCAGAAAAAGGAAAAAGATGATCCTCTTCTGAAAAAAACAGAAAAAAGCACAAAGGACCTCTCTCCGGATATGAAGTATCTAATGGATCATGTACTTTTCAAAGGAAAGAGCAGTCACCTGCTGAAGAAAAATTCCAAATCTGAAGCGAACAGCCTGAGAAGCGGTTTTAAGACAATCAATGAGATACTCTACAACTGGTCGGTATCGGATGGCTATATGCGTGACAATCCGCAAAAAATCAGAAACGGATTCCTCACAAAAAGTATTCTGGCACTTATAGCGATCATCGCTTTGGCACTATACAGCACCCATAAAATCTATGGCGAAGAGGTGATTGTCTTCCTACTCTTCTCCTCTGTTTTTATCGGTGTGGGACTCTCCATCGCTTTCACCCAGAAGAGTATCATGCAAAAGATTTTTGGTCTAATCTTTGCAGCATTCGGAACTGCCCCGCTCATCGGTTTGATGAACAGCGGCTTCCCCCTCTCTTCCCTGCTCTTCAGCCCCATTGCAGCAGTGGCCATTATGGCAATCGCCATTTATTTCACTTATCGCAAACTGGGGGCTTATACACAAAAAGGTGCCAATGCGCACAAACACCTTCTCGGACTCAAAGAGTTCATGGGTCGGGTCAAAGAGGATGAGATACGAAGACGGCTCAAGGACGACCCGCTCTATCTGGAAAAGGCTCTCCCCTATGCCATACTCTTCGGTGTGACCAAACATTGGCTCAAACTCTTCGATACCCTCAATGTCAGCTATCCCATCTGGTATCATGGCTCCCATCACAATATCAACAACTTCTCATCAGGCATGAACAGCGCCGCCACACCCCCTGCTTCCAGCAGCGGAGGCTTCTCTGGCGGCGGAGGCTTTTCCGGAGGTGGCGGAGGCGGAGGCGGTGGAGGTAGTTGGTAATTACCTTCTTAATAATAATTAAATTTGGAGAGCAATATTTTTATATGCATATTTCCAAGCATTCAATTGAAGGACAAGATGTCCTTTAATGGACTATTTAACAATCAAGGAACACTTTGTCCAAATAACGGCTATTTTCTGACTAGATAGACATTACTAATCACGATAATACTCTACATATTACTATTTTGGCTATTTTCATCATTATCAGGACATTTTTGATATACTCTTAACACGAAAATAACGCAATAGTGGGACATTCTGTTCCATTAATAAATAGTTATGTATAAAAAAGGAAAACTGAGAATAATGGCAATACCAGACTACCAAACACTCATGTTACCTGTTCTGAAATTAGCGGCAGATGGAAAGGATCACAAATTCAGCCAGGCAGTTGAAGAATTGGCTGACGAATTTAATCTTTCAACAGAAGAAAGAAATGAGCTTCTTCCTAGTGGTAGTCAAGCTGTTTTCAATAACCGCGTTGGCTGGGCACGTTCCTACCTAAAGCAAGCAGGTTTACTCGTATCGCCGAAACGAGGCTTTTTCACCATTGCTCAAAAAGGTAAAGAGCTACTCGCTACAAACCCAGATAAAATAGATATAGCAGTCCTTGAGCAGTATCCGGGGTTTATTGAATTCAAAAACAGAAAAAAAGAAAAAGGCGGAAACAAAACTCAGTTAGAGATTTCTACCGAGCAGGAATCCACACTCACCCCTGAAGATGCTCTTGCTTCAGCATACAAACAAATTCGGTTGGCTCTCGAATCTGAGATACTAATCTCTGTTAAAGAGGCATCACCTTCATTTTTTGAGCGTTTAGTTGTCGATCTCCTTGTAAAAATGGGTTATGGCGGAAGCCGCCAAGATGCAGGAAAGGCACTTGGAAAGAGTGGTGATGGTGGGATTGATGGCATAATTAATGAGGATCGACTCGGTCTGGATGTTATATACATTCAAGCTAAGCGCTGGGAGGGTTCGGTTGGCCGCCCTGAGATACAAAAATTTGCGGGGGCACTGCAAGGTCAGCGTGCAAGAAAAGGTGTATTTATTACAACATCATATTTTACTAAAGAGGCAATTGAATATGCCTCACTAATTGAATCAAAAATAATTCTCATTGATGGTGAGCATCTTTCAAGGCTGATGGCAGAGCATAATGTTGGAGTTTCTACTGTTGGCCAATATGAGGTTAAAAAACTTGATTCCGACTATTTTGATAACGAGTGATGCATAACAAGGCGCTCGTTCGGACACAAACCAAGCTACACTTCATTTTTCTCGTTTATACCTCTCCATAGGTGGAATGCATATACAGTTACAATACTATCCTCGATACAATATGCTCAAAACGCTACAATCTGACATATAATCACTCAACGCCACAAAAATCTACCACAATAAAGCAAAAAGAGTAAAATAATCAGAAGCAGATATAAGATATGTGAACCGGCACAACTACATTTTGTAACCTGCGCTATCTTACATCCTACCTCCAGCGGCGGGGGATTCTCCAGTGGTAATGGCTCATGGTAAAGCTTTCTCATTTTATATTAACAAATATAATTACTTCTGAAAGTGCTATTTCTGTAGAATATTCACTTTTGGTATAATAAAGAAGGTTCATTTTCACTATACTATAAAAGGGGAAGGTCATGGAACTCAATATATTGCCAAAATACGACATGAGTGACAATCCGACAAACTGCTGTCCCCGGTTTAAGCCCGAAGGTTGGGATGAGCTGGAGCTTCACTTCAAAGACAAACGGTTCGTCAAAGCAAAAACGATGAGCATTTTTCATATCCCCCTCAATATAGGTTCCGTATACCCCAAGACATTTGAGGCTATGAAAGAGGCGGATGCCATGAGCGAGGATGATTTTATCGTTCTCTCTTACGACCCTTCTCCATGGCGGGGAGAACACTATTTTGCTGCGACCAAAGATGTTCCCGGCCAGGAGATGGTACGGCTGTCTGGTGATTACCTGACTAAGGTTTTTGAGGGTCCGTTCAAAGATGCACCCAAATGGAAAGAAGAGATGAAAGCGTTTGTCAAAGAGAGAGGAAAAGAGGCGAAAAAGATATACTATTTCTATACTACATGCCCCAAATGTGCCAAAGTATATGGTAAAAACTATGT
>JAYEND010000108.1:0-13982 GCA_034721895.1 Campylobacterota bacterium | reverse complement strand
CGAATTTATTTTCAAGCCCTTTGAAATTCAGATTTGATTGATAATTATTGGGTAAAATTAGAAAAAATGTGAGGCATAGATGCCCAAAGTGATCAAACTGGTTTTTCTTACTATACTTTTTTTAATAACAGAGTCGGAAGCTGAAAACTATCTATGGAAGCCTGATGTTCGTCTTTTTATTGATGAAATTGTTGAGGAGCATCAATTCAATAGAGTTCAATTGAATATGCTTTTTGGCCATGCAAAATATCAGCAAACTGCATTGTCCTTTTACAATAGCTCAATCAAACCTCTTCCTCAAAAATATGAACCCGTTAAAACTGGCAAAAAGTGCTACTCTAAGGGATCTTGGGATATCTATTCACACAACCTTCTTGGAATCTCAACGGTTTATAAAGGTATTGCTTATATGCGCAAGCACCGGAAAACACTCAATCGTGCATACAAAAAATATGGAGTGCCACCCGAATATGTCACTGCTATTATCGGTATTGAGAGCTTCTATGGAGCCAATACCGGCAAATATCCTGTCTTTGATACTCTCACAACACTTGCTTTCGAACCCAATCGACGCCAGGATTTCTTCAGGTCAGAACTCAAAGCATTTTTAACCATGACCCAGAGAGAAAAGGTCAATCCACGGAATGTCAAAGGGTCGTACGCAGGAGCGATAGGACTGGGGCAATTTATGCCGAGCAACTATCAATCCCTGGCCGTTGACTTCAATCATGATGGTAAAATACGCATGAATGACCCTGTGGACGCAATAGGAAGTATCGCGCACTACTTCAAGCGAAGCGGCTGGAAAAAAGGTCAAGAGGTCGCTATTCCCGTCTCCTTTTTGGGGCATCGTTATACTGGCAAAAAAACAGGTTATCAATATAAATACAGTCGGGCATCCCTCAAAGAACTTAGACCCAAGAGACGCACAAGCTACAATGGTGATATCTATCTCATCAAACTTCAACGATCCAATCGTGATGAACTCTGGTATGGTACTAAAAACTTTTATGCAATTACACGATACAACCATAGCGACTATTACGCCATGGCTGTCCACCAACTGGCACAAAAAATCATGGGCAGAAATATCAGCCAGCCAAGCAATATGAAAAAAGGTATTATAATTCAAAGAAGTGAATTGGATACCTTCCTGGATTCGCCTGTCAAAGGGCGCAAGTTTATTATTGATTTATGATCAGAACTTTACTATAACTTTTTGACTGATTCTTCTGGAGAGATTACCGCCTTGCCGACCTGCGATCATGAACATCAGGTATTGTTGTCTGATCAGATTCTTCCAGGATTGATTCATCTATCATAGTGTCGGTTGCTCCCACAGCCAAAATCCCTCTCAGCTCTTTAAGTTTCAAGGCATCATGCAGTGCTGTATAAACTTTTGGATGCTTCTCTCGCAACTCAAGCAGTGTTGCGTACTCAAGATCATATATCTCAGATAGTTCAATATCGTTTATCATAGTCTTTCTCCTGTTATCAAAAGTCTATCAGAATGAAATTCAATAATGCTGAGAAACTTCCTTTAACCCTACTCCTGGATCAATTTTAGCAACTGATCTGTATCGCGGCTATATTTTGTGCTGCCTGTATGATGGGGTAACTTGTCGGAGCGGAAGTCAGCAAAGGATGTGTTGCAACCTGCAGATTGAGCAGATCGTAGACACTCATTTTCTTTTCGATGATCACACCCAGTATATTGATCATCTCACCTACATCAATCCCGCCGATCACCTGTGCACCTATCACGATACCGCTGCTCTTCATTGCTACCAATCTTACGGTCTGCTTGTGGTTCCCCGGCAGTTTGGCAGGATGCTTGTCATCAACGATTACAGTCGTGCTTATGGCATCGATACTCTCTTTTTGGGCATCTTCTTCCGTGATTCCGGCCGAAGCAAAACAGGTCTCTGCGATCACTGTAGAAAAGATATCTATCGTTCCACTGAAGGATTTGACGACATTGATCTTGTAGAGGTTGGCAGCAGCCACTCTCGCCTCCGCCGTAGCTGTGGAAGCCAGCATGATCGACACACCGCGCTTGGTGATAAAGTGACGCTTCTCGGCACAGTCACCGATTGCAAATACATCCGGTTTCACGGTACGCATGTACTCATCAACATAAATGGTATTGTACTGTCTCAGGGAAAGCCCTGATTTTTGTGCCAGTTTCGTATTGGCCTCATAACCTGTTGCCATGATCACGGCATCACAATCAATGATTTCTTTGTCCCGAAGAGTAATACCGCAGGCTCTGCCCTCTACGTCAATATTTATGGCAGCCGCTCGTTTATTTTTATGAAACTCAACATTGTCATGCAGCATCTGTGCTTCCATATCCTTGGAAAATTCAGGATCAAAGGCATGTTTCAGGAGACGAGAGCCGACGAGATGGACCTTTTTGCCGGTTCTTGCCAACTCTCCGGCAAGCTCGACACCGATAAAACCTGTACCTATGACAGCAATAGTATTAAGTCCTTTGAGATCATCATAGGCTTTGGAAATATAATCTGCATCTTTGGGAACGTAAAAAACACCTTTGGCATCATAATTTTCCATCCCTGAAGGTTTTCTCGGCAGAGAACCGGTAGCGATAATGAGTTTTTCATACTGAATGAGTCCTGCCTCAGTACACTCTGCTGTTTTTGAATCGAAATCAATAAACTCCACCGTATCGATGAGAAGATCGATTCCCATCGATACTACTTTGGCTCCACCGGGAGACATATCATCCTCTACGCCATCAAGGAGAGGGCCAAAAATATAGGGGATACCGCAGGGAACCAGTGATTTTTCATTACTTTTAATAACGGTAACTTTTTTGCTGCCGTAGTATTGTCGCGAAGTAGCTGCTGCTACCATTCCTGCGGGACCGCCGCCGATAATAAGTATGTCAGTTTTTTTCATATTTGTATTCCTTGATATTATAATTATTATTGTATTTTACAATAATATGATTAGATTACGGTGAGAATAGAAGATGTGACTATTAGCGTATCAAAGATTGGGGTATTTAGTCAGTGCAGCAATAATGGAAAAAATTAAAAATTTATAATCAATCCCAATATCCGACTGTACTTGTGTACTGTTAGCGCAGAAGCTCGGTGAATGCCTCTGCAGTGACGGGTTTGCCAAAAAAGAAGCCCTGTACTTCATCACAGCCATAAGAACGCAGTACGTCTGCCTGGGCTTTTGTTTCGACCCCTTCGGCTAATACGCGCAATCCCAGCTTTTTTGCCATTGATATAGTTGCTTCGACAAGAATACGGCCATTTTTATCATTCTCAAGTGCTTCTATGAAGGTACGGTCTATTTTTAGTTTATCCAGGTCAGACTTCTGGAGATTGCTCAGCGAAGAGTAGCCGGTGCCGAAATCATCGATTGAAAAACAGCATCCCAGTTTGCGTACCGCATCGATATTCTGCTTGGCGATACTGCCGCTTTGCACCAACGTATTTTCGGTGATCTCAAATTCAAGCCAGGCCGGATCGATTCTGTAACGTGAAATATACTTCTGCAAAATTGATACCAGATCCTTACTTCCCAGCTCTTGCTGTGACAGGTTGACAGCAATTGTGATCGGGTTCGATAATAGTGTTTGCCACTGCATTATCTGATCACATACACGTTTAAGCACAACTTTGGTGATTTCATAGATCAGATCGCTCTCTTCCGCAATTGAGATGATTTGATCGATAGGTATATCTTTTATATCTGGATCCATAAAGCGCAGCAGCGCTTCCACTCCGGTCAAATTCCCGTCTTCCAACGAATACTGAGGTTGATAGACAATGTTGAAATCCTCATCTTTGACTGCCTTGCGAACAATACGCTGAATATTGGCATAATCGTGGGAGTGTGATGCATGCTCTTTGGAATAGAATGCAAAACCGTTACGCCCCCGTTCTTTGGCGAGATACAGGGCACGGTCTGCTGCACTGATCAATGTTTCAGTATCCTCCCCATCCGTGGGGATCAAGGCAATTCCCATGCTCAGAGTGATTTCAATGTCTCTGCCTTTTATATTGAGAGGTGTACTGAAAGCTTTTAGTATTTTTTGTGCAATGACTATGATTTCATCGACATGGTTGATGTTTTCTGTGATCAGTAGAAATTCATCGCCTCCAAGCCTACCGACAGTATCGCTCGCACGCACAGTGTCCACCAGGCGTTTGGCTGTCTCCTGCAGTACTCTGTCACCGACTTGATGACCTAATTCATCATTGATCTTTTTAAAATTATCCAGATCAAGGAAGAAGAGAGCACCCATCTTCCTCTCTCTTTTAATTATCTCTATCGAGTGTGAGATTCGATCAAGCAGCAGTGCGCGATTGGGTACTGACGTTAGCGTATCATGTGTTGCCATAAACTGCAAATTTTCACGTGATTGGCGTAATTCGGAAATATCGGTAACCATGATGACAATATTTGTCAATGTACCGCTCTTGTCCTGCAGGGCATCCAATGTAAGCCAAACAAATAGCTCTTTGCCGTCAGGTCTCGTCAGTGTGGTCTCTCCATGCCAATGACCGGAAACAGGCATTGAAGCATCGATCTTCTTCCTGTCCTCTTCCGGAATCATCCCTGAAAAATAACTGGTATGTTTGCCTAGACACTCATCCTCACTGATCCCAAGGATATTCAGCATAGCCGGATTGACAAAAATTGCTTCACGGTTTGCATTTTTGATAAGCATACCTTCTGTTGCTTCGTCAAATACAGCTGAAAGCAGATGAGAAGAGTGTTCAAGCTGGCGCAGATCGGTTGTATCGCGGATCATGACAATAGTGGTTTTGCGCTCATTGATAAGAGCATCTGTCGGCACGGCTCTGGCTTCGAAATACTGATGACCGCCAACGGGGGTATCCATCGTATATTGCATGGTTTGAATCTTTCCGCTATTGAGGGCAGATTCAATCAGAGCGTAAAACGCATTCGCCTGTTTTTCCGGAAAAATCTCAAAAGTGCTTTTATCGATGATTTGATCTTTTGAATCAAGTTTGCCCACTGCCTGGCCATCCACGAGTACATCCAGGCAGACACCCTTGTCATTAAACAATAACATTTGGTCAGGAATTGCCTTGACAATGGTATGCATATGGTTTTCAGATGGTTGTTCAAATTCTTTATGGCACGAGCGCATCTCATCAGATGAGATTTTGAGAGATTGTTGCAGTAATTTTATCTGCTCATTGTCCTCTCTATAACTTTGCGATACCAGCTCAAAGAGTCCCTGGGATGTTTCATTGTCTATCTCAGGGTATTGCGGATCAATTTGAAGCCTGCGTAGCTGACGCCGGAGCAACCGGTGCAAGTCCGACTGCTCCTGTATCAGCGTCAATGCCATAGTTTGGTTGTGCAGATTCGCACGTCCGGATGGGAGGGGTGAAATCTCTCCATTGGAATAGAATCCGCTCATCAGTGTTTTTTTCGGCATCAGATCCAATACAGCTTCCAGTTCTTCTTCAACTGTCTGCTTCAGTACCATCTGCCTCCCTACACTGCTTATTACGATACATGCAGAAGGAAGTGTCGGATCCGGTGCCAAATCCATGAGTTGTTTTGCAGCATCCTCGGCTCCCTCGATAAGATCGTTTCTTCCTGCCGTCATCAGTGATACCATGCTGCCTTCCGGAATATCGCCTGCAAAAGTAATCGATTGTTGTGCCTCATCCACGTCTAAAACAGTGCGAACATATATTTTCTCACCCTTGTCATCCAATACAGCCAATGGGAAAAGCAGTCCTGAAGACGGCAGAGATGAGGCATTGTCTCCCAGATATCGCTTATAGAGTGAAAGTGCCGGCTGATTGTCCAATGCGTAGAGTATATTGCCTGCTGACCGGGTAACCTTCCATTCAATACCCAGTTTCTCCCATCCATCTTTAAAACTGTGATAAAATTTGACAGATGATCCGTAAAAACCTACGGCAGCTACTTTCTCAACGCCGATTGCATTGTTTGATATCACCCAGCTTGTTTCAAAGTTTGCATTGTCGCCGGCCATGCCCCCTGTAATGGTGACGGATGGGTCAAGGATACTGTTGATCCCTTTAATAAGTTTGGAACCGTTAATATCCAAACCATCACTCAGTAGAAAGAGGCCCTGAAGATTTTCGCCTGTAAGATCTTCAGCAAGTGCAATACCGGCTGCCTCAACGTTTTTATGATCTTTGAATCGTATAGAAGTTTGACGGAGCAAGGTCGTTTTAAACCGTATTACCTGAACACTGAGTGAATTGTACCGTACGTTGTCCATGCTGATCTCACCAGCGCTGGAACATCCGATAGTTATTGAATTGGGAAAAGCCTTGAGCAACTGACTAAGCGGTTTGTCAATCTTGGAAGTATCCGGAGAACCAAAAACCAGCACAAGTGTTTGTTCGCTGTCTAGTGATTGATCAAAAGGAGCAGACCACTTCGTGTCAAAAAAATATAAAGTTGTTTTCATTCCGCACACTTTTCTGCAAGTTTATCATACTTCCTTGCAAAATAGCTTTAATTGGATGATATGGCAAAAAATTTATAAAAATCTATACTTTGTGGCTAGTACTGTAACCTTTTATTAATTCTCCACCATTCTTTTCAATATCTGTTCCACTTTCCTGTCAGGTTTATTATCCCTGTAGATTGGTCTGCCGATGACAGGAAAATCAACTCCCTCCTTTTCAGCCAGCTCAAGTGTAGCCACACGTTGCTGGTCTCCGGCATCTTCGCCAAATGGACGGATGCCTGGGCAAAGTGTGAGGAATTTGTTGCAAGTGGCAGTTTTGATCGCCCTGCTCTCGAAAGCTGAGCAGACGACACCATCAAGACCATTCTTGTAGCTCATCCTGGCAAATTGCTCCGCTTTTTCATCTATCCCTTTTTCGTAGATAGCCTTAAAACCGGCCTCATCAAAAGAGGTCAAAGCTGTCACAGCCAGTACGAGAGGTCGCTCCTCAAACTTTTGGAGCCTTTCCATCACGGTTCGCATGGCTACTTCGCCTGCGCTGGCATGGATGTTGAACATATCGACACCCAGATGAGCGATCTCTTCGGCTGCATCCGCCATCGTATTGGGAATATCATAGAGTTTGAGATCAAGGAAGAGTTTGAAGTTTGGATTGATCGTTTTGAGTGCCTTGATGAAGGGTTTTCCGTCACGGATATAACTCCGGAAACCGATCTTCATCCAGATATTGTGCTCATGCAGCGTATTGGCCAGAGCAATATTTTCGCCTGATGAGGGTAGATCAAGTGCAACACATAATTCCATAGTAACCCCTAAAAAAATAGTGGTATAATAATAGCCTAAATTTAATAAGGGCACCTCTAATCATCCAAGATGCTCAAAATGGGTTTTGAAAAAGTGAGATTTTGGTAAAAGATTTGTGAAAACCTAGCCATAGCCAAGGTGAGTAAATATTTTACCAAAGATTGTGTTTTCAAGGCCCATCCTTTGGGTATCACTAGCATTTGCTTATGCGGCGTTACTCTTTTTCGAATTAGCTTTGGGCTAGTCCTTCAAAAGAGTGTCTTGTCTAGACAAAAGCTAGTGATGTTATGAGTATTCTGGATGATTAGAGGTGCCCTAAAAAAGGATTAAACACAGATGTTTGGAAAAAAATTAAAAGAGTACAATCTATCAGAGGATGAGCTTAGCAAGCTCCAGTATGCACGTGTCAAGACAGCCAAGGGAACGATCTGGCTCAAGCTTTTTCCGGAAGCGGCACCCAATACAGTAGCCAACTTTGCAGAGCTTGCAAACTCAGGTTTCTATGACAACCTCAAGTTTCACCGTGTGATCCCTGGTTTTATGGCTCAGGGCGGATGCCCTCATTCAGGACCGACCGGAAATGCTGCGATGGCAGGAACAGGCGGGCCTGACTGGGCTATTGCCTGTGAAACAGATAATGGCGTCAAGCACCAAAGAGGTTGTCTCTCTATGGCGCATGCCGGAAAAGATACAGGAGGAAGCCAGTTCTTTATCACTTTTGCGCCGACACCACACCTCGATGCTGTTCATACGGTCTTTGGTGGTATCGAGGATGAAGATGTCGACAGTTTCATGGGGCTTGACTCTATTGCACAGAATGATGTCATCGAAGAGATCAGAGTGGTGGAAAGTAAAGATTAAAAAGTAGAAATTAAAAATTGCAGTATATTTCTTAATAGAAAGATGCCAATATTTATTCAACAAGAAGCATTGCGCATGCAATGCTTACCACTAATTGTTAATTGTTAATTACTAATTAGCCTTGAGGTACGAAAGGTTCATCTATGCACGGTTTTTATCGTATATCATCAGCCGTAAACAAAACTATTGTTGCAAATCCAAAACAAAATGCCAAAGAGATCATAGTGCTCATCGAAGAGGCCTATAGTAAAGAGGTCAGTGTCGTTGTATTCCCTGAACTTACGCTCACAGGATACACTGCCAGTGATCTTTTTTTTCAGCAGACGCTTTATGCCAGCCAAAATGAAGCATTGCGGTTTATTCTCGAAGCAACGAAGACAATAGAAACCATTGCCATCATCGGTATGGCCCTGCTTGATGCCAACCGTCTCTATAACTGTGCAGTGGTGACCCAAAAGGGAAAAATATTGGGCATTGTTCCCAAAAGCTATCTTCCCAATAACAAAGAGTTCTATGAGAAGCGACAGTTTTCAAGTGGCAATGATGTCGTTCGTACGACAACCGAGTTTTTAGATCAAGAGGTACCTTTTGGTGTAGACCTGCTCTTTAAAGACAGTGCCGATATGCTTTTTGGCGTGGAGATCTGCGAAGATCTCTGGGCTGTGACCCCGCCAAGCAACCATATGGCGAGTAATGGAGCAAATCTCATCTTTAATCTTTCGGCCAGCAATGAACTTATCGGAAAAGCAGAATATCGGGAAGGTTTGGTACGAAGCCAAAGTGCCAGAGCGATGTGTGCCTATGCCTATGCTTCCAGCGGTGTGGGTGAGTCTACCACAGATACTGTTTTTGGCGGAGATGCGCTGATCTGTGAATATGGGTCACTTTTGGCGCGCGGGGAGCGATTTAAGTTAGATAATCAACTTATCATTGCTGATGTCGACCTGCAAAAACTTATTTGGTTGCGTTTGGCCGAATCGAGCTTCACCGATGCCAGGCGTAAAAAAGTACGTACTATCAAAGTAGATAATGTACCAACACTTAATTCTATGAATAGGCATATTGATGCGCACCCATTTGTGCCAGGCAACGAAGCTGAGAAGTCTCACCGTTGTGAGGAGATCGTTTACATACAAGCCCATGGACTCATCAAGCGTATGACCCATGCACATATCCAAAAAGCAGTCATCGGTATCTCAGGTGGACTTGACTCAACCCTCGCCCTGCTCTCTACGCATAGAGCTTTCGAGATCATGAGTTGGGATACTAAGGATATCATTGCCGTAACGATGCCAGGGTTTGGTACGACAAGCCGTACCAAGAGTAATGCGGTCAAACTCTGCGAAGCATTGGGCGTCACACTCAAGGAGGTGGATATCACTGAACTTTCCCTTAAAGAGTTCGAAGCGATAGAACACGACAAAGATGAGCACAGCGTCACCTATGAGAATGTACAGGCAAGAGCAAGAACTTCGATATTAATGAATATGGCAAACAAACAAGGCGGACTTGTCATCGGTACAGGCGACCTGAGTGAAATTGCTCTGGGCTGGAGCACCTACAACGGTGATCACATGAGTATGTACGCGCTAAACTCTGGTATCCCAAAGACACTCATACAGTATGTCATCGAGTACTTCACCGGTAATGAAATTATCTCCCCTATACTTCACGATATCCTCAATACCCCTATTTCCCCGGAACTGCTTCCGCACGATGAAGATGAGATCATACATGTGACTGAAGAGATCGTGGGACCCTATGAACTGCACGACTTTTTCCTCTATAATATTATTAAATATGGTGCAAAGCCGAGTAAGGTTCTTTTCCTTGCTGAAACGGCATTTGATGGGAAATACGACAGGGAAACCATCAAAAAATGGCTTACCGTTTTTATCAAGCGTTTCTTTACTCAGCAGTTCAAACGAAGCTGTATGCCGGATGGGCCTAAAGTCGGTACGATCAGTCTGAGCCCACGGGCGGATTGGCGGATGCCCAGTGATGCGGACGTGGAGGCCTGGTTGGAAGAATTGGAAGAGGAATTTTAGTCTTTCTGGAAGTCTGGCAGGCTCCTAGTTTCGGAGCTTGGACTTTAGTCCAAGAGTCCCATGAAGTGGGACATTCTTTACGGGACTAAAGTCCCTACTCCCAAAAAATAGGAGTTTTTGCACACCCTTGGCCCGTCGGAAAGAGAGTGCTTGATAATCTGAAATCATAAAAAAAGGAACAAGCATGAACAGCCTTCAACACTTTGAAATCCCGAAAATTGTCCAATTTCAGGAGAATGAATTTGGACTTGTCAAAATCATTATCAGCAATGAGTTGGCTGATGCTGAGATTTATCTCTACGGGGGAAACCTGACACACTTTCAACCCAAAGATGAAAAGCCTGTGATCTTTGACGGCAGAAAGACAGAAATGGATCCTGTTAAAACGCTTCATGCCGGCATCCCTGTTTGTTGGCCATGGTTCGGCCCGCATCCTACCGACAGCAGCAAGC
The DNA here is from genome assembly GCA_034721895.1 of Campylobacterota bacterium. Taxonomy (GTDB): domain Bacteria; phylum Campylobacterota; class Campylobacteria; order Campylobacterales; family Sulfurovaceae; genus SZUA-451. The sequence goes on along the minus strand of JAYEND010000108.1, from coordinate 3,348 downwards.
CTCAGCATGGATTTGCCCGCAATAGAGTGTGGGAAGTCAGAGAGACAGTGCAGTTGCTTACAGGTGAAACCAAGGTGGTTTTGGGACTGAATGAAGATGAGGAAACCCTGAAGCTTTTTGCCTATCCCTTTGATTTGGCATTGACTTTTACGATCGGTAAACAGCTCAATATCGAGCTAAGAACATACAATAGCGGTACACTTCCGATCCATTTTACCCAGGCATTGCATAATTACTTTCTTATTTCGGATATTGATGATGTTGTGGTCAACGGTGTGGAAAGGGTACCGTTTATCGATCTGACAGATGAGGAGAAAGAGAAGCAGGAAAGCGCCCCGCTTCTCATCAATCGCGTCATCAATCGTGTCTATTATCCAATCAATGGACGATGTGAAGTTGTAGATGACGGTGCAAAGCGAAAGATCAATATCGATAGAGAAGGAAGCAACTCTACCACAATATGGAATCCTGGCAATCACAACGGAATCCATGATCTGCAGGGAGATAAATATAGAAAATTTGTCTGCATCGAGACGACCAACGCACGCCGTGACAGCATCACACTCAAGCCCGGAGAATTTCATCGTATGATTCAGGAGATTTCACTCTCGGAAAACTCCTCCAAATAGTAAACCACCCGCTCTTCAAGCCAATATTCTGGCTTGAGCAAACTACCGCCTACAAACCCTACATGCCCACCACTTGGATAAACTTCAATCTCTATTGAAATGGATAACTCTGCTTTATCAGGAAGTACTTCATCGGTCATAAACGGATCATCCAGGGCATGAATGATAAGCGTAGGTGTTGTAATTTTTTTAAGAAACTGCTTGGAACTGGACTTTTGATAATAATCTTCAGCAGAATCAAACCCGTGAATGGGCGCTGTATAAGCTCCGTCAAAAGCATAGAAATTATTGAGGTTTTTAACCTCTTTCTGATCGAGGCCTGTAAGAGCTTTTATATTATGTTTGTCATATTTTTTCAGCAATGCAGGCTTGAGATCTTTGAGAAGATGGTATTGGTAGAGTTTGGAAAATCCTCTGTCCATACGTTTTGCACTGGCCTCCAGCTGCATCGGTGCAGAGATTGAGACAGCCGCCTTTAATAGTAATGTTTTTGATGATGGGTCACTCCCCTGCTCTCCCAGAAGTTTCAAAAGCATATTGCCGCCCAGTGAGTAGCCGACAGCAAAGAGCGGAGTATCCGGATAGTAGGTTTTCAAGTGATTCAACCAGGCTATGGCATCAGCGGTATCGCCACTGTGATAAGACCTTGGCAAACGGTTTTCTTTCCCCGTGCAGCCTCTAAAGTGCATGAGAACAGAGCTGAAACCTACCTTATGCAGCGCATGCATCATACCCTGTATATATGGAGAGCGGAAAGACCCTTGCAGGCCATGGAAAAGAGTGACAATAGGAATTTGCGACTCGGGTGGAGGTTTATGGTGCCAGTAGCATTCTGTAAAGTCACCATCATTAAATTCAAATGTCTCAATCTCTACTTCCGGTTCTGTCTGTTTTCTAAAGAGCGCTGGAAAAAGTGTCTGGAGATGTCCGTTTCTTAATCCTATTGCAGGTTTGAACGGTTTGCATTGTTCTGAAGCGCATTTGCTGCTGCTGTTTTTCAATTCACTTTGTCCTTACTTGATATAGTGTAAGTATACCTACTCTTTGTAATAATACTTGAAAATTGAAGTAGAAAAAGATATGATGAGACAATATTACAATTTAAGGGATTTAAATGGTTAGAGCAGCAAAACTTTTACTTTCAATTATTATGTTGGGTATTATAAGTGGGTGCAGTACGACCAACCTTACCTACAAAAATCAACAATTAACCCTGCAGCTGGATGGGCAGTATTTGCAGGTTCATGGTACCTCTCTCAATCGTCATCTGGATAATTTCGGCAATCTCTATCTGACCCGGGAGATTTTGCGGATGGATGATGGCAGCATTTTGGTGTATGAGAATGCACTGACAGATGATATGTTTGAATTTAATTTAATGCCCCTGCAGACTATTCGGATAGTTTTTGATGCTCGGCAGGTGATCACTATCTATTATAAAGATTCTTTTTATCTTTTGCAATTGATTTTGCAAGACGGCAGAGTACTCAATGTCGCTGCTGAACAGCAGGATGACCAGAATTTGAAACTTCTCTATGGAATGAGTACGTCTCGATTTGAAAACATTATGCGGCAATTGGGTGTTGCTGAAGTAAGAAACCCGATCATTAAAAGGGTGATTACCATACATCAACCCAAAGATGCGATTTTGAGTAGATGGAGTGTCAAAAAGGTTCAATTTGTACCTCTCATTACTCCGCTTCGTATGCTTTTTGGGCTTTAAGTCCATTGTTTTCGTTCAGGCTGTGCTAAACTTGTTAAGTATTACAACTTAAAGGATCATCAATGAAGGTAGACACAGTATCGACGGCATTCGCTACAGACAAGGTAGAAGAAAGCCGGGATTTTTATATCAAGTATTTTGACGCAAGAGTTACTTTTGATTGTGGTTGGTATGTCAATCTGGAGTTTGGAAACCCATCATCCACCCTGCAATTTATGTCGCCACAGCAACCTAAACAGCAGCTAAGCAGCGGTGTAGGTCTCATGTATAACTTTGCAGTAGAAAATGTGGATCAGGAGTATGAAAAGCTTACGGATGCAGGTCTGGCAGTGACAGTTCCGCTTGAGGATCATCCGTGGGGAGACAGGGGCTTTGCTGTACAGGATCCCAATGGTATTTCTCTGTACATATTCTCTGATCGTGAGCCTGCTGAAGAGTTTATGCAATACTTTATCACGGGCTGAAAGTCCAGATGTCTGTATATATTTATGGAGAGTACAAACGAGCCAAAAAGGATGAGTATGCATAATGGCGTGAATGAGTTTTCGATGATTGAAGAGATTTGGCATGTTATCACGCATGGGGTCGGACTGGTTTTGAGTATTGCCGGTTTGTCGATCCTGGTAGCTTATGCCACTTTGCAGGGTTCCGCTTTGGTTATTACAAGCAGCGCTATTTTTGGTACTGCTTTGATTGTACTGTATGGTGCTTCCACACTCTATCATGCCATTACGCATACCGGGATCAAAAAAATCTTTCAGCAGCTTGATCATGCCTCCATCTATTTTTTGATAGCAGGCACCTATACTCCGGTAACACTTGTATCTCTGGGAGGTGCATGGGGATGGATGATTTTTTCTATCGTCTGGGCCACTGCGCTCGTTGGAGTTTTTTTAAAATTTGCCTATCCTCAGCGCTTTGAAAAGCTCTCTTTGGTGCTCTATGTTCTTTTGGGATGGCTTATCGTTATCGCAACACAGCCTTTGATGGAAAATA
>JAYEND010000107.1:0-14014 GCA_034721895.1 Campylobacterota bacterium | reverse complement strand
ACCCATCCTTTCAAATACTCTTTTGCCTGATTCTTTTTTGGCTTGTTGTCTGCCGGTTTGTTATCTGTATTGTCGGCTGTTACTGCTGCTGCATCCATGCTTTTCTCCTTTTTGGTTGTTCGTTTTCCTGTTCAAAGGGACAGATCAAAATCTTATCGTCCACCTCATGCTCCGTTGATTGCGAGATCTCTACCCAGGATCCCTCGATCATCTCCCTGATTCCTCTTGATTCAATGTAGTCTTTCAGCGAACTTCTGCTGACACCCAGTTCACGTGCTATCGCACTCACATTCATTCCCTCTTTGAGAAAAGCGATGATCTGTGCCTGGTATTTGTCAAACTTGGAACTCGACCGGCTCCCTTTGGGGCGGCCGATCTGGTTCTGCCTGCTGCGCTGTTCCTCGCGAAGAGTATTAAGCAGAGGAAAAATTTCACTGACTGTACTCTTGGGATTGATAACTGTCCCGGATGATGCACTGTAGAGTGTGATCCCCCTGCTGAGCATGCAGTTGATGATCTTGACGATCTCATCTACCTTTTCGCTCAACATCCAGATCTCATCGACGACAATTGCATCCTCTTCTTTGAGTCCATGTATGAATTTTTCAAACTGTTCACGCTCTTCGATCGGACGATTTTTATTGGAGTACTCGATAACTTCTTTATCGATATTTAAACCGTGACCCAATGAAAAAGAGAGAATGACACTTTGCTGTTCGGCAATATTTCGTTTTCCCGATAACTGCCTCAGATATGCGTAAATCATACTCCTCCTTTATCATTTGTATAATTGTAGCCTATTATGATGATAAAAGTCAATGATATTTATAATATTTTCGTCATTTTTTCTATTTAACCGTCACAGGCTGCTTATTTACGTCAATTTTTATGATAGAATAATCAAAAAGTGAGGATTGCTAGTGAATTTAACCCATTTAGATGAAGAGAACAAGCCTAAAATGGTAGATGTCTCTGACAAAGACAATACTACCCGTATCGCAGTGGCCAGTGGCATTATCGAAGTAACCCCGGAGGCTTTCGATGCCGTCGTTGCCAATACAGCCAAAAAAGGCCCTGTGCTCCAGACAGCTGTCATTGCTGCAATACAGGGGGCAAAACAGACCAGCACACTGATCCCGATGTGCCATCCCCTGATGCTGACATCCGTCAAGACAGATATTCAAGAGCTTCCTGAAGTTCCAGGTTTCAAGTTGACGGTTACGGCCAAGCTGACAGGAAAGACCGGCGTAGAGATGGAAGCACTCACCGGGGTCAGTGTCGGATTGCTGACGATCTATGATATGCTCAAAGCTATCGACAAAGGCATGGTGATCAGAAATGTGCAACTCGAAACCAAATCCGGAGGAAAGAGTGGTGACTTTAGTCGTTAACTTATTTTTCTTACCAAAGACAAAGCTTTAGTGAAATGAATTTTTGTGGGGATTTGCTCCATAAAAAGAAGACCAACAGTTTTTTCTTGCCAAAGGCAAAGCTTTAGTGAGATGAATTTTTGTGGGGATTTGCTCCATAAAAAGAAGACCAACAATAGGAAAAGCAGTGAATTTAGACGATAGAACTCAGGATAATCCAAAAATTGAGTATCCCACACAGTGGGGCTTCAAACTCATAGGCAAAGACAAGGATGCACTCCATGCCTGCATCAAAGAAGTGATGGGAGAAAAGGAGCATCTATGCTCCATCGGAAATCCATCCAGAAGCGGCAAATTCCATAGCTACAATGCCAGTTGCGCGGTAGAGAGCCAGGAAGAGCGCGACAGGCTCTTCAAATGCTTTCAGGATCACGATGATGTCAAGATGGTGATCTGATAGCTTTCAAAAATATATCATCCTTGTTCCCGGATTGCAAGACTGTGCAAGAACCCACGGAAGTGGAGACTTTATCGAAGTATATACCTTAGGGGCACCCTTGGCTTAAACTGCTTCACGGTATCATTCAGCTGAAGATCATCCTCAAGCAACAGTATCTTTCTTTGCACAACAAATCTTACTGCCTGCCCTGACCGCGTCTGCCTTGGCCTTTGCCTCGTCCCTGTCCTCTATTTCCAAAATTATCATAGAGGTATTCAGCTATCTTTGTGAACTCTTCTTGTGTCGCAACCCCTTTCATTGAAGGCATGAGCCCAAATCTTTCGATAGATTGTGGAGTACACGCTGCTTTTTGGGCAGTTGGGTTCTGCACATAATCAACGATGAACTTAACCGCATCCTCTTTCTGAGGATGCTGCTGTTTGACATGCCGCGTAATACCCATGGCTGGCGGTGCTTTCATTTTTGAGGTATCATCCGGCCTGATTTTGAGATGACAAGCTGCACACTTAGCCTCGAAGAGTGCCTCACCATCCATAGCCGATGCGCTCAGTAGACTTATTATCAGAGCAGGTAAAATAATTAATGTAGCTTTTTTCATAGATTATCCTTTGAATAGTTTGAGGTTCCCTCCAGGGGGACCCTCCTGATAATATTTTAGCTGAGAAGTATTAACCGGATGTGAATTCCCAGATATCGAAATAGAATATTATCGAACCCGTCAATGGGTGCTATGGTCCAGGTCAAAAAACTTATCGGCAGCATAATACATCATAAAGGCCAGGCCGATCGCACCGATAGCGATCATCCATTCTACCGCTGTCGGCGTATACTCGACAAGTCCCGGCTGAGCTGCATACTCACGGATCTTAAGCGGGAGCATGGGTGCCAATTGTGTATCATGCACCAAGTCATAACGCATCCAAAATATTCCTACCATGCCGGTGATCGAAGCGTAGACCATCATCTTAATGGCACGCCCCCTGCTGAAAATAATAATGGCAAAGGGAATCAACATTCCCAAAAGCACTTCACCGATCAAAAAGTTTTTAGATGTGATCATATGAATAGCAATATCGCCCCGTTCGGGCATTTGGCCGTAAATAGCAGTCAACGCCCTCCAGATTTCAAAGAATATCAAAATAGCCAGCAGCAGCCCTAAAACCTGTGCCAAAGTGACCATGAATTTTTCAACTTCGGGCGGAAAATTCATTTTATAACGCCATCCGTAAATCAGGAAGAGGAGATAAGAACCTGTCACCATCGCAGATAAAATAAAATAGAGCGGAAAGAAAACTCCATTGGCGATCGGACGGGCGACCAGGAAGCCAAATACGGCACCTAGATTGGAGTGCGCTGCAAGACCCACTACCAAGCCGGCAAGTCCGAAAATTTTGGAGTATTTGTGGTTGTCATTGTTGAGAAAGAGAAATTCCAAAATAATAAAAAAGAGGTAGAGTCCATAAAGCGTTCCCATCCACCAGATAGCCGAAGTCAGTCCTGGGGTCAATACATTATAGATCACCATACGGACAGGATGCCCTATCTCAAAGGCGATCACGGCAAATCCTGTCAAAATCGTAATAATGGCTCCGATAATAGCCCGTTTCCCAATGATCTGAAAAGATTTGATATTAAAAACATGTCCCAGCGATGACATAATGCACAGGCCTGTGCTCGAGACAACAAAGAAAACATACATTGCGATCAGAAGTCCCCATGCATGTTGGCGCGTGACGCCGTAGGCATGGTGTCCCTGAACAAAATAGACGCCGATACCGAAAAGCATCGCTGTCACCAGTCCGATAGTGAGCAGGAACATAAAAACATTCAGCGCAGTAAACTCAAAACTGAAAAAGGATTTCAGTGTTTGTTTGTTATAGGGTAATATTTTGCTTATATTCATCTCCAGATCCTTATGTAAGATAAAAGAGTTTTGGTCTTGTGCCAAGATGCTCTTTTAATTTGTAATACTCTCTATCCCTGAGTACCTTGGAAATTTCACTGTCAGGGTCATCAAGGTCTCCAAAAATACGGACTTTCGTTGGGCAGGTTGCCTGGCAGGCCGTTGTTGTCTCTCCGTGTACCAAACGGGTATCTGAGCAAAAGTTGCATTTGTCAACCGTCGTCGTTCTATCATCAATATAACGGGCATCATAAGGACAGGCCTGCATACAATACGTACATAAAATACACTGATCCGGATTGACACGAACCACACCATTTTCGTCATAATAGGTAGCATTGGTGGGGCATACCTGTTGACAAGGGGCATTGTCGCACTGTTGACACTGGCTGGGCTGGAAACTGCTCGACCCAATGCTCAGGTTCGGGAAAACCCCTCCAATTTCACGTACACCCACCCAGATACGATGATAGTCAGCGCCAAGCAAAATGCCATTTTCTTCTTTACAGGCACTTTCACATGCCTTACAGTTGATACAGTTTTTGTAATCAAGTGCCATTCCATAACGCGACATCATACTCTCCTTATATCTACAATTGTTTCATGCATCGCTGCTGAACCAAATGATTTTTCATACTTATCTTCAATAATGAGATTGTCGTTTGCGCCGCGATGGTGCGCCAGAGTCAATTCACTCGACTCTGCACCGAAACCATGAACAAAAAAGAGTACATTCTCACCAATTTTCTCTGTGGGGTAAGCTTTGAGCCGAATTGCCCCTATGCTACTCTTGACCTCAACCATATCTGCAAGCCCAATCCCTTTTTCTTCTGCGATATGCTTATTGATCCATAAATAATTTTCCGAAAGCAGGTCTAAAAGCAGGGCATTGTTAGAGCTTCCGCTCTGAGTGAACTGCCCATGACGTCCTGTAATAAACCTGAATCGTCCTTTGGGTGTCGGTGTGTAAAGCTCATTATGCCATGTCGGCATCGCATCGATCCCTTTTTTCTTTTCCAGATTGTAAAGCGCGCAGGCAATTTTCTTTGTTGCCGTCCGGAAATCTTTTTTCAGGACTGCTATCTCTTCCGTATCGACACAGGTATCATGATAAGGCTCATTGATCAAATCTCCCTGAATAACCGAATAACTTTTTTTGTGCTCAGGATAGTATTGATATTCATTGACGGATCTCTTTTTGAAAAACTTATCCATGTCAGGATAAAAGACACCTTTTTCCCGTAACGTCTTCCATGCCCCTTCACCATAGATGCTTGCGACCATGTGGTGGTTAATGGTCTCCTGCGAGTGGCGGTATCCATCAGCCAGATCATATCCCTCTTCTTTATAGACTGCTGCTTCACCTCGATCCGCGATCTCTTCCTGCAGGGATTCATCATATTTCTTGGAAATTTCAAAAAGAGGCTTGGAAAGTTTTTCTCCCAGACCACGCATTATTTCAATCACAGGTTTGGTATCATGCTTTGCCTCAACCACTTTTTTACGAAGAGCGATGGAAGGCTCTGCCCCGCCGAACGTTTTGACCGGATCTTCACGTTCCAGATAGACAGATTCAGGCAAAACAACATCTGCCATCATCACCGTATCACTCGGCATGGTATCGATCACAACAACCAGGTCCATCTTTTCAAGCATCTGTTTTGTTTTTACTGTATTGGGGACAGAGAGCATAGGGTTTTGTTTATACGCGAAAAATGCACGTACAGGATAAGGAGACGTTCCGTCGATCACGGTATTTCGCCAGGCAAGCCATGATCCGCTGGAGCCAATGACGGCAGCTTTGTCTTTCTCTATGCGTTCTTTGGCATTGTCGTAGCTTGGAGAGCTGATCGCATGCTCACCGAGAGGAAGTTTTTTTCCAAAGATAATCCCCCCTTTCTTGTCAACACCACCGCCCATAGCAGTGAAGATCGCCTGTGCGCGCCTTAGCTGATAATCCTGTTGACTCCACGCAGTTCGCCGACCCTGATAATAGATAGATCGGGGTGCATGCGCCATAAAATCACGTGCGATCTGACGGATCTCTTCTGCCTTGATACCAGTTATGGCTTCTGCCCATTCCGGAGTGTATTTGTTATCGACTATGTGTTTTTTATACTCTTCGAAGTCACTCATATTCTCTTCTGCAAAGCGCTTGTTGTAGCGCTCTTCAGTAAGTGCTACATAGGTAAGCGCCAAAACAAAAGCAAGATCAGTCCCAACCTCAATGGGGAGCCAGGTATCAGCATGCGCAGCAGTATTGGTAAATCGGGGGTCAATAACGACAAGCTTTGCTCCTCTACCTTTGGTCCGTTTAAAAAGATCCATTGTATCAGGGGTAACAATCGCTTCGGCACGGTTGGCTCCCGCCATGATGACATATTCGGCATTTTCCAAATCTGCCTGCCCATACCCCCCAAGCGTAAGTGTATATCCGGCGATTGTGGTCGCAAGACAAATACTGCTATGGTTGACATAATTGGTTGAACCGATCTTGTCTTTCATGAAAGAGGCATAGGTATGTTCCGCCATTCCTTCTCCGGCGCAGAATCCGATCGTGGACCGGTTATCCTTCTCTTCATCAAGGATCTTTGCCATTTTTTCTTTGATATGCTCGTAAGCTTCATCCCACGTCACCCGCTTGAATTTTCCTTCACCCCGCTCACCGACACGGATAAGCGGATATTTCAAACGATCCGGGTCATCAAGTGCCTGTATCCCTGCATTGCCGCGGGCACAGAGCATATTTCTGGATTTTGGAAAAAGCGGATTGGGATTGAGTTTGGTCAACGCACCATCTTCAACACGCGCAATGGCTGCACACTTGTTGACACACATTTCGCAGAGTGTAGGAATCTCCTGCAGTTTACTGCTCAACTGAGTTTTGGTCAAACCATAATCAGCTATTTTGCTCTTTTTCTCTTTTTTGACCAGTGCCGCTGCCGCCCCGGACACACCTACAACTGTCAACGCTGCAGTACCCTGCAGAAAGCGCCGTCTCGATATTTCTGTTTGCATAGATACCCTTTAAAAAAGTAAACATTTCTATCAAAACATTATATAACTTCACTACATAGCAAACACTGAAAAAATATAATAACATTGTTATCTATTATAAAACTGCCCTATTCCATCTCCAAAGTCATCAGATACATCTCTTCACCGTCAATGACAGAAACATTCGTACTTTGACAATGGAGGCACTGATAGCGCACCTCGCCCTGTTCACTTTCACGTTTGCAATCGTTACAGTAGAGCTTAAGATCCTGCAGATTCATTACGAATTCCGCCCCATCACACACTGTCTTCTCTTTGAAGGTATCGAATGCTGTCTCAAGCAGATGGGGTTCCACACCACTGAGTTTTCCGATCTTGGTCACCACTTTGGTGATCTTTGTTGCATTGTTGGCTCTGGCATGACTTTCGCACTGCTCCAAAAGCGCCTGCACGATGGAGTACTCATGCATAGCGCACTTCGTGTGAGTGAAGAGTGAAGAGTGAAGAGTGAAGAGTTTTGGTATCAGCCGTCATTAGCAGATCCTTGGGAGAAGTTCGCCTTTTGGCAGGTCGAGATAGCGGCTGCTGCCATAAGGGGAATGAAGGAGGGCTTTGCCCTCTTTCTTCATCGTTACCTGACCGATCACGGTTGCCCTGTTTGTCACATCAATTTTTTGCAACACTTGAATCGCCAACTCTGCTTGCTCTGCCGGCAGGGCAAGGATAAATGTCCCTTCATTGGCAAAATCAAAAGCTTCAAAACCAAACAGTTCGCATATCCCCTGCACTGCTTCATCTACAGGGACACTTGCCTCTTCTATCTCCAGGCAAACTTTACTTTGTCCGGCCCATTCATTCAGGACAGCAGAAAGGCCTCCTCGTGTAGCATCACGAAGTGCAGAGATAGCGACATTGCTCTCTATCAAAGCTTCAACAGCCGGCCATAGCGTCGCACAATCACTCTGTAGATCACTACTGACCCCCAACCCTTCACGTTCTATCAAAATAGCTGCACCGTGACGACCGACATCTCCCGATACGATGATGACATCACCCTCATGAAGATTATTTGCAGAGATCCCCTCTTTTTCTATCTCTCCTATACCTGACGTATTGATAAAGATCTGATCGACCGCGCCTTTTGGAACCACCTTGGTATCGCCGCAGACGATCTTCGCTCCACTGACTTCAAGCTCTTTCGCCATCGTTTTGACGATGACTTCCAGCTCATCAAAAGAAAATCCCTCTTCGATGATAAAGCCAGCACTCAGATAGAGCGGCTTCGCTCCCATCATTGCCAGATCATTCACTGTACCGGCGATCGCCAGTTTACCGATATTGCCGCCATTGAAAAAGATGGGGCTCACGGTAAAACTATCCGTCGTAAAGGCGATCTTCTTTTCGACTTCCAACACCGCTGCATCTTCGGCGGCAATCAAAATGTCATTGGCAAAATATCGGTAAAAGAGATCATGGATAAGGCTATTGGTCTCTTCTCCGCCGCCGCCATGGCTGAGTTGTATCTGGTTCATCTTACTGCCTTTATGAGTTTTTCAATTTTCCGTGTTTGGGATTTGCAAAATAATAATGTGCCAGGCTAATGCAGCCAAAGCTGCTATGATAACTATTATGTTTAACACCATTTAACTCCTGAAATTTTTTTATCCTAAAACATTTCCATTTTCAAAATGCCGGTACAAAAAAATTTAGTTTATACATTACAGATTGTACCAATATTCAGATATATTTTTGCAATTGAAATTTAATACCAGACCCCATTTTTTCATTTTTAAGAGCAGTCAAACCACTAAAAGTTAACTGCACAAGACAAGCAAAATAATCCGCAAAAATAAAAACTAAAACTAAACAATAAAGCTATTAGAGTATAGTAATTACGCTTTCTTCAGACAATAAACTTACGCAAAATAATCCGTAAAAAATATGTTATAATACTTAAAAAGGAGTTATTTTGTACTTTACGCCTCTTCTTCCTTTCAATGTGGATGGTCGTATCGATTCTGTACTGCTGGAGATGGCAGAAGAGGTTTGCCTGAAAAGTGCAGCACTGGGCGCTGCTTATCCTCCTCAAGTAGTGAATGGAATCAAGTCATTATTGAGAACAGTCAACAGCTACTACTCCAATAAAATAGAATCAGAAGGTACCCATCCATTTGATATTGAAAAAGCTTCTCGTAAAATCTTTTCTGATGATGCTAAACTACAGCAGCTTCAAAAACTTTCTTTGGTGCATATCGAAGTACAAGAGTGGATAGAGGAGCTACTGCAAGGTGGTGATCAAACTACACCTTTTAGCAAGGAATTTATCAGTGATGTACATCGAAAGTTTTATTCTCCTCCCGATATGGAACCCTTCTTAAACATTGATACTGTTCCTGACAGTACGAACTCTCAGAACAATACAACGATAAAGATGATACCCGGATCGTTTCGTGAGCGTACTGTGTATGTCGGCAATCATGCAGCCCCGGAATATACCGATATACCTACTCTGTTTAATATCTATGAGTCGTCTTACAAAATTCCTACACATTCTACTCAAGCAATAAAACTGATCTACGCCCTCTCCTCTCATCATAGACTTACTTGGATACACCCTTTTCTTGATGGAAACGGTAGAACATCAAGGCTGGTACTGGATGGGATATTGGCAGGCATTCAACTCAGCGGCTATGGTCTATGGAATATATCCCGTGGACTTGCGAGAGATTCCGGTGATTATAAAAAGTATTTAGCCATTGCAGATCATGTACGACAGGGAGACTTGGATGGACGGGGGGCACTCTCTCTCAAAGGGTTAAAAATATATGTTAAGTTTATGTTAGAGGCTGCACTTGACCAAGTGTCGTTTATGAGTGATAATCTACAGTTACATACTCTTAGTCAAAGAATGGAAAACTATGTGAAGTTTTCTCAACAAAAAATGTATCAAACGGCTCCTCTCCCAAAATACAGTGAGTTTCTCCTGAAAGAGTTATTGATCAGAGGAGAGATGCCTAGAGGAGGCGTGGCAAAAGTGATCCACGCTTCAGATAGAACAGCAAGTACATTGATCAAAAATCTACTGGAGATGGACTTTTTAGAATCCGATACGCCTAAAGGTGCCATTCGTCTCAAGTTTAATGCCCACTTTGCATCAGAGATTTTTCCTGATCTTATATCGCATCAATAATACCATTCGATTCTGGAGAAGAGGTGTGGAGAAGTGGTGGAGAAGAGGGGGTCTGACCCCAAAAATATAAGTGCTCCTGTGAAAATGACCCTTGATGTGTTCCAAGAATCCAACGCTTTAAAAGTGCAGTATTCTATGAGCTCCGGGCATGGACACATGTGCTTGATCATCAGAATGAGACATGACAGTTATTTCATGATTAGTATGGAAAATAAAATAAAAATGCTTATTTTAGCCTCTATTTATCATCTATTTTGACGAAGAAAAGAAGACTTTTAGCACACATGAAAATATTATTGTTTCATGATGTGATTTTTGTGCTTTAAAGAATCTTTTAAATGATATTAAATTGTTATATTTATTCAATAGTATAAATGCAGGATAAATATTACAGAGGTATACAATGATAAAAATTGACCTTCACTTGCATTCAAAATACTCAGACCAGCCCGCAGGTTTCTTTTCAAAAAAATTAGATATGCATGAGTCTTATGTAACCCCTCAGCAATTATATGACACATTATTTGAACGTGGAATGACCCATTTTACCATTACAGACCATGATGCCATAGGAGGCTGTCTTGAGATAGCCCATCTTCCGGGAGTGTTTATCAGTGAAGAAGCAACAGTGTACTTCCCTGAGGATAGATGTCATATTCATGTACTCTGTTATGATATTACGGTTGAACAGCATGAGATGATCCAAAAAATCCGTTATAACGTCTATGATCTGGTGGATTATCTTCAAGCACAAGATATTACGCATGTACTTGCACACCCTCTGTATGATATGGATGGCCGTCTTAATGAAACACATATTGAGCGATGCTTATTGATGTTTGATAATTGGGAGATCATTAATGGTACACGTTCTGGGATCTCTGCTAAGCTGACTGAAGAGATCGCTCACAAGTTTGATGGCGATGCCATTGCTAAACTTGCAGAAAAGTATGGGTACAACAAGCGGCGCAGAGAACATATAAGTTTTACCGGAGGAAGTGATGATCATGGGGGTATGGATGTGGGAAAGACCTATACATCCTGTCCAGGAAAAACACTGGATGATTTTAAAGCGGCCCTTGAAGATGGTACAAGCATACCGGAAGGAGATTATGGTTCACCTGTGCGTTTAAGTCATATGATCATGAGTATATCTTATCAATGGGCCAAAGAGAAAAAACATAGTAATTCATATCTGCTTGACTATCTTCTTGGCAAACCTAAGATCAATATGGTGACAAAACTTCTTGGTATGAAAAAAGTGCTTGAACAGATCCAAAACATTTCAGGAATAGATCAGATCATCTCTTTAGATAATAAGCATGATGTTGTGCATGGGTTTTTCAAAAATCTTTTCCCTTCTTTGATGAAAGAGTTTTCAGATACTAAAAATCTAGATATGGAAAAAGTAAGTATGCTGTTAGGACAAAGTTTACTTTCGATTATTCCAAGTGCTTATTATTTATCAGTTTATTGGCAGCGTTCACATGAAAAAAAACGTTCTCGCCAGATCTATCGTGCAGTGACGGGAGAGAAAAAAGACCATACTGGGAAAGTAGCCTATTTTACAGATACTTTTAATGAGATCAATGGTGTTGCTCTCACCTCTAAAAAACTCTTACACTTGGTGAAGAAGAAAAACTATCAAATGACGTTTGTGACTGCCTATCCAGAAAATGTTTATGACACTTATCGCAAGAACTTTAGACCGATATTTTCTTTCTCTTTGCCTGAGTATGAAGAGATACCAGTAAATATTCCGCATTTTTTGGATATGCTTGAATACTGTGATGAAGAAAATTTTGATGTGATCTATGCTGCAACTCCAGGGGTTGTTGGTTTGTATGCTTTTTTGATAGCAAAGATCCTGCATGTTCCCTTTGTGACAACATTTCATACTGATTTCCCTGATTATATAGGGAAATATTCAAACGACCATCTTTTTAAGGACCATATCTGGAATGCATTTGTTCTTTTGTTTAATAATGCACACCGTGTACTGTCTCCTTCAAAAGAATATAAAAGACATCTTATCGCCAATGGGGTAAAAAAGAAAAAGATTGAACTTTTTTCGCGTGGTGTTAATCATGAGCGTTTTAACCCAGATTTTCATGATAAAGGTTTTTGGAGAAAATATGATGAGAATTATAAAAATGAAAAAGTGGTACTTTTTGTCGGACGTATAGCCAAAGAGAAAAATATAGACCTGTTCATGCAGGTACATCAACTTTTAAAAGAGAGAGATGATCTTAAATTCATAATCGTTGGGGATGGTCCCTATATGAAATCTCTGGATATAGAAGAAAACCAAGAGGTTATTCGAACCGGATTTCTTGAAGGAGATGCACTTTCAAGAGCTTTCGCTTCAGCTGATATCTTCCTTTTCCCAAGTGAGACAGAAACTTTTGGTAATGTAGTATTGGAAGCACAGGCATCAGGACTGATCCCCATAGTATCTTCTCTGGGTGGTACTAAAGAAAATATCATTGATAATTCAACAGGTTTTGTGATCGATGGCAATAATCCTTTCGATTATGCACGAGCAGTAGCAAAGATCGCTGATAATGTGACGGTACAGGAAAATATGCGACAAAATGCTTTACTCTATATGAAAGAGAGGGGAGAAGAGGAATTACTTGAAGTCATGCTTGAAAAACTATCGTTGGGTAAGCTTGAGCAACACTTTACAGGACATATGGCTGAAGCTCTGCCGGAAATTGTTTCATGAGAATTGTCCTTTTTACGGACACTATAGGTGATCTTAATGGTGTATCACGTTTTTTACAGGACATGGCGGAGATCGCATTAAGAAAGAATGATGATCTTCAAATTGTGACATCCACCAATAAATATTATCCTGCGACAGACAATATACATAACTTTCCCCCGCGTTTCCATTTTCCGATGCCTTTTTACAATGAGCTTGATATAGCATTTCCTCCACGTGCTATGCTGGAGGAATTTGTCATACATAATATGCCGGATCTTATCCATATATCCACACCGGGACCTGTAGGGATGGCAGGAAGAAAAATCGCTATGAAATTAGATATACCTATATTGGGAACTTATCATACCGATTTTCCTGCGTATATCTGGGATAATACAGGTTCACGGCTACTGAAAAGAGTAACCGACAGATGGATGAATCATTTTTATAGTCCTTTTGTTCACGTATTTAGCCGCTCAAAAATTTATGGCAAGATCATGCAGGAAGATATTGCCATCTCTTCTGATAAAATATCGTATATTAGACCCGGAACGAATCTTGAACGATTTTCTCCACTGCATACCAATAAAAAAATATGGAACGTTTACGGATTAAACGATGAGACGCTTAAAGTGCTCTATGTCGGACGCGTCACAATAGAAAAAAATGTACCGTTTTTGTTAGATATCTGGCGCATATTGCAAAGATCCAACCCAGAGCTTAATGCAGAACTTATAGTTGTAGGTGAGGGGAAGTGTAAAAAAGATGTTCTTGAAATGAAATCGATGGGAGTGCACTATTTGGGTCCTGTCATAGGTGACAAACTTTCCTTGCTATATGCATCTTCAGACCTGTTTGTCTTCCCTTCGCTTACCGATACTTTAGGGCAGGTAGTGATGGAATCATCAGCCAGTGCACTTCCTGTGATTGTCTCAACGACAGGGGGACCTAAAAGCTTGATCAATCTATCCCCAAAAAGCGGATATGCTCTGGACATAAATTCTGAAGTGTGGGTAGAACATATCAGACTATTGTGTGAAGATGGCAAACAAAGAGAATCACTTGGTAGATCAGCGCAGGAACATATGCAAAACTATCCTATTGAAAATTCCTATGAAGATTTTATGGGTGCACATAGACGGTACCTTGGGTTGTAATATCTCTTTTAATATGAGGCATTATTCTCCTAAATAAAGTTGTCTCGGTCTGGCAATTTTGGACGTCTTGTCTTGTTTATACTCTATCCATTGGCACTTAGGTAGAGTAGAAAACAGGCAAGCCACCAACTAAAAGAGCCGGCACTTCTCCAATTTCCCCTCATCAAACCGTGCATACAGTTTTCCCGTACACGGCTTTCCGATAATCTTCTTTTGCAAGCATTCAC
>JAYEND010000106.1:0-3466 GCA_034721895.1 Campylobacterota bacterium | reverse complement strand
GTAGTTGAAGACAGATTGGCAGAGCTTATTCTCGAAGATAAAGTGGTTGAGGGATCACGTATTGAGTTTGATGCACAGGGTGATGAGGTCATTGTGAATATTAGTTAATATTAAAGTGCTTGAAGCCTGCTTTCAAAAGTTGCAGAGTAGTGCAGCTTTTGGCTGTCTGAGTTTAAATAAGTATAGAGGCGCCTTTAACCAATAATCTGGAGACTCATGTATACTAATAAAAACAAAGCGATCAATATCATGAGGGCTGATAGGATAATATTTGTTTTCTTAACACTATAGCGGATGGATTCATCAGACTCAATAGCTTTCTTGGTTGCAAAGAATCTGACAGTAGCACAGGCGATGATAAGAATACCGGCCAAGAATAATCCCAATCCAACCAACTCTACAGAAAGAGAGGATGGGTAGCTGGTTTCATCTCCAATAGATTTTCCAATAAAGGCGATGAATAGATTGAACTTTTCGATCAAAAATCCGAATGCCATAACGGCAATGGCTGTACGGATCCATGCCAAATAAGTCCGTTCATTTGCTGCATGGTCTCTATAGTCTTTTATCATAATCTTCTCCCTTGGTCCTATAATAGCACATATCATGTATATATAATCCTTACTGTGCAAATGAAAAGACACGTAATATGAATCTATCATCTTGACCAAGATTAAGAATTTCTCACTTTTTGTCAGTTATGATATAGGCCAATTTAACCATAAGGAGAAGTTCGATATGAAAAGAGTATTATCGGTAGTGGCACTGAGTGCCTGCTTGACGTTGGGGGTGCACGCAGAAGCACCAAAAGCAGACGCACCAAGCGCAACGGCTCAGAGCAAACAGCAGAGTGGTAATGTTATTAACCTTGCGGGTAAGCAGAGAATGCTGACTCAAAAGATGAGTAAAGAGGCACTTTTCGTAGCCAAAGGTATCGATGTAGATGCCAATAAAGCCAACCTGGCCAAAACAGTTGCACTGTTTGACAAGACACTCAATGGTCTTATCAATGGTGACGAGAGCCTTGGACTTCCAAAGACAGAGAGTCCGGAGATAGTCGGACAGCTCAATAAAGTAAAAGAGTTATGGGGGCCATTCGAGGCAAGTATCGAAAAGGGTGATCTTGAAGCGATCAGCAAGCAGAATATCCCCCTACTTAAAAACATGAATGCTGCGGTACAGATGTATGCCAAAGCCAGTGGTTCCAAACTTGACCCTGAGATGGCTCAGACGATCAACGTCGCAGGGCGGCAGCGTATGCTTACCCAAAAGATGACCAAAGAGCTGCTGTTGGCGGCAAACGGTATAGATGCAGATGCAAACCTTGCCAATGCCAAGAAGACATTTAAACTCTTCGAGACTACACTCGCAGATCTAACGGCAAAAGCAAAAGATGCAAAGATCAAAGATCAGTTGGGTGTTGTCAAGGGTATCATGGTTGAGTATCAGCCTATTATCGAAGGTGGCGATACTTCAGACGCATCCCTCAAAAAAGCAGAAGTTCTAAATATGAAGCTGCTTAAAGAGTCAAACAATGCAGTCACAATGTATAAGGCTTCTATCAAGTAATCATACTAAGGGTTACACTCCCGCGTGCAATGTGGGAGCAAAGAAGATCAGAAACCACTTGTTTCATCCTCGTTTACCTGCCATTATGCTCAGGATATAGCTGCAACACACCTCCTTAGAAGAGTACCCCTAATCTAAAATGTCCCCACAAAATATGCCAGACCACCAAGGATAACTAGCAAGTTTATGCATTTTAGACCTCTATCTCATCGCCATTATGTAAGATATGGCAGATTACACCCAGTTTCTCTACTTCCTGTTTAAAGTATTGATCATCTGCAATTCCCATTTTTTTGATCCACAAAAAAGGGACATTGTAATGGCAGGGGATAACAACTTTTGGAGATATCAACTTGACTGCTTCAATCGCATCTTTGACATCCATTGTCCATATATTGTTACCCAAGCCTCCGATAGGAAGCATCAAAACATCAGGTTTTAACCCCTTCCACTCTTTTAAAAGCAGTGTATCGCCAAGGTTGACTATGCTTTTATCACCAATTGTGATTTTAAATCCCATAGCACCAAGACCAGTCCTCTCTCCCGGACCCGGTTGTTTTTTGATCTTAAATCCCAAAATAGGAACTGATATCGGACCATGTACAGTTTTGATAGCTTCTATCTTGACATTGTCCAATATGATTGATTCACCGACATCCAGCGGATGAAGATTTTCAAACTCTATCCATGAAGTCAGCTCTTTGCCGCGAGGATCTATCACAAGGGTTTTCCCGTTTTCATCTTTTGTCAGTCCCTTGCCGCAGACGACAGGTGCACCAGATGTTTTTGCCACCCTGTCAGACTGCCAATGATGATCCGGGTCACCATGGGTGATTATGATATGCGTGATATCGTTCCACTCTGATTTGGGTATCAAACTTTGGAGTTTAAATATCCAGAGGTTTTGCCCCGGATCGATAGCGATTTTTGTATTGCCATCTTCTATAAGAAATGCGTTGTAGAGGTAGTGCGTGATCTTCATTGCCTATCCTTTCTTTCAATTACTCTGATTATAGCATTTCTTTTAACATGCCCCTCAAATAAATTCTGCATTTTCAGCCACCTCTTTTGATGAAATGGTCTTTTAGATTTAGATATACTATAAAAAGAGAAAGGGGCTACCAATGCAAACCATCACAATCATCGGTGCAGGACTAGGCGGACTGACGGCTGGTGCTTTATTGTCTCAAAAAGGGTACAAGGTCACCATACTCGAACAGCACAATATTGTAGGTGGAAGTGCTACCACCTTTAAACGCAAAGGCGGTTTCACTTGTGAAGTTGGACTTCATGAGACAAATGATGCTTTTAATGATGCAGGAAAAAAGGAGATCTTTGAAGCTTTGAACGTCTATGACAATGTAGAGTTTGTGCGGCCGGATGAGTTTTTTAGGGTCTCTGGCAGCAGTATTGATTTTACTATGCCTGATGATAAAGAAAAAGCCATAGCGGCTCTATGTGAAAAATATCCAAGTGAAGAAAAGGCGATAAAAGAGTATTTTAGATTAATCGAAAATATCTCAGATGAGTATGAAAAACTCTCAACTGCCCCATGGTGGAAACTTGCACTATTCTCATTTTTCTTTAAAAATATTGTCAAATACAAAACCGCATCAGTCAAAGATGTCATGGACAGTTTGATAGAGAATGAAGAGTTAAAACTTATTTTAAATGCAAATGTTTGCTACTTCACAGATACCATAAGTGATTTTAGTATCTTATATCACGCTCTAGCACAAAACTCATTTTATGAAGGTGGCGGCTGGTATACCAAAGGTGGAAGTCAGCAGTTATCGAACTATCTGGCTTCCATCATCAGACAAAACGGCGGAGAGGTGATAACACGCGCAGAAGTTATAAAGATAAACCACAACCATAACAACAGCAGATCAATAAC
>JAYEND010000105.1:0-3474 GCA_034721895.1 Campylobacterota bacterium | reverse complement strand
AGTTGGAGAGCTCTTTGGTTCAGGACAAATGCAGTTGCCATTCGTACTTCAGTCAGCTGAGACGATGAAGACTACAGTTGACTATTTAAATCCATACTTGACTAAACAGGAGAAAGAGACGGACACGACACTTGTCATAGGTACAGTGAAGGGCGATGTCCATGATGTAGGTAAAAACCTTGTAGATATTATCCTTTCCAATAACGGGTTTAAAGTGATCAACGTAGGGATAAAAACAGAACTCCAAGAGTACCTTGATGTGGCAGAAAAACAACCTATTCAAGCTATAGGCATGAGTGGACTCTTGGTAAAATCAACAGCTGTGATGAAAGACAATCTCGAAGCGATGGCAGAGATGGGTATAGAAATACCGGTACTTTTGGGTGGAGCAGCACTCACGAGAAGTTTTGTTGATGATTTCTGCCGACCTGTTTACAAAGGGCCTATTTTTTACTGCCGTGATGCCTTTGACGGGGTGATCGCGATGAGCCGTATCGAGAAGCACAATGAAGATCCGGGCATAGGACTTGATACCCGCCTGGCCGGAGATATGGTAGAACGTAAGGAGAGGGTCAAAAAAGAGGTGATCATTCCTCCTTTTAAAGAGATCAAGATGCCGGATCGTTCCGCAGAGATACCGACTCCGCCATTTTGGGGCCGCAGAGTCCTGCAAAAAGAGGATCTGGATATCAGCATGATCTATAAATGGGTCAATACCCGCTCAGTATTCAAGATGCACTGGGGCTACAAAAGTAAAGGAATGAGCAAGGAGGAGTATCAGAGGCTCCTCGATGAGACAGTCTATCCGGCTTTTGAAAGACTGAAAAAAGAGTTCATAGAAAAAGAGTTGTTTGAACCAACGATCATTTATGGATACTATCCGTGTCGAAGTGACGATCAGGAGCTGATCCTGTTTGATGAAAATGAAGGATGGAATATCGATGCCAATGCCAACAGGGAGCCTTTGGATAAAGTAGTTGGAAGAGCAGTTAAAGCGTTCTCTTTCCCCAGACAGAAAAGAAAACCTTACAGAGCATTGAGTGATTTCTTCCGCCACGACAGGCATGATGTGATCGCTTTGACATGTGTGAGTGCCGGCCCAAAGTTCTCTGCTTATGAAAAAGAGCTCTATGATGCCGGGAAATATCTTGAATACAATATGGTCCACGGCTTCTCTGTGGAACTTGCCGAAGCATTGGCAGAAGTAGCACATAAGCAGATACGACTTGATCTGAATATTGCCAGTGAAGATGAGGGCCATACCCTGCGTGATGTGCGAATGAACCGCTATCAGGGGGCTAGATATTCATTCGGTTACCCTGCCTGTCCTGATTTGGAGCAGAGTAGAGAACTCTTTGATATATTAAAACCTGAAGATTTTGGTATAGAACTCTCTGAAACGTTCCAGATACATCCGGAGCAGAGTACTACGGCTTTGGTAGTGCATCATAGGGAAGCTACTTATTATTCGGTATAAAATAAGGGCATCTCTAAAAACCCTAGATGCTCATATTAGAGTGAATGTGCAAGTTGGGGTGAGGGTAACCCTGATCTGCGAAAAATTGATTTTTAAAGGGCAATAGCTATTTTGTGGAGTGGACACAGCGGATATAGTAGTGAACCACATCATCGAAAGCATTGACATCTCCGGTTCTGAAATAGACAGCATAGTGTTTCTCTTCTTCATCACCGGGGGTTGACGACCAGTAGGAGTGTGCATTGCCGCTGTTGAATTGGCATTTTTCTTTGTAGTTGGTGAGAAGTTCCTCTTTTGTCGGCAGTCTCCAGTTTGAATATCCATTGAGTACCAAAGCACGGCAGTATTGATCGGCATAGCCCCAGTTTCCTACCTTGCCTTTATTGTAGTCCTCTTTGTAGGCATCAAGCTCCTTCTTCGTGTAGGACTGATCCTGCCAGATGAGTAGATGTTTTGTGTCTTTGAGGATCAATGTATCACTTGTCTTCTCTTCAGCCACTGCCCCGCTTATTCCAAGCAGAAGTGACAGAGAAAGAAGCAGCACTTTTGGTTTCATCGTAAGCTCCTTTGTATTATGGATTTTATCCTTGAGAGATACCATAGTCCTCTCCGTAGTTCTCTACTACGAAGTCAATATCTTTGTCTCCACGACCTGAAAGATTGATCAGGATCGAAGAGCCTTTTCCGTCTGCCTGGGCAAATTTGAATGCAAAGGCGAGAGCATGGGCAGATTCGATAGCCGGGATGATCCCTTCCAGACGTGAAATTTCAAAGAAAGCATCAATGGTTTCATCATCAGTGGCGGTTACATAGTTGACGCGCTTGATATCCTTGAGATAACTGTGCTGGGGTCCTACTGATGGGTAGTCCAGGCCACTGGCAACAGAATAGACTTCCGCAGGTTCGCCTTTTTCATCTGCGAGCATGTAGGATTTAAATCCATGCATGACTCCCGGGGTGCCCTTCGTCATTGTCGCAGCATGCTCTCCCAGAATATTGATATCTCTTCCTGCCGGCTCCACGCCGTAAAGTGCCACTTCTTCATCTTTCAAAAATGCCGTAAAGATACCTACAGCATTGGAACCGCCACCGACACAGGCAATGATATTTTCAGGAAGTCCACCTGTCATCTCTTTGAACTGGACTTTGGCTTCATTTCCGACAATAGTTTGAAAATCTCTCACCATCATCGGGAAAGGGTGCGGCCCAACCACAGAACCGATCGCATAAAACTGTGTGACAGGGTCTCCCATATAGCCTTCAAAAGCTGCATCGACAGCCTCTTTGAGTGTCTTTCTCCCATGTGAGACGGGGATGACTTTTGCTCCGAGGATCTTCATGCGGACGACATTAGGGTACTCTTTTTTGATATCTACCTCACCCATATAGATATCGCATTCCAAACCGACCAGTGCGGCTGCTGTTGCCAGAGCTACACCATGCTGCCCCGCACCTGTTTCGGCGATCAACTTTTTTTTGCCCATCTTTTTGGCAAGCAGCGCTTCTCCCAGGCAGTGGTTGATCTTGTGCGCGCCTGTATGGTTGAGGTCTTCACGCTTCAGATAGATATCTGCCCCATACTTCTCTGAGAGGTTTTTGGCATGAAAAATAGGACTGGGACGACCGACATAATGCTGATAGAGGTCGCTCAACTCTTTGATAAATTCCGGATCTTTGCGAATCTCCAGATAGGAAGCAGTAATCTCATCTATGATCTCCTGGAGTTGCGGAGGGATGAAGCTCCCGCCATATTTACCAAAATAACCCTTCTCATTGGGGAGTGTGCAGTTAAATGTATTTGTTTCCATATGTTCTATCCTTTTAATATTTATAACGGTTTATTTATTCTACCGGAAAAATGTATAGATGTTATTACCCCACCAACTAAATACCCAAACTTTTGAAAGAATGAGAGGAGGTAATATGTGAGTGAAAAAAGCTGTAGGACTAACTGGTTAATTCAAAGATTTTTTTGCTTGCAGATTGCCTTCTCTCGT
>JAYEND010000104.1:0-14179 GCA_034721895.1 Campylobacterota bacterium | reverse complement strand
GGAATCGAAACCAAACTGCTTGGATTGAGAAAGAGAATCAAGAACAAGCAGAAAGATCCGGATATGAGTAAACCGGAAAATCAGGTTAAAAAGGTGATCGCCATACTGCTATGGACCGTGTTGTCTCTGATCGCGGCTGCGGATTTCCTATGGTTCTTTGTACCGCCTGAAGATTTCTTTACCTACCTTCAGAATCCCGGTGAGCATATGATGCTTGTTGGTATTCTTCTGGGGACTGCTGCCTTTATTGTGATCGATGTAGTCTTTATAAAAGAGGACTTTTGTATATATATCTGTCCTTACAGCCGTGTGCAGTCTGTTCTTTATGATGATGATACCGTGATGGCGGTTTATGATCCGATCCGTGGTGGAGATATCTATCAGGGACATGGGTATGAGAGAGAGAAAGTATTTAGCAAAACCAAAGACTTGCTTGCCGCAGAACCCAATGCTGAGTGTACGACCTGCGAAAGCTGTGTCACTGTCTGCCCGACCCATATCGATATCCGAAAAGGGTTGCAGCTGGAGTGCATCAACTGTCTGGAGTGTGTGGATGCCTGTACGACTGTTATGGGAGCACTTGGCAAGCCGAGTCTCGTACGATGGTCAAGTGAAAAAGAGGCATTGAGGCATGAGGGCAAGACGAATTTCCTCAGAGGCAAAGTCCTTGCATACGCTGCTGTTCTTATCATAGTCTTGATCTCTCTCTTTGCGATGGGAAGTACAAAAGAGCATATGCTTCTGAATGTGAACAAGACAACAAGACTTTATAAAATACTTGACCAGGGCGTGGTACAAAACTCTTATCTCTTCCTGTTTACCAATACGGACAGTAAAGAACATTCCTACTTCTTTGAAATCGTCGATAATGACAAGATCAAGATCGTGAGACCAAAAGAGCCATTTAAGATCGGTGCCGGGAAGAAAAAGAAAAAAGTTGTTATTTTTGAGACAGAGGCACAACTTGCCAATGATGCAAGAAAAGATGTTCCGATCCCGGTGACCATTAGAGCGTATGCAACCGATGACAAAGAGAAGATTGTAGTCGATAGACAAACCGTCTTTGTCTATCCCCGTGCCGATCTGATCAAAAAGTAAAAGGATAAAAATGGAGAATTTGGAACCTACACTCGAAGCGATAGAGGATTATAACGGTAATGAGAGTACGGAGAAGCGTATGACTATTTGGGTGGTCATCCTCTCCGGACTTTTGATTGGTGCGATATACGGAATTATCCAGGTCAATTCAAGCGTGTCTGATGAGTTGAAAGTTGAGAAGCAGCAGTCGGGTATCTTTAAATAAGTTAGTATAGAGGAGAAAAGAATGGCAAAAGTACTGATTTTGGGCGGAGGATTCGCGGGAGTAGAAGCTGCAATCTATTTGCGAAAGCATGATATGGATGTGACGTTGGTCAGTGACCGGGACTATTTCTATATCTATCCTACATCGATCTGGATACCTACCGGTGATGTCACGAGAGAAGATGTCAGCGTCCCGTTGGATGAGTTGGCAAAAGCACATAGGTTCAAAGTTATTATTGAGCCTGTCAGTAAAATAGAAGCCAAAACAAAGAAGATTACGCTGGAGAGCGGCCGTATCCTAGATGAGTATGATTATATTGTAGTGGCTCTCGGGCAGGGAAAAATTAAACTTCAGGGGATGGAACATACACTCTCTATCTGCGGCAAGCCTGAAGAGGCTGTAGAGCTCAACGGGCGGTTGGATGCATTAGTGGCGAAAGGTTCCGGTAAAATTGCTATGGGGTTTGGCGGCAATCCCAAAGACGGTTCCGCAGTTCGAGGCGGCCCGGCATTTGAGGTACTTTTCAATGTCGATACGATGCTGAAGCGGAAGGGGTTGAGGGATAAGTTCGAGCTCACCTTTTTTGCACCTATGGAAAAACCTGGTATGAAAATGGGGCATAGTGCAGTAGAGATGATGGATAAGATGTTTGAGATGACCAATATTCATAAGCAGGTCGGTGTTAAGATCACAGGTTTTGACGCGGATGGGGTTAATTTTGAGGATGGTACCAAGCTTGACTCGGATCTCACGATGTTTATATCAGCAGGTACAGGACACAGCATTATCGAAGCTTCTGATTTACCATTGAGCGATGCAGGCTTTGTCGTGACCAATGAGTACAATGAGATCGAAGGTTTTGAAAATATCTATGCTATTGGCGACACTGCGGCACTCATGGGTCCTGACTGGAAAGCCAAACAGGGGCATGTGGCTGAAGTAATGGCAAAAAATGTTGCTTATAACCTCTTCAACCATAGCCAGAATATTGACTCAAGACACAGCTATGAGGGGCATTTGAATATTCTGTGCATGATGGATACCGGCAACGGCGCAGCTTTCGTATATAGGGACGATAAGAGAGGCAAGCTGATTCCCATGCCACTGGTTGGACACTGGATGAAAAAAGGCTGGGGCTGGTACTGCAGAAACTCCAAACTGGGAAAAATCCCAAGAATTCCGGGAATGTGAGAACCGTCAATAAACGACACCTGCGTGTCGTTTATAGGTTCGAAACCGAAGCGGTCAGAGTAAAGCGAAGTCGCATAGTCAAGAAACACAGCAAACCCCTTCTATATTTTAAAAATTATAATTATCATAATCTCATCTTTTGTATTAAATCGGTAAAATAGAGAAAATCCAAGGAAATAAAAATGAAGCAGACCATTGTCATGGAAAAATATCCGGTGTTTATACTGGAAATAGCAAAAAGTGAAACAAGTTTTCAAAATGTTGATGAGATCCTTGCCTATCTGGAAGAGCAGATCCTGACACATCCTGTAGCCACTTATATCGGCAGGTTTGACCACTATGCGCATACTTCAAGTCTCGTTGACGGGGAGATCGGTGAAGGGATTCTCGATGCCAAGAATATCATTTGCTGTTTTGGTAAAAAACTGCCAAAACCGATCATCCTTGCGGTCAGGCCGAGATCGATCGGTGTGGCCGAGATGGCAGAGAATTTTGTCGTCAGTTTCCTGGAGGCGCCAAACCCCGATGCCAATGCCGCGATGGAAAAATGGGTCAAAAGTATAGTCAACCAATAATGCGACTCACTAAAACATTCATCCCTCTTTTAGGCTTTCTGCTCTTCTTTGCAGGATGCCGGGAAGATTTTCCTACCTATTCCACCTTTTGTGATCAAAGTACCGCAGTCCATACAACCGGAGCACCCAAATGCCTGCATTACGCCGTACTGAATACAAGGGACAAAGCCCTGCTGGAAAAGTGTTTCGGTATTGTGGATGATCCTGAGTGTGACTATCGCCTCGAACTGACTCGATACCATGTCAGCGACTGCAACAATCCTGTCGTCAAGAGCGTGGGAAGTGATTTTGACGGCTATATCCGTATCGAGATCAAAAAGGGTTTTGCCTGTTATTATAAAGTGCAGAGCGATTTCAAAAGTGATGAAGAAGCTGCTCTGGAGCGAGTGCTCGTACGCTTCAAAAAAGAGATGATTTTGAGTAAAACTAATTTGGGTATAATTCTTTGAAAATTTTGACCATCCCTCCAAAAAGAGATCGAACAACAATTGAATTATTACTCATACTATAAAGGTTATTGAATATGACTGCTACACTTGCCGGATATGCTGCGATCATCATTTTCATCATTGCCTATGTGATGATAGCGCTTGAAGATAAAATCCATATCAACAAATCAAAACCTGCCTTGCTGGCAGGGACACTGATCTATATTATTATCGCTACGCACTATGTGGTCTATGGAAAAGACATGGAGGACCTTCATCATAATATGGAGCAACTCATTGCTGAAATAGCATCCATCTATTTTTTCCTGTTTGTGGCAATGACATTTATTGAAACGCTGATCGAGAGGAATGTGTTCGAAGCACTGAAATACAGGCTTCTTTTGAGAGGCTACGATTACAAAAAGCTCTTTTGGGCAACCGGAGTGCTGGCATTCTTTTTGAGTCCTGTAGCAGACAACCTAACCACTGCCCTGATCCTCTCAACTGTTTTACTTACCCTTGAGCACCACAATCGACAGTTTTTGGTTTTGGGTGCGATCAACATCGTAGTGGCAGCCAATGCAGGCGGAGCATGGAGCCCATTTGGAGACATAACGACACTCATGGTCTGGACAGCAGGGAAGGGTGCATTTGCAGAATTTCTCTTTCTATTTCCGGCGTCAATTATCGGATGGGTGCTGACAGCCTACCTGCTTAGCCGTTATCTTCCCGAAGGCTATCCGGGAGAGGAAAATAGCGGTGCCTGCAGAACACCTGAACTGGTAGAGATGAAAAAAGGTGGCAAAGTGGTCATAGCTTTGGGCATTTTTACCATTGTGATGGCAGTTACTTCCCATCAACTGCTCCATTTGCCAGCTTTTTGGGGGATGCTGTTCGGTCTTGCACTGCTTAAGTTTTACTCTACCTGTCTAAAGAAACGGCATGATGAGCATATTTTAATCTACAAAAGGATGGCAAGCGTAGAAAATGATACCCTGCTTTTTTTCTTTGGATTGCTGGCAGCTGTCGGAGGACTGAGTTATATCGGTTATATAGGGATGGTAGCCGGTGTCTACGATAAGCTTGATCCCTTCTGGGTCAACAGCATGGTTGGGGTTGTCTCTGCTATTATTGATAATGTTCCTCTGATGTTCGCCGTCCTGAAAGCCAATCCGGCGATGGATGGGACACAATGGATGATGGTCACACTGACAGCAGGCATCGGAGGATCGCTTATCAGCTTTGGAAGTGCTGCCGGAGTCGGAGTTATGGGAAGGTTGAGGGGTATTTACACCTTTCAGAGTCATATGAAGTATGCCTGGACCGTGGCTTTGGGGTATATGGTCTCGATCGCTGTTTTTTATGTCCAGTTTGAAGTGCTTGGAATACATATTTCGAAAGTGGGGCCGTGATGGTTGATTTTTTGATCTTTTTAATGGCAGGAGCTATCTTTTTATCTTTCATACGGTTTTTGAAAGGTCCGAAACTGAGTGATAGAGTGGTGGCATTTGATACGATGAGTGTGATTGCCGTCTCCTTTCTGGTACTGTTATCAGTGACGGTCAAAAGCTCCCTCTATCTCGATGTTGCTTTTGTTTTTGCCCTGATCGGGTTCATCGGCACGATCGTATTTGCACGATTCAATGTGATAAGGGATGAAGATGCTTGATGCCCTGGGACTTATTATCATATTGTTTGGCACGCTTTTTCTACTCTTGGGCTCGATCGGCCTGCTGAGAATGCCCGATACTCTGACGCGCATGCAAGCCGGCACCAAGGCTTCCACACTGGGATCACTGCTGGTCATACTGGGCGCCACAATGATAGCGCCACAGCTCTGGTTCAAACTGCTGCTGCTGGCGCTTTTTATCCTCCTGACCAATCCGCTCTCCTCTTCGATACTGGCAAGAAGCAGTTACCTCAAAAACGGTTTTTTCAACAAAAGCGGCACCGATGAGATGGAGGAGCGTTCATGATAGGGTTATTGGTACTTTTTGCCTTTGTCGGCTTGATCATTGTTTCCGTGATGGCGATCACTGAGACTGATCTCTCACAGAGTGTGATTTTGTATATGGGGTTCGGGCTGGGAAGTACGCTGCTCTTTTTTGTATTCAGTGCCCCTGATGTCGCTTTGACCGAAGCGGTGATCGGAGCGGGCATCAGCGGAGTGATATTTCTGGTTGCCCTGCTTCAGACCAAAAGAAAGGAGCAGTCGTGAGTTTGAAAAAAAAGATCAGTGTTCAAGCCATTGTCGGATCTCTTCTGGTCTCGCTGATGACCATACTGCTTTTGGGTATTTTACTGCAGATCGAACCTGTGGCACAGACACTGGGAAGTGAACTGCTGAAGGTCAATGATGAAGCGACCAAAAGTGCCAATGCCGTCACCTCCGTGGTCACTTATTTCCGGGGGCTTGATACGCTGGGGGAAGTGACCATTCTGTTCTTAAGCGTCTTTGGGATCAGTCTGGGGATGGAAAAATTCAATGAGAAGCAAAATATTTTGAGTTATGAAAACAGTTTGCTTGAGATCGGTGTCAAGGTGCTGTTTCCTTTGATCGTCCTGTTTGGTATCTATATTATTATTCACGGCCATCTGAGCCCGGGAGGTGGATTTCAGGGCGGTGTCATCATCGCAAGCGGTTTTTTGCTCCTCTTTCTGGCTCACGGCAACGAATTTAGTCTCAACCATCGTGTGATCACACTGTTCGAATCACTGAGCGGTGCCGGATTGGTACTGTTCGGCTTTCTGGGTGTCTGGACAACTGGACTCTTTTTTGGTAATTTCCTCCCTCTGGGGAGTCTTGGAAAACTCTTCAGCGCCGGAGTGATCCCTCTGATCTATATCTTCGTTGGACTGAAGGTATCCGCAGAGATCTCTGCTCTGGCAGAGTATTTTATCAAGGCAAAAGATGCCAAGGTGCAGGATATGGAGGTGAAAAATGATGGATAGTTTGAATCAACCTGCATTTTTGTACAGTGTCATTACTATCGGGTCGTTTATTATTTTTACAATCGGCCTGGCAGGTGTATTGATCAAAAAAAATCTCTTCAAAATCTTTTTGTCTCTTTCGATCGCAGAGGGAAGTCTATTTCTCTTTTTTATCGGCAGCCATTTCCAGCTGGGAAAAATAGCCCCTATAGCAGGAGAAGGCATGTGGGAGTTTGGTGCGCAAATGGTTGATCCCGTGCCTCAGGCGATGATCCTGACTACGATCGTCATCGCTATTGCTGTACTGGCACTGGCGTTGTCTTTCGTCGTACGCTATTACAAGCTGACACAGAATATGCAGGTTGACAAGATGGATGAGTTGGGAGAAGATCGATGAGTCTGGTTTATTTTGTCGCACTGCCCATTTTGGCTTCTTTCCTGACACCGCTGTATAAGAATTATCTCAAATATGTCTCCGTAGTTCTGTTCGCTGTCCTGCTGGGCATGGTGATACAATTAGGCCAATCGCTCCCTCTGGTCGAAAGAGTCGCATTTGATTCTCCTTTGAGTATCACCTTTGTTTTGGACAGTGCTTCATGGTTTTTCACTCTGCTTTTTATTTTTGTAATGCTCCTCTTTTCTGTCTACAATCTGAAAAGCGAAAACAACCGGGCGGTTTTTATCCTCAGCAATCTCCTCCTGTCGGGAGTCCTCGGACTGGTGCTGAGCCACGATATCTTCAATATCTATATCTTTTTCGAAATAGCCAGTATCAGTGCCTATATCCTGACATCGCTGAACCGTGACAAAAAAGCCTATGGCGGGGTGATACGCTATATGATCATCGGTACGATCGCATCACTCTTCTTGCTGCTTGCTATTATGCTGATATACTTAAGCATCGGTAGTTTGAACCTCACTGCAATAGGAGAGAATTTCAACACAATTGATGTGAAGATCCAGTTTCTGATCTTTCTATCGCTCTTTATCGGATTTGGGATCAAGGTGGAAGTTTTCCCTTTGAACTTCTGGGTAGCAGATATTTATCAGGCATCGAGATCAAAGGTGGATGCCCTGTTCAGTGCCATCCTCTCCAAATCCTACCTCTTTGTCTTTTTCCATATCGCGTTTATCCTGAATGTGCCATCGAAGTATCTTGGGTTTCTGGTCGTTATCGGTGCAGTCTCATTCGCAGTCGCTGAGATATCAGCACTCAGTTCCAGAGATGTTAAGAGGATATTTGCCTACTCTACATTGGGGCAGCTCGGTGTCCTCTTTCTGGCTTTTTCGTATGGCAGCGAAGTAGTGATCACAGGAGCGATGTTTTTGATTTTCATGCACTCACTCACAAAACTGATGCTCTTTTTGTCCCTTGATATTTTGGAACAGCATTTTAAAAGTACAAAAATAGATATCTTTGGAGTCTATCGTTCTCTCTTTTTGACTTTTATTTTTACTATCGGGTTTTTATCGATCCTGGGTATTCCGCCGTTCGGAGGGTTTATCGCCAAGCTGACTATTTTGAAAGGGTTGGCATCGCTGGGCGAATATGTGATGATCATCGTGATTCTGGCGATCACCCTGATAGAGGCAACCTATTTCTTCAGGCTTTTGGGCATGACAGTGGGCGACGGGGAGAAGACTCCTGTCGCGATACCGCTGCTGCAAAAAGGTGTATTGGCGTTGCTGGCACTGCTTCTGATCTATTTTGGTATTTTCCCCGAGACGCTGCTTGATCTTTGTTCTCAGGCGGCAACAGCTATCATGAAAGGAAGCATCCATGTTTAATTTTGAAGCCACCCCACTGGGCAACCTCTTTTTTGCCCTTGCAGTGATTGTTTTCCTCTCTCTGTTTGCTGTGAAAAATGAAAACAGAAGCAGTCTGCTCAACCTTTTACTCTTGGCTTCACTGGGATGTATCTTTTATGCCAGCGATCTGGTTACCTTCTTTATCGGTTGGGAAGTGATGGGTTGGAGCAGTTATTTCATCATTGCCAAAACAAGCGATCTTAAAACACTACAAAAATATATTATCTTCAATCTCGCAGCAGCCTTTGCTATGCTGGGGGCAATCGTAATGATCTATGGCTATTGCGGTACATTCAGCTATAGCGGTATTGATTTTGCCTCTGTGCCGGAATCCGCCGTCCTGACCATTTCGCTGTTGCTACTGATCGCCATCTTTGTCAAGTCCGGTGTCATGCCCTTTCACTACTGGGTAGTCGATACCTATGAGAGTGCCAACTCTGTTTTCAGTGCCATCCTGAGCGCAATTATTTCCAAATCAGGCGTCTTTGCCTTTATTCTCTTCTTCGTACAGATCATCAGGGTTGAGAATCTGCCGGAGCTGCTGTTTGATATTGTAGCATGGGCAGGGGTAGTGACCTCTATCATAGCGACTTTCAAAGCGATCGACGAAGATGTGATGAAGCGGCTTCTGGCTTACTCCTCCATCGCACAATTGGGCTATATTGTTACGGTGCTGGCTGTTTTGAACAGCTCTGCACTTGAAGCAGGGCTCTACCACACGGTGATCCATACCTTTGTCAAGCTGCTGCTCTTTATCAATATTGCAGCTATTATCTATGTGACCAAAAAAACAAAATTCAGCGAACTGGGCGGTCTGCTATACCGTTATCCGACGCTTTTTGTACTGCTGGTGATAGGTATTATTACGCTTGCAGGGATGCCACCTTTGGGTGGTTTCAATAGCAAGTTTTTGATCTATACCACTTTGCTGGAGGAGAAAAAAGGTGTACTTCTGGCAGCAGTGATGTTTAGTTCTGCTTCGGCATTTTTGTACTGTTATAAACTGGTTTACGGTATCTACCTCGGGCAGCCGACTCAGGCAGAGGGAGGCGCTTATCCCAATGTCCCGCCAAGCTTTTATATTCCCCAGATCCTGGGAGCAGTGATCCTCGTGGTTCTAGGGATTTTCCCTGCCAGTATCGTACCGATCTTTAATACAGTACTCCTCTCCTTGGGATTGGAAGCCGTTCCCTATACTGATATTTTTGAACTCTATACTTCATTTGCTTCATTCAACGGTGCTATTTTGATGGGAGTGTTTGCAGTCTTCTTTGTGATCTTTTTAGCACTTTTGCTGCGACTGAAAAATCAGGCTGTCACGGTAAAAAACCGCCTGGATATCAGTTACTGTGGTGAAGTACCTGATAAAAATGTCAATCTGCACTACGGTTACGGCATGGCAAAAGAGTTAAGGCGGATCAGCTTCATCAGGGTCATGCTGCAAAACAGCTCCAGCTCCTTCTGGGAATGGGTGTCAACATCAAGCCGGGATGCTTCGGCAGTGGTGTCAAGGCTCTACAATCTGTCAGTTCAAAATGTCGGGTTCCTGATCCTCACCTTTTTTACCCTGCTGCTTTTGATAGGAGTCAAGTCATGATTTTAGATATTTTTTGGATGCTGCTGCTGGCCTATGTGTTTGGTTTTTTCTATTATGGGCTTTACAGAAATATTACGGCGCGTATTCATAAGCGATATGGCCCTTCTCTCGCCCAATCCTTTTTTGACAGTATTAAACTTTTTCTCAAAGAGAATTCAACCAATTTTGGATGGATGTTTTATGCAGGCCCTGTCATTATGATGACGGGTGCAGTGATGACAATTCTCTTCATTCCCTACCTGAACAACAGTGAGCATCTGCAGGGGTTGAGTGAGTATGGTAACCTGATCGTTATTTTGTACCTGATGGTGCTGGGGCCGCTTGGGAATGCTTTGGGGATCGGGAGCAACGGCAATCCTTTCGGAGTGATGGGTGTGACGCGGGGATTGACCCGCCTGATCGGGCTTGAACTCCCTTTTTATATTGCGCTGATCGGGCTGATGATCGTCAATGAGAGTGCTGACATCTCTGTCATCATGGCAAATCAGAGCGAAGGGTACAATATCGTCCGACACCCTCTGCTCTTTATTGCTGCCTTTATTTCGCTGGTAGGGTTCATGGGGAAATCACCTTTTGATGTCGTCGGTGCACCGCAAGAGGTTTACAGCGGGCCGGCAAGCGAATTCAGCGGTAAATTTTTTGGACTTGCTTTGAGTCAGAGTGCCATGTTCTCTTTCGCCAAACTGCTCCTGATGGTCAATCTTTTTCTGGGCGGCTCAGAGAGTCTCATCGATCTGGTGGTCAAGACATTCCTGCTCTTTCTGGCTCTTGTCATGATCGGCAGTGTCTATGCCAGGATGACCACCGTTCAAAGTGTGGAGTTTCTGGTACGGGTGCCGACAGGGATCGCACTCATCGGGCTTATGCTGATTTAAAGTAATAGAGAACAAAAAAGGAATATGAGTATGGAAGAGGGATTTACACAGTATCATCTGGAGCTTGTCAACGAAGAGTCATCTCTGAAAAACACGCAAACTATCATCCAAAAGACGATTGACTGGTTCAGAACCAAAAGCATGTTCGTCTTGGCTTATGGTACAGGCTGCGGTGCTATCGAGATGCCGCCTGTCTTCACCAGCCGGTATGATATCGAGAGACTGGGTGTCGTAGGGGTAGCCACGCCGAGGCAGGCCGATATCCTGATCGTTTCGGGATATTGCTCGCCCAAAACACTCCGAAGAGTGATACGAAGCTATGAGCAGATGAATGAGCCAAAATATGTGATCGGACTGGGAAGCTGTACAGTGAACGGCGGTATGTATTGGGATAGCTATAATACGATCAAGAAACTTGATGACTACCTGCCTGTCGATATGTATGTCAGCGGATGTATGCCAAGGCCTGAAGCGCTGATCGAAGGGTTTGTCCAACTCCAGAAAAAGATCATGGCAGGTGAAAAGCTTGCCGGGTATACAAAATATCACAGCAACTATGGTTTTTATAAAGCCAATCAGGAGAAGATCCTTGGCAGCAGCAGTGCACCGAGCTATGAAGAGAATTTTGCAGGGATGAATGTATGACAGATATGATAGAGTTTTTGCAATCTAAATATACCTTGGTCGAGAAAAATGAGCGGCTTTTCAAATTGCAAACCAATCGGGATGAGCTGATCGATATTATCCATTTCATCACGACCAATACCAACTTCATCACACTCTCCCAGATCGCCTGTACCGACTGGATCGAAGAGAGGATTTTCGCCGTGAATTACCTGCTGACCACTGATCAGCGGGATAAAAACCTGATGGTCGAAGTCTTGATCGATCGGGAAAATCCGGTACTGCAATCCCTACTCTCCCTGTTTCCGCAGGCAGAAGTGATGGAGAGGGATCTGCATGAAATGTTTGGGATAGCGTTCCCTGGCAATGAAACGCTTTATGATTTTGCCCTGGAGGGGTGGAATGATATTCCGCCGATGCGACGAGAGTTCGATACTCTGGCGTATGTCAATGAGCATTATGATTTTCGTGGCGGCAGGGATGACAACAAGGATGTCAAGGCAGAGATGAAGCGAAGACGAGCCGAAGCAAAAAAGCTGAAAGAAGCACAGGCAAAGAAAGAGGGGGGAGAAGAAGATGGAAACTAAACTTATCAAAATCTTTCATGGCCCTCAACATCCGGGAATCACCGGAAACATGAGCGTCGAACTTGATCTGGAAGGCGAAACGATCAAGCATGCCCGTACCCATGTGGGGTATCTGCACCGGGGGTTTGAAAAACTTATTGAGCGGCGGACTATCGTCCAGGCTTTTACCATCGTGTGCCGGATCTGTGTACCTGAACCTGATCCGAATGAAGAGAATTTTGCCAGAGCGGTTGAGACTCTCGCGGGGATCGAGATCAGCGAGCGTGCAAAATATATCCGGGTCATGGTACTCGAGATGGCAAGGCTTGGTGCCCAGATGCTCTGGATGGGAGGACAAAGCGGTTCGATAGGGCTGGGAACCGTAGGCCAGTGGAGTATCCGCGATAGAGATATGATCCTCGATCTGTTTGAAGAGTTAACGGGCGGAAGAGTCTATCACATGTATATTTACCCGGGAGGGGTGAGACGGGATCTTCCGGAAGGATTTTTGGATCGCTTGACGCAGGTTTTGGACACTATGGAGAAGCAGCTTCCTGATTATGACAGACTCTTCTTTGACAATGCCACGTTCAAAGAAAGAGCTATAGGTGTAGGTATCGTCAACAAAGAGGAAGCACTCAAAAACGGCTATGTAGGTCAAGTGCTGAGGGGGTGCGGTATCAAGCGTGATGTGCGAAAAGACAACCCCTATCTGGTTTATGATAAACTCGAGTTTGATATCCCTGTATTTGAGGGTTGTGATGTTTACAGCCGCGCCCTGGTCAGAAGAGGCGAGATCAGAGAGTCGATCAGGATCCTGCGACAAGTGATCGAACAGATGCCGACTGAGGGTGAGATCATGCAAAAGATCCCCAAGCACAGAAAATTCAAACTCCCCAAAGATGATGTCTATGTCTGCACTGAATCGGCTCGCGGTGAATTTGGCTATTATATGGCGGGTGACGGAAGCGAAAAAATACGACGGATGCAGGTCAAAGGCCCTTCGCTGATCCACGGATTTACATTGCTGGAAAAGATGCTTGTCGATGAAGAGCTTTCCAATGTTGCCTTGATCATGAATTCACTGGGGATCTGTCCTCCGGAGATAGAGCGGTGAGAAGGAGTAAAGATGAAGTTTAGTCCGGATATCAAAGGGGTACTATTCCCATTGAGCGCAGTCAAAAAACTCTTTGACCAGCCCCAGACACTCTGCTATCCCGAAGAGAAAAAAGCGGAAATAGCGGGATACAGGGGGTTTCATACGAATGTTCTGGATGATTGTATCGGATGTGCGAACTGTCAGGATGTCTGTATGAATGATGCTATCGATATGATCAGTATTGATGAGGATAGAAACAGCAAAAACAATAGCGGATGCATCCCGCGTATTGATTACGGGCGCTGTTGCTGGTGCAGTCTCTGTACAGATGTCTGTCCGCCCGACTCACTGAAGCTGGAGAGTGAATGTATCTGGGCAGATGATGACAGCAACAACTTTTTGTATCTCCCAAAGGATAAGTGATGGCAGGAAAATTTATTTTACTTTTTTTGGTCTGGGTGGGGCTGACCAACTCTTTGGATATCCAGGAACTTCTCGTCGGAGCAATTGTCGCTTTTGGTGTGGCATGGTTCTTCACTGAAAATGAAAAACCGGACATTGTCAGCATCGCGACCAGGTATATCGCTTTCACCCCTCTGTTTTTGAAAAGTCTGGTCAAATCCAATATTGAAGTTGCTAAAATCGTACTTGATCCAAGGCTTCCGATCAATCCGGGGATCATCAAGCTTAAAACTTCGTTGACAGACGAGTATGACAAGCTTCTATTGGCCAACTCTATTACCCTGACACCTGGAACTATTACGGTAGAACTAAAGGATGATTTTCTTTATATTCATGTTTTGGATTTGAAAACAACCGATAAGGAATTGTTGCAGCAGGAGATTATAGGGAATTTTGAGAAGGTGTTGCTGCGGTAATAAATTGTTTTCAAAAGAGCTCTGGTCAATGCAAGCATAAGGGAAATATTTTTGATTAGGAAGCTGGGATTTTCTCATAGAACAAGGAAGACCAGTTAGTCATGTTTTCATTATAAAATCTTCCATATAGCATATTTTATAAGGTTTTATATACTTTATTACATATTTATAGCCTCCAAACGTCGCTACAGCGGATAACCTTATAAAATATGTTAAATTATAAGGTTTTTGAGAATATACAATGTGATTCCCTATTGTTTATTAATCAATTGAAATAATTTTACCTTGTTTACCAAGCTTATA